>CALNGU010000083.1 GCA_939800445.1 uncultured Bacteroidaceae bacterium | reverse complement strand
AGACGCGGGCTTTCAACATCCTCGGGCTGACATACGAGAACTCGACGAATGTGCAGATTGAAATCAAGCTGGAAAAGTCAGGCTATGAGACGCAGATCAAACGGTTCAACGTGCGGCAGGCGATAGACCAGCAGGAGATAAGCTCCTTCTTCGAGCTCGTCCCCAAGGCCGGGCAGCGTCAACCCCAGTACTACCAACAGCCGCAATACCAGCAACCGCAACAACCCTACTACCAGCAGCCACAGTACCAACAACCGCAGCCGCAGTATCCTCAGTACCAGCAGCCGCAGCAACAGTACGGACAGCCGCAACAGTACGGACAACCGCAGTACAACCAGCAGCCCCAGCCGCAACAGGCGCAACCCCAATATCCGCAAGGCCAGCCTCAGCAACCTTACGGCCAGCCCCAACAACAGTATCCGCAAGGACAACCCAACCAATACTATCGTTACTAACCATCAAAATCAAGCACCATGTTAAAGAAACTTTCAATCATCGCAGCAGTTGCATTGCTCGCCGCATCGTGCAAGTCCCCGTATATGGAGAGCAGCACCATTTATGAAACCACGCGCATCACCTCCGACCCGGCAGGAGCTACTGTCCTGATCGACGGCAAGGCGGTGGGCAAGACCCCCTGCACGGTGAAGTTGCCTACGAAAATCACCACTGAGTACTCGAAAGCCAACGACTTCAAAGGCACAAAGACCGTGCATCCCTGGCAATTGACGTTTAGCAAGGACGGCTACACCGAGGAGGCGGAGTTCGACCCTCAGATGATGGTGCAGGCGGGTGGCGCATACAGCATCGATTACACCTTTACCAACGCCGCTTACATGAAAGACCCGACCATCATGGCAGGCGAGGCGGACAAGATGGTGAGCCGCGACAAACCTGGGGAGACCGCCCTCGAGAGCACCATCATCCGTTGGTACTTCGACTCCGAACCGAGGGGAGCGCGCATCTACTGGCGTGTCGTCTCCAGCATACCGCAGGTAGTGAAGAACACTAACGAGACCTATCTCATGACCACGCCGTATGAGGAGACACGAGGGTTCAACATCCTCGGGCTGACATACGAGAACTCGCGCGACGTGACCATCGAAATCAAAGCCTCCAAGCAGGGCTACGAGGACCAGGTCAAGCGTTTCAACGTGCGCCAAGCCATCGACCAGCAGGAGATAAGCGGATTCTTTGACCTTGTCCCCAAGGGCTACTGATCATGCAAGCCGCCATCCAGATTCTCCGACTTCATCACACATGAGCATTGCCCCTGGATGGCAAGCGGCGCGACCCCCGTCATGGGAGTCGCGCCGCTGACTTTCTGCCTGTGGCGTACAGCCTACACGAGGTCTTCCCCGAGCTTTATCCGCGCCTCGTTGACATACTTGCGCAGGTTGGTCTCATCGTCCTTCTTGCAGATGATGAGCACCTTGTCATGCTCGGCGATGAGATAGCCGTCCATGTCCTGTATGATTGCCAGTTTGTCCTCGGGCAGCGCAATGATATTGTTCTTGCAACCGTTGAGGATAGTGCCGCAACGCAGGATGGCATTCTGGTTCTTGTCCTTCGGGGTCAGTTCGTAGAGCGACTCCCACGTCCCCAAGTCCGCCCAGCCCATGTCGGCCAGCTGGACATAGACGTTGTCAGCCTTCTCCATCATCGCATAGTCAATCGACACGTTGGGGCAGAACGGGAAGTGGCTCTCGATGAACGCCGCCTCGCCCTCCCCGCGCAGCTCCTCGCCGAAGCGGAGCGTGGTGGCAAGCAACGGCTGATGACGCTCGATGGCCCGCACGGCAGTGGCAGCGTTCCAGAAGAATATGCCCGAGTTCCAGTAGAACTCGCCCGTCTCGATGAACACCTTGGCCAGGTCGAGCTCGGGCTTCTCGGTGAAAGTCTTCACCGTGTAGAAGTTGTCATCCACCGCCTCGTCCACCTGGATGTAGCCGTAGCCCGTCTCGGGCCTGTTAGGCTTGATGCCGATGGTCAGCAGCACGTCGTTGTCGCGAGTGAAGTCGAGCCCGCGGCGGATGACCGTGCGGAACTCCTCCTCCTTGAGGATGATGTGGTCAGACGGCGTGACGACCATGTTGGCCTCGGGGTCGATGTTCCTGATGTGGTAGGCCGCCCACGCGATGCACGGGGCAGTGTTGCGGCGGGCAGGCTCGGCAAGGATGTTGGCATCGTCAATCTCGGGCAGCTGCTCCTTGACCAGCCCGATGTAGTCGGCGTTGGTCGCGATGATGATGCGCTCCCTCGGGATGACCTTGCTGAAACGGTCGTAGGTCAACTGCAGCATCGAGCGGCCGATGCCGAGGAAATCAAGGAACTGCTTCGGTTGCTGTTTGCGGCTGAAGGGCCAGAAGCGGCTCCCGATGCCGCCACACATGATCACGCAATAGTCTTTGTTTTCACCCATGGTCATTAGATTTTTTCACGTCTAAGGTACAACTATTTTCCATAAGCGGCACATCACCGTGCCAAAAATAGGGCTTGCCACGTCACCGCCCCAAGGGGGAAAACCCGTGATGATAGAGGAAAACTTCCCCATCCCGCCGAGGAAACTTCCCTGTCTCGGTGAGTAAAGTAAAAACAAAACTTTTGAATGAATAAACAGAAGTTTTGTTTATATAAACAAAAGTTTTGAATATTAAAACAAAACTTCTGAATATACTTTGCTCGCCGAGGTATGCAACTTTTCCCGGCGGGAGGTGGAAGTTTATGTCTGTCGTCACGGGATTTGTCCCCTGATGTGATTGCCCGGAAGGCGGCGCGCAGCACGTAGGGACGTTGCCTGCCGCGTCCCCGCACAGCCCGTCGCGTCCGTCATCACCCTGTCGCCTGTTGACGGGACGCTGCCTGCCGCGTCCCCGCACAACCCGTCGCATCCGCCATCGTCCCGCCAGTCGGCGCGGATGCGTCCCGCGCCTCCGCGACAGCCGGCAAACGAAAAGGGACGCACCGTCGGTGCGTCCCTCCATATACAGTCTTGCGTCTGCCTCGCGGCAGCGGGTGGTCATTTGATTTTCTCGAAGATGAGTTTCTCGACTTCCTCCCTGAGTTCGTCGTTGTCCTTGAGGCATTGCTTGGCGGCGTCGCGGCCTTGGCCGAGCTTTGTGCCGTTGTAGCTGAACCATGCGCCGCTCTTCTGGATGATGCCGTACTCCGTGCCGAGGTCGATGATTTCACCGAGGCGTGAGATACCTTCGCCGAAGATTATCTCAAACTGTGCCTTGCGGAACGGGGGTGCGACCTTGTTTTTGACGACCTTGACCTTCGTCTCGCGGCCGAGCGTCACGTCGCCGTCCTTGATGGGGGCTGATGGGCGGATGTCTATCCTGACGGAGGCGTAGAACTTGAGGGCGTTGCCGCCGGTGGTCGTCTCGGGGTTGCCGAACATCAGGCCTATCTTCTCGCGCAGCTGGTTGATGAAGATGCAGGTCGTCTTGGTCTTGCTGATTGCCGAGGTGAGTTTGCGCAGTGCTTGCGACATGAGGCGTGCCTGGAGGCCCACTTTGTTCTCGCCCATGTCGCCCTCGATTTCGGCGCGGGGGGTGAGGGCTGCGACCGAGTCTATCACGATGAGATCGACTGCCGCCGACCTGATGAGCTGCTCGGCGATGGCCAGGGCCTGCTCGCCGTCGTCGGGCTGCGCTATCCAAAGATTGTCGATGTCAACCCCGAGCTTGCTGGCGTAAAACCTGTCGAAAGCGTGCTCGGCATCGATGAACGCGGCTATGCCTCCCACCTTTTGCGCCTCGGCGATGGCGTGGATGGCGAGCGTGGTCTTGCCTGAGGACTCGGGGCCGAAGATTTCGATTATCCTGCCCCTCGGGTAGCCGCCCACGCCGAGGGCAGCGTCAAGTCCGAGCGAGCCTGTGGGGATGACTTCCACGTCTTGTATGCGGTCGTCGCCCAGTTTCATTATCGAGCCTTTGCCGAAACTCTTTTCTATCTTTTCCATTGCCACCTGCAACGCCTTCATTTTGTCTTCGGGCGTGGCGTTGGGGTCAAAGAGGTTGGTTGCTTCTTTTTTTGCCATAGCTATTTGATGTATTTGTCCTTATGTCGTCTGTCATTTGAGGATTTGGGCGGCGTGTTCCTTGACTTTGACCTCCTTGGGGCCGAAAGCCTTTGTTATCACTCCGTTTTCGTCTATGAGGAATGTGCTGCGCAGCACGCCCATGTACTTCCTGCCGCACATCGTCTTCTCGCCCCACGCGCCGAATGCCTCAAGCAAGGTGTGGTCGCCGTCGCTGACGAGGGTGAAGGGCAGCTCGTATTTCGCCTTGAACCGCTGGTGCGATGCCGCGCTGTCGGGGCTGACACCCACGACCTCGTAGCCCTCGGCACGCAATGCCTCGTAGTTGTCACGCAGGTTGCAGGCCTCGGAGGTGCAACCTGGGGTGTTGTCCTTGGGGTAGAAGTAGAGGACGAGTTTCCTGCCCTTGTAGGTGTCAAGGCGCACTTCCTCGCCATTCTCGTTGAAGCCCAGTACTTCGGGGGCTTTGTCTCCGACTGTCAATGCCATTGTCTTATCGTTTTGGTTTGTTGTTGTCATTTAGTATGCGGCGCGGTACTTGCCCTCGTCCTCGTCCTCCATGATGCTGAGGTAGGACTTGTAGCGGGTCGCGCCTATCCTCCCCTGCTCGACCGCCGCCTTTACGGCACAGCCGGGTTCGTGCCGGTGCGTGCAGTTGCCGTAGCGGCAGGATGCAGCTTCACGGAATATCTCGGGGAAGTAGTGGCTGACCTCCTCCTGCCTCATGTCGAATGTGCCGAAACCTTTGATGCCCGGGGTGTCGATGATGTAGCCGCCGGTGCCGGTGTCGTACATCTCGGAGAACGTCGTCGTGTGCATCCCCTTGTCATGCACCTCCGAGATTGCCCCGGTCCTCGCCCCTGCATGGGGCAGCAAGGCGTTGAGCAGGGTCGATTTGCCCACCCCAGAGTTGCCGGAAAAGAGGGTGACGCGCCCGGCAAGCGATGCCCGCAGCGCATCCATCCCATCACCGGTCACGGCAGACACGGTGAAGCATTCGTAGCCTATGCCCGCATAGAGCGACACCATCGCCTCCATCCGCGCCTTGTCGGTGTCGTCATAGAGGTCGGTCTTGTTGATGACTATCCTGACCGGCACACTGTAGGCCTCGGACGTGGCAAGGAAACGGTCGATGAACTCAAGGGATGTCTCGGGATGGTTGACCGTCACGATGAGAAACGACTGGTCAAGGTTGGCACCGATCACGTGCAATTGCTTGGACAGGTTGGACGGTTTGCGGACGATGTAGTTGCGCCGGTCATGGATGTGCACGATGAAAGCCGTCCCCTCGTTGTTCATCCTGATGTCAACATGGTCGCCCACCGCAACGGGGTTGGTGCTTTTTATGCCTTTGAGACGGAAGTTGCCCTTGACTTTGCACTCCACAAGGCAGCCGTCCTCGGTGCGGACCACATACCAACTGCCTGTGTTCCTGACGACGAGACCGCTCTTGACCTGTGTGTGCATGATGCTGACCGTGAGTTTGCGTGATTATTCCCGACAAATATACTGATTATTGCCAAAAGCAAACCCCGCCACGCCGTCAATTAGGCAGCAAGATGACGGGAACAGCATCAGATGCCGCAGGGCAAAAGGTCGTATGCCACGGCACGAATCATCAGATGGTAATGGCGGAATCATCGTATGCCGCGCCGCCGTGTTCAAAGGCAACGGCGCACGGCCTCGTCCAGAAGTCCGTTGTCGGCAAGTATCCTCTCGACGAACTCACGGAACGCGCCGTAGCCTCCCCGTGCCTCGGTCACGATGTCTACCTCGGCTTTCACATAATCGGAAGTGTTGGCAGGCGAACCGCTCAGACCCACCAGGCGGAGCAACGGCAAGTCATTGATGTCATCGCCTATGAACGCCACGTCGTCAAGCGTCAGTCCGAGCTGGCGGCAGAGAGCTTCGGCTGTCGCCACCTTGTCCTTCACGCCGAGGAAACAGTGGTCAATCTTCAGTTTCTCGGCCCTGCGTTGGACAATCTGGGTGTTTTCGCCAGTCATGATGGCCACGGGGATGCCCAGCTTGCGGAGGAAGATGACCCCCCACCCGTCCTTGACGCTGAACCGCTTCATGACATCGCCGTCGGCGGTGTAGTACATTCCACCGTCGGTCATAACGCCGTCGATGTCGGTTATAACGAGTTTTGGTAACATAACAGTGTTTTTGTCGTTTACACACTTGCCCGCCGGCACGTCATTGCTCCAATGCCGATGGGTATATTATCTCATTGCGCGGTATCTCCGCCTTCACGCGGCGGCCGATCACATTGCCGCGCTCCGACCATTTGAAACCGTCGCCGGGGCTGAGCATATGGATGTCGGCTTCAGTCACCACATCGCCCGGATGCAACGCACGGTTGGTGGCGATGCTGCGCTCGAGTTTCATCCTGGCAGACTGCACGGCAGGGTCGATGTAGAGGTTTTCCGTCCCCATCCACCGCTCGGCGATGCGGATGTCCCTTATCATCCTGTTCACCCCGTCTGGACCGAGCGAGCCAATCTGGTCAGTGCCTTTCATGTGGCGGTCAATGGTGATGTGCTTTTCAATTATCTCAGCCCCCATGCCCACCGCCACCACGGGGGCAGCGATGCCGATGGTGTGGTCGGAGAACCCTATCTTGTAGCGGCCATAATGCTTGATGAGATAGGGGATGGTGTTCAAATTGAGATTGTCGGGGTGTGTCGGATACTGTGACACGCAATGCAGTATGGCAATGTCCGAATGGTAACGGGTGATTACGTCCAACGCTTCATCCAGCTCCTTGCGGCCTGCCATGCCGGTTGACAGGATGATTGGGATTTTTGTCTCCGCCAATGCCTCCAGCAGGGGTATGTTTGTCAGGTCGCGGCTTGCCACCTTCAGGCGGTCGGGGGTGAACAGGCGTAACATCCGCAAGCAACCACGCGAACAAAGGGTCTCGATGAAGTCAAGCCCTTTTTCCTTTGCGTGCTTGTAGACCTCGAAATGCTCTTCGTCGCTCAATTCAAGGAAAGCGCGGTGCTCGCCGTAGGTCTTGCCAAAGGAGTTGGGAGTCAGGTACGGTTTGTTCATTTGCGAGTCGGTCAGCTCCTCATTCAAGTCTCGCTTGGTCATCTTGACTGCGTCCATCGGGCTCAGGTCAAGGCCGAAAGTCTCCTCATGCACCGGACGTGCCACCAGGTCAACGATGAGTTTGGCTATGTCGGCCGAGCCATTGTGGTTCTGCCCTATCTCACCTATTATATAAGTATGCTTCATTTTGAGTTCCTCCTGATTTGCTTTTCCATCGCCTCGTAACAGCCGGGAAGCCTATCGACGGCGTCAATCACATTGCCGATGCATACGTTGCCGGTGGATGCCACGTGGGCGTATATCGTTTGCAGCAGCTTGAAATCCTCCTCGGTGTCGAGTGTCAGGCGCAACCTCGTGTTGACATCCAGTTCATGCGGAATGGGCAGGAAGCGGAGGTTGAAGTCCTCGGGATGAGAGTAGACGTAATTGGTCACATGCTCGTGGTAGAGTTTGTCAGATGTCGCAGCCGCCACCCTCTGCAAAGCATCAAGCCGCACCGCTTCAGCCCAGAAGCCATAATGGGTCTTCATCGCCGGAGTGCCGTCGGCTCTGGCATAGGTGATGTAATCCACTCCGCCATCGCTATCCATGCCATCAACCAAGCACTTGATGCCGTCCATGTCAAGAAAGGGGTTGTCAGCACAGACTCTGACCACATTTGCTATGCCAAACCGTCTTGCCGCGCCAATGAACCGCCCCAGCACATCGGCCTCGTCGCCACGGAAAACCGAAGCACCGACCTTGCCCGCCAAATCCACCAATATGTCATCGCTAGGGCAGCCAGTCGTTGCCACGACAACAGGCATCACGCCGGCAAACCGCGCCACTATCCGTTGCAAAAGCAGTTCAAAGACACCCTTGCCATCATAAAAAGGGAGCACCATCTTCCTCGGCAACCGTGTCGAGCCGGTGCGTGCCTGGATGATTATCCCCCACTTTCCTGCATTATCCATAAGTCAATCAAGATTGAGACGCTCGAATGCGTCGATATACGAACCGTCCGTTATATTCAGAATACGCTTGCCAAGCGTGCGGCTATACGCCTCGACGAAATGATAGGACTTGAATGCCACCGCCATGCTCCCCACCAGCTCATGCAGCTTGTGTGGAGAAGTGACGCGGGTCGTCTTGCCTTTGTCGTAGAAGTGTGCCCTGTCCTCTTGCACCACGTTGTGCTCGTCCACCCATATCTCCTTCATCCACGAGTGATCTGCCCCGGCAAGATAGGTAACGGCGTAGGGCAGTTGCAATGCCGTCATACAGCACGCCACCAGCACGTTGCGCGGACGCGGCATCCCCAGACGCAGATTGTAGCAAAGGTGACAGAACCACGCCGGGCCTTCGATTGGTGTCGGGTTGAAGAACAGCACCCTTATCCTCTTGTTGCGCCCCACCAGTTCCTGCCACAGCTTCTGCCGCCGTGCCGAAACAGGGGCAAAGAGCACCATGTCCCACGTCGTACGCCCCACCATCGGCTCAAACGCCTTGCGGCAAGTAGCCTCATCATCAAAGAAAGCAGGATCCATGAGCAAATAGTAGGAAGGTCTCAACTCCTCATAGTCCGCCGAGGTTGACGAGAAGTTGACCACCATCAAATCCTTGCCATCGAGGAAGCAGCGATGCCCGTCGAGCAGGCGACGCAGTGACGGGCCATTGCCGAGGACGACCAACTCCCGGGAGGACGGGGCAAGCCCGCGATAGCTGCCAGTGCGGCGTGACAGCACGACAATCTTAATCAAACTCATGGCGACATCGGCTGCCGCCGCCAATGCGCCCTGTATGCTGTTGACAAATCCCATTGATGCCTGAATTTACATCGGCAAAGATAGGGATAAATACCGAAACGGGCGCGCAGCCCCTCCCCCTTGCCGCCAAGGGGCAGAATGCGGTGACGGCCGCACCGTGGCGCGGCGGTTCAGATGCCCGAAATCCTCTTCAGCTCATAAACCTCCGAGTTCCACAACTCCACCAAGTCCTGCCTGTCGCCATCCTCGGCGAAATCGGAAATCTCAAGGACGAATTCATTGGTCAGCTCGTTCCTTTTCATCCTCAGCTCAAAGAATGTCTTGCCGCTCTTGTCATCGTCCCAGCGGAAACGGATGTGCGAAAACGGGCGACACACCAGCAGCTTTGCCCGCTTGGTCTCATCACCCCATACGAAAGTGTAGGAATCACCATCCACAATCACCTCATCGGCAAGCCAGCGGCCATAACCGGCGGCGGTGCTTATGTACTCCCACAAGATGCTCTTGCTGCTCGGTTTGAGCAGATACTCGAGTTGAAACTTTGTCTTTGCCATAGCCCTACTTGTGTCATGTCTGTTCGCCGTGCAAGATAAGTAAAAT
The DNA here is from genome assembly GCA_939800445.1 of uncultured Bacteroidaceae bacterium. GTDB lineage: Bacteria > Bacteroidota > Bacteroidia > Bacteroidales > Bacteroidaceae > Avibacteroides > Avibacteroides faecavium. The sequence goes on along the minus strand of CALNGU010000083.1, from coordinate 185 downwards.
ATCCAAATATCCAACACCCTGGCCCGTGCCAACTTGGACCTCGCCCCACGGATATTGCAACGGTGATACGAAAATAATTCATTAAAACCTTTTGCAGTTTAAAACCAAATGCTACCTTTGCACCGCAAAACAACGATGGCGGGATAGCTCAGCTGGTTAGAGCGCATGATTCATAATCATGAGGT
>CALNGU010000082.1 GCA_939800445.1 uncultured Bacteroidaceae bacterium | reverse complement strand
TAAACAAAACTTTTGAATATACTTTACTCACCGAGACAACCAACTTTTCTCGGCGAGAGGGGGAAGTTTATGTCTATCGTCACGTGATTTGTCCCCTGATGTGACTGCCCGAGGGGCGGCGCGCCAGCCGTAGAGACGCATAATATGCGTCTCCTCCACGTCCCGGGCATTCCACTACATCACGCTTCTTGCCGTGGAGACGCATATTATGCGTCTCTACACCAAACGGATAGATTATGGGAAAAACACCGGCTGCGTACCTGCGTTACACGGTCGGGCGATGGATTGCTGCTTCTTGATGCTGCCATGACACGCGGCCGCCGCGTCAGGCGATGCCTATGTCGAGCAGCCCCACGCTCGACGCGATGACCAGCGACATGGCGACGAGCATCAGCCCGAGCAGGCAGTAGACGGCGCGTGCCGCCTTGATGCCGACGAGGCGGACGAGCGTGGCGGCATTCCTCGACGTGAGGAACCACTGCCACCCCAGCGCGCCGGCGAGGATGCACAGGATGCCGACGGCGGCGAAAAGGATGATGATGAAGATGTGGACGGCCATGGCGGTCAGAATTGGACGCTGCGCGTGCCGTCGCCGTCCTCGCCTATGGTCACGCGCACGGCATCGTCGGGCAGGAGGCTCTCGATGAGCTCGGGCCACTCGATGAAGCACAGCGAGCCTGAGTAGAAGTAGTCCTCGAAGCCCATGTCATAGACTTCCTCCAATCGCTTGATGCGGTAGAAGTCGAAGTGGTATATCTCGCCGCGCGCGTCGGAATGGTAGGCGTTGACGATGGCGAATGTCGGCGACGTGACGGTGTCGGCGACGCCGAGGCATTCGCACACGGCCTTGATGAACGTGGTCTTGCCCGCCCCCATCTTGCCATAGAAGGCGTAGATGTTGCGCCCCGGCTGCATGGCGGCTACGAACTGGCGGGCTGCGTCGTCGATTGACGCGAGGTCTTTGATTGTGATGGTCATGTCTTTGGTCATTTGTTTTTACCCCTGAGGGTCACGATGGGTATGAGCACCTCCTCCATGGATATGCCTCCGTGCTGGAAGGTGTTCTTGTAGTAGGAGACGTAATAGTTGTAGTTGTTGGGATAGGCGAAGAAGTCATTGCCCGTGGCAAATACGTAGGCCGTCGAGAGATTGGGCGACGGGAGCTGCACGGCGTCGGGGCGTTTGATTTCGAAGACTTCCCTGGGGTTGTACGACAGGTTCTTGCCCAGCTTGTAGCGCAGGTTGGTGTTGGTGTTTTTGTCGCCAACAATCTTGACGGGGTTGCTGACGTTGATTGAGCCGTGGTCGGTCGTCAGGATGACCGTGCAGTCGAGCCGGGAGAGCGCGGCGAAGAGGTCGCGCACCGACGAATGCTCAAACCACGAGCGGGTCAGCGAGCGGTAGGCTGCCTCGTCGGATGCCAGTTCGCGTATCATCTTCGACTCGGTGCGGGCGTGCGACATCATGTCGATGAAGTTGATGACAAGCACGTTGAGGTCGTTCTTCATCAGTCCTGCCAGCTGTGGCATGAGCTTGTCGGCACCGGGCGAGTCGTAGATTTTGTTGTAGGAGTAGGTGTTGCGGCGGCGGTAACGCTCCATCAGCGTGCCGATGAGCTGCTCCTCGTTGAGGTTCTTGCCCTCGTCATTGTCCTCGTCCACCCACAGCGAGGGGTAGAGCTTGGCAATCTGCAAGGGCATGAGCCCCGAGAAGATGGCGTTGCGGGCGTACTGCGTCGCCGTGGGCAGTATGCTGAAGTAGAGGTCCTCGTCCACGTAGAACATCTCGCCCAGCATCGCCGCCACCGACTTCCACTGGTCGTAGCGGAAGTTGTCCATGACGATGAGGAAGACTTTCTCACCCTTGTCGATGAGGGGGAAGACGCACCGCTTCATCACGTCGTGGCTCATCATCGGGCGGGTGTCGGGGGAGGCTATCCAGTCGGTGTAGTTGGATGTGACGAAGCGGGCGAACATCTTGTCGGCATCGGCCTTTTGCATCTTGAGTATCTCGTCCATGCCGCCGCCGACGCGCTCCAGCTCAAGCTCCCAGTAGGTGATCTGCTTGTAGAGTTCCTTCCACTGGTCGATGTCCAGGCGGTCGTTGATTTGCAGCCCGAGCTTGGTGAACGACTGCTGGTAGCTTGCCTTTGTCGCCTCGTTGATTATCTCGCGTTTGTGCAGGTTGTTCTTGATGGACAGGAGGATTTGCTTCGGGTTGACGGGCTTGATGAGATAGTCGCTGATCTTCGAGCCGATAGCCATGTCCATGATGTTTTCCTCCTCGCTCTTGGTTATCATCACGACAGGGATCGAGGCGTTCATCTCCTTGAGTCTCGACAAGGTCTCAAGGCCGGAGAGCCCTGGCATATTCTCGTCAAGGAACACGAGGTCAAAGTCACCCTGCCGGCACAGGTCGAGAGCGTCATGCCCGTTGGTGGCTGTCGTTATCTCATAGCCTTTCGACTCGATGAACATTATGTGGGGGCGCAAGAGGTCTATCTCGTCATCGACCCACAGTATTTTGCCATTGTTTGCTTTCATAATCAATTAAGGAATATTTCTTCGTCTTCCGCATAGCCCGACTCCTCGTCAAGCTCCTCCAGCTCGTCATAGTCCGGTGTGTCGAAGATGATGCCTTCGAACTCTGGCAACGGCAGGCTGGAGAATTTCTCCTTGAAGAACGCGTCGTAGTCGTCGAAACTGTAGTACTGGTTGAGCAGGTCAAAGTTGTGCCGCGATATGATGATGGCCTTTATGCCGCTCAGCTTCCTTGCCATCTCCTCGTTGGAATAGAGGAGTTGCCAGTACTGCCGCGCTTCGTTGAAGTTGGTGAACTCCGACGTGACTAGCATCCTGATGCCGTTCTCCGTCTGGAATGAGAGGTCAAAGCTCTTGATGACGAAACTTGAGAAGTTGTAGTTGGCCATCGTGAACAGCAGCATATTCTCGTCCACCTTGCCAGGCTCAAAGGCGAGGACAAAGATAAACGGAGTGTTGCGCTCGTCACTGAACTGCTCGACCTGGGTGGAATCACTGCCTTCGACTCCCCAATCGGCCTTGCGGCGTGACCATATCGAGCCGAGCATCGCGCCTTGCAGTATACGCCCGTCCTCGTTGCCTTTGAGGATGCCTTGGGCTATCTCGGTCACATCGTTTTCCGGGTAGTCTTGGACGATGGTCTTCAACACTTCGAGGAAAGTCTCCTGGTCTCCCCTGTTCAGACGTGCCATGGCGTAGAGGAACATGAACTTGGCGCGGTGCTGCCCCATCGCATATTTGGTCGTGGACACTTCGTAGTTGTGTTCTACAAGGTCTATGTCGCCGTCGCGGAAGGCGTTGTAGGTCTCTGCATAGAGCGAATCCTCAAGGTGCTTGCCATAACGGATGTTGTACAGATAGTCCGGGTCTGACAACGTGAGGGCATACTTGCTGTCGGGGAACAATGCTATCAGCGTCGCCTTGGCTGCCTCGGCATCGTCAGGACGATCCCATAGCATATACATAAGGTATAGGTTGTAGTAGACCTCATCCATCATCTCGAAGTCGGGGTACTGCGTGTAAAGCCGCTCGAAGTTGGCCAATGCGTTGGGATAGTCCTCCAGTTTGTCCTTGTATATCTTGCCGAGATTGAACAGGCCATCCTTTATCACATTGTTGGATTCCGCAATCTGCTCCTCGGTTACGGGGAGCTGTTGGAGGTAGTACTCAGGATTCTTGTTGTCAAGTGCGGCAGTGTCGGCAGCAACGGTGTCGGTCAGCTCTATCGGGTTGCCGAGGCTGTCAACCGGCTCGTCGTAGTTGTAACCCAACCCCTCGTCCATGTTGATGATTGTCTTGTTGGAGCGTCGCCAGTCATCCTCGAGTTTTCGCCGTCCCCATTTCTTGACGAATTCATTTTTACCTTGGGTGACGAGTTGCTGGTTGTAGAAGTACCATGACTTGTCCCCCGTGTTGATTGCCGGCGTGGTCTGTGAGCTTGGGCGATTGGAGGCAAACTCTCCCATGTTTTCCTCCCTTTGCGCCATGAGCTTCTGCCGTTCTTCCTCTTTGCGTTGTTCCTCTTCCTGGCGTTTGACTTCTTCGATGATTTTATTAATGATTTCCAGCTGTTTTTCTTCAGGCATCTTGGCGAGACGCTGGAGACTGTCCTGCAACGCCACTTCCTCTGCATAGCCCACCAGCTCATCGAGTATCATCGAGCGTTTGTTGAGTTCGTCATAGCCGTCATAGTCTGACGTGAGCATCCCAAGGGCTTCCTGGTAGCATTCCTGCGCTTTGCTGTATTCGTTCCTTGCCCAATAGAGGTCGCCAAGCCGCAGCAACAGCACGCCCTTCTCGACCGATGAATTCTCGCTCTCCCTGCCTTTCTCATAGCTTTCGATGGCCTGCACCGTGTCGTTGCGGCTGAGATGGATGTTGCCCACCGCATAGTAGATTTGCTCCATGAAATCCTTGTTCTTGCCCTGCTTGGCCATGCGGTTCATACGCTTGAGGGCTTTGGGGATTTCACTTGACGGGATGACTTCGGTCTGGCGAATCTTGGCGTTCAACGTCAGTTCGTACTTGGCATTCAGCTTGGCGCAACGGCCAAAGGCGGCGTAAGCACCGGCATCGTCGCCCAGATGCTGCTTGGCCTGCCCTATTATGTAGTAAAGGCGTGCTTTCTGCAATTTGCTACTCTCCTTCTTGGCTGTGCTCTCCAGGTAGGGGATTGCCTCCTGGAAACGGCCTTGCCGCAGCAGCAGATTACCCATTGCCGCCCTGTACTGCCCCATGACGCTGGCAGGCAGGCTGTCGTTGTTGGCTTTGTTGAGCAAGTCCTCGGAGTCGTAGAACCAGTCGAGTTGCGAATAGCATTCCGCCAGCCAAAGGTTTGCCTCGGTCCTCACCTTGTCATCGTTGGCGTAGAGCCGTGCCACGTAGGAGAATGTCGATGCCGCCTCGGTGAAATCGCCAGTCTGGAACTGTGCCTTGCCCATGAGCAGCCACGCATTCTTGAGGAAGGGGTTGAACTCTTTGCTGGCAAGCCACTTCTTGTACTGCGGGTTGCGGCTTTTATTCGGGTTCTTCTTAGGTTTCTTTTTGATGGAGTGCAGCTTGATGGCTTTCTGCGACTTCTCGATGGCGATGTCGAAGTTGCCCTTGCCCAGCCCCGCGCTCTTCTTGTTGCCTATGGGGTGCAGTGGGATTTGCTCGAGGTAGAGGTCTTCGTTGCCGTCGCCCAGTTCCTTGACCCCGGCTTTGTAGGCCTCGTTGCCGTTGAAGTAGATGTTGAAACGCGCCGTCATGGCATGGTAGAAACGCGACATCCCGGTGTTCTTCTTCGTGGAGCAACCGACGAGCCCCGCGACGAGCAACACGAGCAGCAATATGACTATGTGTGACTTCCTCATGCCTGGCTTTCTTTATATAAACAATGAAACCGCCGTTTTATTGCCTCCCGCCCCGCCATCGCACCGCAAGCCGCGAGACGAGGTAGATGATGATGGATACGAAGATTATGGCCGTTCCCGACGGGATGTTCCACCAGTAGGCCAAGACAAGGCCTCCCAGGCAAGCGGCAAAACCCGTGATGACCGACAAGACGATGGTGTGTGTGTAGTCACGGGTGAACAGCGATGCCGTCATCGTCGGCACGGTCAGCATCGACAGCGTCAGGACTATGCCGGCGATGCGGATGCACGACACAACGGCGAGCGAGATTGCCACGACCGCCGCATAGTTGAACACCGTCACCGGCAACTTGAGCGACCGCGCATAGCCCTCGTCGAATGCCACCAGCAGCACCAACCGCCGGCACACGGCATAAGCAGCCACCACCGCCACGGCCAGGGCTGCAAGGAACGCCAAGTCACCCTCCTGGATGGTCAGTATGTTGCCAAAGAGGTAAACAGTCAAGTCAGGCACATACCCCGGCGTGAGGTAGCTGAACATCACCCCGACCGACATCCCGAAAGTCCACACCAGCGCGATAGCCGAGTCTTCCCTCACGTCGCGCCGCCTGCCGAGCCACTCGATGCCGAGAGCCGACAACACGGCGAAGACCGAAGCCCCGAGGATAGGCGGCAAGCCGAGGTAAAGCCCCAGCCCCACCCCGCCGAGCGACGAGTGCGTGATGCCGCCGCTGATGAACAGCATACGCTTCGTCACCACGTATGTCCCCACCACGCCGCACACCACCGATGCCAGCAGGCAGCCGAGCAAGGCATATTGGAAAAAGGTGTAAGAAAGCAATTCCATCGTCAACAATCATTTGCGCGTGGCCGCCGAGCGGTGTTCGCCCACAATCAGCAGGACCTCCTCCTTCAACTGGTCGGGCAGCTCGATGCCACGCAACTGAAGGCTGCGGCACCAACCCGGCACATCATCCTCATCCATCGTGTAGAGCACGTCCCTGAACTCCTCGGCCTGCTCGTCCGCATAGCCGTCAGCCGCCACGCCGCGATAGCGGTCCAGCTCCTCGTCGTCATAGTACTCCACCCGCCGGCTAACACCCGCCAGCAAACTGTCACGCTCGCATACAGCGTGCTGCCCGCAGCACTCACCGTCGGCCGGCGCACGACGCTCGTCGCCGCCAGTGACCCGCTTGCGCAGCCAGACGACGCACACGGCCACCGCCGCAATGACAAACAGAGCAATCAGCCAAACCATCAACATTCGATTTTGGAGGCTCAAAGATAGTGCTATTCGCCGCCCCAAGCAAGACATCCCGGCAAAAGCATCCGCCCCACCCCGCGCCACCGCCAGACCACGCGGCGGAAATCGTCAGACCTTTTGCCCAAAGTCATCCTTTGTTAGTGCCAATAACAAGCCTTGTTATTGGCACTAACAAAGCACCTCTTTGCCACCATCATGAAACGCCGCCCGCCACAGGGTCTGATGCCCGCCCGCACGGCATCCGACGCGGCAGCCGGGAAGTGCTGACAAAATGTCACTTGCAAGGCCCGTTCCGCCCATGGCACGCTTGTTGAACGGCATAGGGTGTAACCAACAAGCGAAAGAAAGGAGAACACTTTATGAATTTCAACAACTTCACCATCAAATCACAAGAGGCCGTGCAGCACGCCGTTGACCTCGTGCAGCGTGGCAGCCAGCAGCAGATCGAGCCGCCACACCTCTTCATGGGCGTGATGCACAGCGGGGAGAACGTGGTCAAGTACCTCTTCCAGAAACTCAACGTCAACGCCAACCTCATCACCAGCGCGGTGGAGAGGGAGATGCGCAAGTCGCCCAAGGTCTCGGGCGGCGAACCCTATCTCAGCCGCGAAGCCAACGACGTGCTCCAGCAAGCCGTTGACTTGGCGAGCAAGATGGGTGACGAATACGTGACGCTGGAGCACATCCTCCTGGCACTGTTTGTCACCAACAACTCCGTCTCACGCATCATGAAGGACGCGGGAGTGAGCGAAAAGGAACTCAGGATGGCAATCGACGAACTGCGCGGCGGGCAGAAAGCCACGTCGAAGTCGTCGGAGGAGAACTACCAGTCGCTCGGCAAGTACGCCATCGACCTCAACGACGCGGCCCGCAACGGCAAGCTCGACCCGGTCATTGGCCGTGACGAGGAGATACGCCGCGTGCTGCAAATCCTCAGCCGACGGACGAAGAACAACCCTATCCTCATCGGCGAGCCTGGCACAGGCAAGACCGCCATCGTCGAAGGCCTCGCACAGAGGATAGTGCGCGGCGACGTGCCGGAAAACTTGAAGCACAAGCAGATCTACTCCCTCGACATGGGAGCGTTGGTCGCAGGTGCCAAGTACAAGGGCGAGTTTGAGGAACGCCTCAAGTCGGTCATCAACGAGGTGGTGAAAGCCAACGGCGACATAATCCTCTTCATCGACGAGATACACACCCTCGTCGGCGCAGGCAAAGGCGAGGGCGCGATGGATGCCGCAAACATCCTCAAGCCGGCACTGGCCCGTGGCGAGCTGAGGGCTATCGGCGCGACGACCTTGGATGAATACCAGAAGTATTTCGAAAAGGACAAGGCCCTGGAGCGTCGTTTCCAGACCGTGCAGGTCGATGAGCCGGACACGCTGAGCACCATCTCCATCCTGCGTGGGTTGAAGGAAAAGTACGAGACGCACCATCACGTCCGTATCAAGGACGATGCCATCATCGCTGCCGTCGAACTGAGCAACCGCTACATCACCAACCGCTTCCTCCCAGACAAGGCCATAGACCTGATGGATGAGGCGGCAGCCAAGCTGAGGATGGAGATGGACTCCGTGCCGGAAGAAATCGACGAGACCGACAGGAAGATAAAACAGCTGGAAATCGAGCGCGAAGCCATCAAACGCGAGAACGACGAGGCGAAAGTGTCCGAACTGACCAAAGAAATCGAGGAGCTGAAAGAGAGCGAGAAGTCGGCACGCGCCAAATGGCAAAGCGAGAAAGCCCTGGTCAACACGATACAAAAGAACAAGGCGGACATCGAAGACCTCAAGTTCCAGGCGGAGAAAGCCGAGCGCGAAGGCGACTATGGCAAGGTGGCGGAGATACGTTACGGCAAAATCAAGCAACTCGAGGACGAGATTGCCGCAACCCAGCAAAAGCTGCACGAGACCCAAGGCGGAAATGCCATGATCAAGGAGGAAGTGGACGCTGAAGACATCGCCTCCGTCGTCTCGAAATGGACGGGCATCCCGGTGACAAAGATGCTCCAGAGCGAGAGGGAAAAGCTGCTGCACCTTGAAGACGAGCTGCACAAACGCATCGTCGGGCAGGACGAGGCGATACGCGCCGTCGCTGATGCCGTGCGCCGCAGCCGTGCCGGGCTGCAAGACCCGAAGCGGCCTATCGGCTCATTCATCTTCCTCGGCACGACGGGTGTCGGCAAGACTGAGCTGGCAAAAGCTTTGGCCGAGTTCCTCTTCGATGACGAGACGATGATGACGAGGATAGACATGAGCGAATACCAGGAGAAGCACTCAGTCTCGCGTCTTGTCGGTGCCCCTCCGGGATACGTAGGCTATGACGAGGGCGGACAGCTGACCGAGGCCATCAGGCGCAAGCCCTACTCTGTCGTGCTCTTCGATGAGATAGAGAAAGCGCACCCCGATGTCTTCAACATCCTGCTCCAGGTGCTTGACGACGGACGTCTGACGGACAACAAGGGACGGACGGTCAACTTTAAGAACACCATCATCATCATGACCTCCAACCTCGGAAGCCAGTACATCGAGGAGCAGCTCAAGGGACTGACCGACCAGAACCGTGCCCACTTGGTCGAGGAGACGAAGAACAGAGTGGTGGATATGCTCAAGAAGACAATCCGCCCCGAGTTCCTCAACAGGATAGACGACATCATTATGTTCCTGCCGCTCGACAAGGAGCAAGTGCAGCAAATCGTACGCCTCCAAATCAACGGCATCAAGAGGATGCTCGACGGCAACGGCATCGACCTTGAACTGACCGACCGGGCGATAGACTTCCTCGCAACGGTAGGCTACGAACCCGAGTTCGGTGCGCGCCCTGTCAAACGTGCCATACAGAACTACGTCCTCAACGACCTGTCCAAGCGCATCCTGGCACAGGAGATTGACCGCGACAAGCCCATCACGGTGGACACGGAGGGCGACCAGCTGGTGTTCAGGAACTGACCGCCTATCTACAACGGACAACTCCAGATGGCTGGCAATCACAGTGAAATGTGGTTGCCGGCCATCTTTCTTTTTAACAGACACAGCTTGTATGATTAGGCATTATGGCATAACTTTGCAGCATTCCACTCGCGCCGGGGGCAGTTTTGCTGGGTAAAAACTGGAGTGGGTGGGATGACATATATGAGAAAGGCGTTTACTTGACGCTTTGTCTTTGGCAACTCGAAAACTTCGCAACTTTTCAAATCACTGTCAAAGGGCAAGGCAACGGTAGA
>CALNGU010000081.1 GCA_939800445.1 uncultured Bacteroidaceae bacterium | reverse complement strand
TTATATAAACAAAAGTTTTGTTTTAATATTCAGAAGTTTTGTTTTTACTTTAGGTCTGACCTGATGGAAGTTTGCGTCTGACGACTTGGAGCTTTTCGCCTGACGAGGTCGAAGTTTATGCCAAATGTCCCTGCCCGCACGGTGCGGCGAGAGGGGCGCGAGGGAGGGCTGGGGACGAAAAAAGGGCGGCTTCACGACGAAGCCGCCCTTTGATGGGATGTGCCGGATGACCGGGTTATTCCTCCATGAGGATCTCGAGGATGGCGCAAGCGGCCTTGGAGACCGACGTGCCTGGGCCGAATATCGCGGCCACTCCCGCCTTGTAGAGGAAGTCGTAGTCCTGGGGCGGAATCACGCCGCCTGCGATGACGACGATGTCTTCACGCCCGAGACGCTTGAGTTCGGCGATGAGCTGCGGGATGAGGGTCTTGTGGCCTGCCGCGAGCGATGAGACGCCGACGACGTGGACGTCGTTTTCGACAGCGTCGCGCGCCGCTTCTGCCGGGGTCTGGAACAACGGGCCCATGTCAACGTCAAAGCCGCAGTCGGCATAGCCGGTCGCAACTACCTTGGCCCCACGGTCGTGGCCGTCCTGCCCCATCTTGGCTATCATTATGCGCGGGCGGCGGCCTTCTTTCTTGGCAAACTCGTCGCAAAGCTCAACGGCACGCGAGAAGTCTGAATCGTTCTTGCTTTCTGATGAATACACGCCTGAAATGGTTCTGATTACTGCTTTGTACCTGCCTACGACTTTCTCGCAAGCGTCTGATATCTCTCCCAAGGTGGCACGGACTTTGGCTGCCTCGACGGCGAGTGCGAGGAGATTGCCTTCGCCCGTCTCGACGCATCGTGTGATGGCTTCGAGTGCGGCCTTGACCTTGTCGTTGTCGCGGTTTTCGCGGAGGTGCTTGAGGTGCTCGATCTGCTCGTTCTTGACCGCCGTGTTGTCGATTTCGAGGATGTCGATGGGGGCTTCCTTCTCGAGACGGTATTTATTGACACCCACGATGGTCTGCTCGCCCGAGTCGATGCGTGCCTGTGTGCGGGCAGCCGCTTCCTCGATGCGCATCTTGGGCAGGCCGGTCTCGATGGCTTTGGCCATGCCCCCGAGCTTCTCGATTTCCTGGATGTGCTCCCAAGCCTTGTGGGCTATCTCGTTGGTGAGTGACTCGACGTAGTAGGAGCCGCCCCACGGGTCAACGTTCTTGCAGACGTAGGTTTCCTCCTGGATGTATATCTGGGTGTTGCGGGCGATGCGCGCCGAGAAGTCGGTCGGCAGGGCGATTGCCTCGTCCAATGCGTTGGTGTGCAGCGACTGGGTGTGCCCGAGGGCGGCGGCCATTGCCTCGATGCAAGTGCGTCCCACGTTGTTGAACGGGTCTTGCTCGGTCAACGACCAGCCTGAGGTCTGGCAGTGGGTGCGGAGCGCGAGCGACTTGGGGTTCTTGGCGTTGAACGACTTGACAATCTTCGCCCAAAGCATACGGGCGGCACGCATCTTGGCGATTTCCATGAAGTGGTTCATGCCTATCGCCCAGAAGAACGAGAGGCGCGGCGCGAATGCGTCGATGTCTATGCCCGCGTTGACCCCGGCACGGAGGTATTCCAAACCATCCGAGAGGGTGTAGGCCAGCTCGATGTCGGCCGTTGCACCAGCCTCCTGCATATGGTAGCCAGAGATTGAGATGGAGTTGAACTTCGGCATATTCTGCGAAGTGTAGGCGAAGATGTCGGAGATGATGCGCATCGAGAATGCTGGGGGATATATATATGTATTACGCACCATGAACTCCTTGAGGATGTCGTTCTGGATGGTGCCGGCCATCTCCTCGAGTTTCGCGCCCTGCTCCAGCCCGGCGTTGATGTAGAATGCCATGACGGGCAGCACGGCACCGTTCATTGTCATCGAGACGGACATCTTGCTCAAGGGTATGCCATCAAACAACACCTTCATGTTGTCCAACGAGCAGATCGACACGCCTGCTTTTCCCACATCGCCGACAACCCTCTCGTTGTCGGGGTCATAGCCTCTGTGGGTGGGGAGGTCGAATGCCACTGACAACCCCTTCTGACCTGATGCGAGGTTGCGGCGGTAGAAAGCGTTGGACTCCTCAGCCGTCGAGAAGCCCGCATACTGGCGGATTGTCCAAGGACGGAAAGTGTACATCATCGAATAGGGACCTCTCAGGTAAGGCGGTATGCCGGCCACGTAGTCGAGATGCTCCATGCCCTCGAGGTCTTCTTTCGTATAAACGGGCTTGACATTGATATGCTCGGGTGTCTTCCAGTCGGCCTCGATGCCGTTAGCCTTCTGCCATTCTGCACCGTTGGCAGGTTTGATGGCAGCAAAAATGTCTATGTCTTTGAATTTTGGTTTCATGATTCTATTGATTTTAAGGGGTGGTTTATTTGATTCCCAACTTCGCATTGTATTCCCTCAAGGTGTCCAGCACGTTGACACGCACATGGATGAAGTTCTCAATGCCCGCTGCTTTGAGTTCGTCCATGCAAGCCGGAGCACCTGCCACGACGAACATCGCGCGGCCTGCCAGTGCCTTGAACGCGGGAACGGCGTACTCAGCATATTCGTCATCGCTCGAGCACAGCACCACGATGTCGGCTTTTGCCTCCATGGCCGCCTCGACACCAGCCTCGACACTCTCGAAGCCGAGGTTGTCCACCACTTCGTAGCCCGCACAGGACAGGAAGTTGCATGAGAACTGTGCGCGTGCCTGGCGCATCGCCAAGTTGCCAATCGTCAGCATGAATGCCTTGGGACGTTTGCCAGAGTCCTCCGTCTGGAGGCGCAACTCCTCGAATTCGCTTGCAGCACGTGCGAAGTTGAGTTTGTGGAACTGCGCCTCGCACTCGTGGCCTGAGCAACAAGCACCCTTCTCGATGGGACGCTTGCCGTCGGCGAGTTCGGTGAAGTTGGGGTATTGGTTGGTCCCGAGCAGGATTTCCTTGCGGCGGGCGACGGCGACATGGCGGTCGGCGTTGCTCTTGTTGACGGAATCTTGCACCGAGTTGTCCTTGACTGCTGCGAGGAATCCACCTTTGTCCTCGACCTCAAGGAAGAGCTTCCACGCCTGCTGGGCGATTGAAGCGGTCAATGTCTCTATGTAGTAGGAGCCGGCAGCCGGGTCAACGACCTTGTCGAAGTGCGACTCCTCCTTGAGCAGCAACTGCTGGTTGCGGGCGAGACGCTCGGAGAAATCATTCGGGGTCTCGTATGCCTTGTCAAACGGCGTGACGGCCAGCGAATCGACACCAGCCAGCGCGGCACTCATTGCCTCGGTCTGCGTGCGCAGCAGGTTCACATAGGAGTCGAAGATTGTCAGGTTGAACGACGAAGTCTCGGCGTGCGCTTTCATCTTCGTGGCGCAGTCGCAGGTCGGGTTGTAAGCCTTGACGATTTCCGCCCAGAGCATCCTCGCGGCGCGGAACTTGGCAATTTCCATGAAATAGTTGGAGCTGATGCCGAAGTTGAATTTGATGCCAGCCGCAGCCTCCGTCGCATCGACACCGGCCTCGACCAGCTTGTCGAGATACTCAGCACCCCAAGCCAGGGCGCAACCCAACTCTTGGTAAATGTAGGCACCCGCATTGTTCAACGTCAGCGCATTGACCGCCACGGCACGGAAGCCGGGGAGCGGACGCAACGCCTCCACCAAGTCCTTGGCCACAGCCACCAGCCCGGTGAAGTCCACGCCCTTGACAAGCATCTTGTTGATGGGGTCGAAGTTGATCGAGCCGCTCACCTTCGCCAGGTCGCACCCCTTGGACTTGAAGTAATCCACCAGGATGCGCGCCAGCTCAAGCGAATGCTTCTGGCACGTTGTGAAGTTCAATTCCACACACTCGGGGCAGATACCCTCAAGCAACCGCGCCACGTTGGCGGCATTGACATCCCGCCCGGCGATGTGGAAGCCCAGCGAGTCCACCCCCTTGTTCAGGATGTCGAGCGCCTTGGCGTTGGCCCCGGCCATGTCCTCCACCTTGATGTCCTGGCGGATGTGCCACGAGTTGTCCTTTTTGACACCCCTCAGGTAGGGGAATTCCCCCGGGAGCGAGTCGAGCGTCGGCAGCCCCTCGACATCCTCGCGGCGGTAAAAAGGCCTCACGTTGAAGCCCTCGTTAGTCCTCCAGACAAGCTTCTTGTCGAAGTCGGCACCCTTTAAATCAGCTGTGATTTTCTCCATCCACTCCTGCGTGGTCGCAGGGTGGAAATCGGAGAACAGTTTCTCTTTACTACTTGCCATAGCTATTCGTTTATAGTTAATGTGATGAATTTACATTTTGTCAGCTACACATATAATATATAGGTAGTCATTGCTTGCAAATATAAGCGTTTGGGCGATAAGAAAAAGTCTATGCTAACTTTTTATTATCCCGCACCCCGCCCGCCACAGGGGAGTGCCGCGACGGCAGGAGGGGCGGGGACTGGATGCACGTGGCCGGGGATGAAGTCGCACATCCTCTGCCCTAAACCTGAATACCCCTAAGGGAAAAGTTCATTCAAAACTTTTGAATATTAAAACAAAAGTTTTGTTTATAAAAACAAAAGTTCTGAATATACAAACAAAACTTTTGAATGAACTTTTCCCTTACCCTCTTGCAAGTTTTGGGTTAGGGATGTGCAACTTTTCCCCCGCCGAAGGGTGATTTTTCCCCTGCCCTTGGCGGTGCTTGCCCGCGCCGCATGGTTTTCAGAAAACGGGGGCTGCGGCCGCCCTCGCCGCACGGCACGGGCGGGATGCGGGCAGGGTATCTGAAAGCGGGTGTGGACATTTTGTGAGGAAAAGCGAAGTTTTAACATACGGCGGGCGGCGGTTTTACCCATTTTAACTAATTTTGGCGCAGACTTCAACCAACATTATTTATATGATAACAAGACAGTTCAAAGTCCTGAGTCTGGCCATCGCGGCCGCGCTCGCCTTGCCATGCGCCACGGCGAGCCGCGCTGCCGATGACAACCAGCCAGGCGACTACTGGCAAAACGAGTACATTTTCAAGGAGAACAAGGAGGATGCCCACGCGACCTACGTGCCATACCCGTCGGTGAGCGAGATGCTGGCCGACGCGGAGTTCTACGAGACGCCGTGGGTGATGCCGCAGTCGTCCAACTACCTCTCGCTCAACGGCACGTGGAAGTTCTACTTCGTTGACGAGCCGTCCAAACGCCCGATGGATTTCTGGCAGGACGGCTACGACGTGTCGGGATGGGACGACATCACCGTGCCGTCCAACTGGGAGATGCAGGGGTATGACAAGCCCATTTACTGCAACGTGGAGTACCCTCACTCCAACACTCCCCCGCGCATCCAACGCCGCCCGGGCTACTCGGGCTACGGGGTGAACCCTGTGGGGTCGTATGTGCGCACCTTCGACCTGCCTGCGGGGTGGGATGACAAGGAGGTGTTTGTCCTCTTCGGGGGCATATACAGCGCGGCCTACGTTTGGGTCAACGGGCAGTACATCGGCTACACGCAGGCAGCCAACACCGACCACGAGTTTGACATCACCAAGGCCCTGCGCAGCGGCAGCAACACCATCGCCGTGCAGGTCTTCCGCTGGAGCGACGGCAGCTACCTTGAGTGCCAGGATATGTTCCGCATGAGCGGCATCTACCGCGACGTGTGCCTCTTTGCCACGCCGAAGACTTTCATCCGCGACCACTACATCACCGCCGACCTGAACGAGGGCAGCGGCTACACCTCGGGGACTATCAACGTGGACATGGCGGTCAACAACCGTTCGGAAGCCAGCTCGACGGTGACGGCGTCGGTCGAGCTCTATGACGACGCCAACACCCTCGTCGCCAAGGTCGGTGAGCGGAGCGTGACGGTCAGCGCAGGCGGCGAAGAGAACATCAACCTGTCGGCCAGCCTGTCGGGCTTGCAGCTGTGGACGGCCGAGACACCCAACCTCTACAACGTGCGTTTCGTGCTGACAGACGAGGCGGGGAACGAGACGGAAGCGTTCAACACCAAGTACGGTTTCCGCCACATCGAGCAGGTGGGACGCATGGTGTACATCAACGGCAACCAGGTGTTCTTCAAGGGGGCTAACCGCCACGACACGCATCCCCTGCTCGGCCGCGCCGTCGATGTCGAGTCTATGCTGACGGATGTCAAGATGTTCAAGCAGAACAACCTGAACATCATCCGCACGGCACACTACCCCAACCAGGCGAAAATGTATGCGATGTTCGACTACTACGGCCTCTACACCATGGACGAGGCAGACATCGAGTGCCATGCCAACACTGCCATCAGCGGCTACTCCTCATGGGAAGGGGCATTCGTTGACAGGGCCGAGCGCATGACACTGCGCGACCGCAACCACCCGTCGGTGATTTTCTGGTCGCTGGGCAACGAGAGCGGGGGCGGCTCAAACTTCCGTGCCACCTACGACGCGGTGAGGGCATTGGATGACCGCATGATACACTATGAGGGACAAGGCAACTGGAACTACACGGACATGACCTCCGATATGTACCCCTCACTGGACAAGGTGCGCGAACACGCCGCATCGACAGACAGCAGACCGTACTTCATCTGCGAATACGCCCATTCGATGGGACAATCGACAGGCAACCTGCAAGAATATTGGGACATCATCGAGTCCAGCGACCGCATCATCGGCGGCTGCATCTGGGACTGGGTTGACCAAGGGATTTACAATCCGCAAGAGATAAAGAGCGGGAACATCAAGGGGTGGTACACAGGCTACGACTTCCCGGGTCCCCACCAAGGCAACTTCTGCAGCAACGGTCTTGTCACTCCCGACAGAGCCTACACAGGCAAACTCCAGGAGGTGAAGCGCGTCTACCAGTACGTCAAGTACGGCGAATACAACGCCAATGACAAGAGCGTCGAGATCACCAATAAATACGACTTCATCAACCTCGACGTATTCAACGTGGTCTGGGAAGTGCTGTGCGACGGCAAAGTCGTGGAGAGCGGCACGGTCAGCAACTTCGCCCTTGCCCCCGACCAGAGCAAGAAGCTCACAATCCCGTTCACCACATCGTTCACCGAGGAAGCTGAGTACCTCCTCAACGTCAAGTTTACACTCAAGGACGCGACCACTTGGTGCGAAGCCGGTCATCTCCTGGCACAAGAGCAGTTCACACTCAAGGAACGCCCGGCACTCCCCGCCATCACCGCGTCGGTGCTCGACGACGTGATGACCGTCTCGGGCGAAGATGGCAACGTGACCATCGAGGGCAACGGCTTCAGCTACACATTCAGCGGCGGCTACCTCACATCGATGACCTACAACGGGACGGAGATGATCAACAACAGCAACGGACCGAAGTATGACAACTTCCGCTTCATCGAGAACGAAGCCAGCTACACATCCGCAAGCGTCTGGCAGAATTGCACAGGCAGCAGCTCCGAGCTGGTCGAGGGCGAAAGCAATGCCAGCGCGAAGATATACCGCGTGACCTCCAACCACACGGCAAGCGGTTTCTGCAACTACCAGACCACCTTCACCGTCTACTCCAACGGGATGATGGACATGGAGGTGACTTTCAGCCCCAGCAGCTCCAACATCCGCCGTCTCGGCCTGTCGATGCAAGTCGCACCAGGGTTTGAAAACGTGCAGTACTATGCCCGCGGCCCCGAGTCCAACTACTGCGACCGCAAGCGTGGCGCATTCCTCGGCCTCTACAACACGACCGTCAGCGACATGAAGGAGAGGTTCGTCAACCCGCAGACGACGGGCAACCGCGAAGACCTCCGCTTCATGGCACTGACCAACGACGACGGCGAGGGACTCTTCATCCAGACTGAGGGACAAGTGAACTTCTCGGCAATGCACCACACGGACGAAGACCTTTACAGGGCACAGCACGACTGGGAACTCACACCGCGTGAAGAGACCATCCTGCACCTCGACTATATGCAACGCGGGTTGGGCAACGGCAGCTGCGGCCCAGGCGTCATCTCACAATACATGGTGCCCAGCTACGGCAGCTATACTTATAAGATACGCTTCAGCTCGGCATCCAACAGCGAGACACTCGGCTACAGCAAACCAGAGGGCGAGACCAACGCCGACAGCTACCTGACAGCCATAGCGGCGCAAGGCGTGAACGACGACAACCTCCGCTACGAAGCCGAGGCTGCACCCGCCGAAGTATACAACAACCTCGGGGCACAATTCTCAGCCGCACCGGGCAGCACCGTGACAATCAGGACGGAGAAAGTGGAAGCATCCGACCCCGCCGCCCAGACCACCCTTGCCGGATGGATTGACTGGAACAGGGACTACCTCTTCGGTGAAGACGAAGCCCTCACATTCGACGACCACGGCAACGCCACCGTCGAGATACCTGGCGATATGCGTCTCGGCTCGACGGCACGCGTACGCCTTGTCATCGATGCCACCGATGCACCGCTCGCCGACGGCCCGATAACGAAAGGCTTCGTATATGACTTCAACATCGTCGCCGACGAGGAGCGTGTGTACGAAGAAGTAGAGTACTGCACCCCCGGCGGCACGATGCACGCCCAAGGACAGGCCTACCTCAAGAGCCTCGCGACCGAAGGCCTCGACACCAACATCTCACAGGAGTGGAACAGCACGCCGTCAAGCGTATACCAAGTCGTGCTCGACACGCTCAAGGTGCAGCCCGGCGACACCTTCACCCTGCGGCTCATCGCCAACCCGGCAGGCGAGAGGTCCGAGACAACAGTCTACCAGGACTTCCGCTACAACCGCGCATTCATCTTCACCGACTGGGACTATGACGGCACGATGACGCTCGATGCCAGCTACGGCGAGGCATCCCCGAGGGCAAACGTGCTTGCAAACTACGACGCGGTGATGGACATCACGCAAGAGTTCACCGTCCCCGCCGACGCAACACCAGGCACACCGCGCATCCGCATCATCTACCACAACGCATGGCAGCCCGAACAGACAGCCTGCACGACAAGCATCAACGAAGGCATGGCCTATGACATCATCGTCAAGGTAGGTGAAGACAAAGAGCCAGAACCCACCGGCTACACCGTCACCTACAGCGCAGGCGAAGGCGGCACGGTGAGCGTCACCGACAGCTCGACAGGAACGGCCGTCGAGAGCGGGGCACTCGTGCCATACGCCACCGAGCTCATCGCCGAGGCCATCGCCGACGCAGGCTACGCATTCACCAGCTGGGGCGACGGCAGCACCGACAACCCGCGCCGCTACCTCGTGATGGACGACGTGACGATGACCGCAACATTCGACATAGCCGATGGCATCAGCCAGGCACAAGCCACCTGCACATGGCGTGTTGACGGCGACGCAATCGTCATCACCGCACCATCGGCCGCCCAAGTCACGCTCACCAGCATCGCAGGCACGGTCATCTACGCCGGCGACATCGCAGGCACAGCGACGATAGGCGGGTTGCAGCAAGGCATATACCTGCTCCAGATGGACGGCAAGGTGGTCAAAGTCGCCATCCGCTGACCTCCACCGACGACACAGGGCGGCACGTCCGCCACACCGCAGACCTCCCCAACGGGCATCACACCCCGTGGGGGAGGTTTTTTCACACCCATGCGGCACCACGGGCACGCCGTCACGCGCCCTTGCCGCCAAGCATCCGGGCGGCAAGCCCCGCCCCCTCACGCGACAGCCTTAGGGAACAAACCCGGTGAAGTCAGAAGAAAACTTCCCCCACCCGCCGAGAAAACTTCCTTGCCTCGGCGAGCAAAGTATATTCAAAAGTTTTGTTTTAATATTCAGAAGTTTTGTTTTTACTTTACTCACCGAGGCAAGGAAGTTTTCTCGGCGAGAGGGGGAAGTTTATGCCTATCGTCACGGGCTTTGTCCGCCGACATGGCCGACTTGATGCGGGCGGCAGCACTGCAAACCTGCGGGACATCCGCGCGGGATGTGTCAGACCTGGCACGAGACCGCCAAACCGCCATGCCGCACCGTCACTGGCAGCGTGCGGCGGGGCGGCAGAGAAAAAAATTGTGGCATGATGGCGCGTGTTCCAGATTTATTTGTACTTTTGCACCCGTCAAACGAAAGCGGAGTTTAGCGCAGTTGGTAGCGCGCTACGTTCGGGACGTAGAGGTCGGGCGT
>CALNGU010000080.1 GCA_939800445.1 uncultured Bacteroidaceae bacterium | reverse complement strand
GTGCGGATGCCTGACAGGCAGCTGGCTCGTCGCCCTGCTGGCAGGCGCGCTGGGCGCGCGGCGGACAGAGTTCGTCTGCCTGGACTGCGGCCGACGCTCGCAACTCGACAAAGGGTGCGGCCGGGGAGGCTGCTGCGCCGTCATCCTCATCACCGCCATCGCCGCACTGCTCGTGACGGCACTGCTGCTGTAAACGGCACGAGACCACATATAAACGATATGCCACAGGACGCGCGGGCGGCACACACACCCCGATGCCAACTGAATGAAAAGCGGAAGCGTAGCAGTAGAGACGCATAATATGCCTCTCCCACAACAGGCGGCACGACCCACACAGCAGCATGGGACGCAGAGGAGACGCATATCATGCGTCTCTACAACCCTACGGGCGGAGCACCCCCCCCATGACAACTGGACGAAAAGCGGAAGCGTAGCAGTAGAGACGCATAATATGCGTCTCCCACAACAGGCGGCACGACCCACACGGCAGCACGGGACGCGGAGGAGACGCATATCATGCGTCTCCACAACCCGCCACATTGTTTTGCGAAATCGCCCGCATGACTTGTAGAGACGTGCCATTGGCGCGTCTCCTCCGCGTCCGTTGCGGAACTGTGCGGTGTGTTGCCTCCTGTCGCCGAGACGCGGCAGGCAACATCCCCACACCCCCACCCGCCCCGGCAGCACAAAAAAACGGGGTCGCAGGCGGCAACCGCCCGCGACCCCGGGAAATGATATATCAATCAGAGTAAAGCCGTCACGTCAGAACGCGTAGCCCAGACGCACCATGAAAGCCTTGGTCTTGATGTCAAAGCTCTCGTCCATGCCCATGAAACCGTGCTGGTAGCTCAGATCCAGGTTGTACTTGCGGTCAAACCACACGCCCACGCCGGCACGCACGCCGACATCCAGACGCCAGTAGCCGTCGATGTCGCCCAGAGCCACGTCATCGACCTCATAGCCGTCAACCTCGCAGCCCTTGCGCTTGCCGGCATAGTCAACCGACATGAACAGGCCAACGTGCGGGTCGATGTCAAACTTCGAGCCGGCAACATTGATTTTCCAACCGAAAATCAACGGAGAGAACTCGAATGCATGGGCAGCCAATTTATACTTCAAATCATAAATGTCATAGCCGCCGTAGTAGTAGTCGTAGGCATAAGTCTCACCGTCAAACGAATAGCCACGGCTCGTCAACGCGAAGTCCAAGCCATAGTAGCCGCCACGCTTGCCGTGCGTGTTGAACTCGACGCCGAAGAAGTAGCCAGCCTTCGAGCTCACCACGTCGTCCAGCCCGTCGCCCTTGATGTTGTTGGTCCCCGCGCCCACGCGCACCATCCACTGCGTGCGTTTCTCCTTGGGTTGGGTCTTGATGCTCTGGCTCGTCGAAGTCACGAGCTGAGCCTGCGCACCGAGCGCGAGCACGGCGCAAACTGCAAGTGTCAAAAGTTTCTTCATAAAAACTGTGTATCAATCAATTAAACAATTCGTCAGCATCATTTCGAGATAGCCTGCGTCTGCTCGCCCTGCGCATTGAGCAGCGGGATCCACAGGTTGTCCTCGGCCGAAGACGTGCGCCAGTTGACATAGTTGGCAGGATAGCCCATCACCACGACCGTGTAGCCCGTCCCGTCGTCCTTTGACATGATGTCAAACGACGCAGCCACGATGACGTCGGCCCCGTGCTTCTGCGCGCTCTTGAACAGCGCACGCGTGCGCAGGTTGGCGATGTCGCCCTGCAAAGCGTTGATTTCACTGTTGGTGAAGTCCCATGAGTCCGAGATCTTGCCCACCGCATCGTTGATCTTCAGGTCGGCCACCAGCGGCTTGACGTAAACACCCATCTTAGGCTCGGCAAGGCGCGCCTGCGAACTGCGGTATTCCACCACCTTCTGCGCCTGCACCTGCGAGGCCGCCCCCACGAGGCAAGCCACGAGCAACAAGCCCTTAAGCATCTTTTTCATAAGCATTTATTTACATTTAAAAACGTGTCCTAAAGCATCGCCGCAGCCCGCCTGCCCGCCGTAACAGCGTAAGCCACAGACTGCTAAGCGGGGACAAACCTATATATATATATATATATATGCAAGCTTTTTAACACTATTTAAATAACATGACGAGGCAGCTGGCTACGCCGCCGGCACGCCGACACGGGACGGGCGGCAAGGCATGACGGGCGCGGCAGGGCGGGATGCAAAAGGCAGGAAGGGGGGATGAAACAATGTGCAGGGCGCAGCCGTAGAGACGCTGCCTGCCGCGTCTCTGCCACACAATGCCATTACACGGGGGGGACGCAGCAGATTTATCACACGGTGGAGACGCAGCAGGCAGCGTCTCTACATCACTGGCCAGTCCTCAAAAATCGATGCCGGCGCGTAGCAGTAGAGACGCATAATATGCGTCTCCCCCACGCCCATTGCCACGTGGCGTGCCGTGTGTGCCGCCTGTTGTGGGAGACGCGCGGGTCGCACGTCTCTACATCCCAGTCCGCCCCCACAATCAATGACATCGCGTAGCTGTAGAGACGCATAATATGCGTCTCACACGACGGCTCGGGCCTCACCCGACGACCTCGAGCAACGCGCACGACCATGCCCACTCGTCCTTCTTCTTGTTCCAATTGAGGACGGCGATGGCGGTGACACCCTCGCCCCCTTGCAGGCCGTGCCGGCTGACGAGCCGGGGGCTGACGAAGCAGGTCATTTCTCCTGCCCTGACGAATGCAAAGGGGTTTTTCTCCTGCTTGGCCACACGTCCCACGATGCGCTTCAGATAGGGCGTGTCGCCCAGTGCGGACGCATCGAGCAGTTCAGCCCCGGCTACGTTTATTCCCGCACCTGCCGCGTCGGCTTCCCAGTGCAGCATGAGCAACTGGCCGTCATTGACGCGGACGCGCAGGTCGGAGAGTCTGACCTTGGCACGCCGCTTCTCACCGTAGATGATGATTGCATAGCGTTGTTCCTTTGCCACATAGGAGACGAATGCCACCGACTCGTTGAGCCCGGTGAAGAGCAGGCGGTCGGTCATCCGCCGGTAGTCGATGCCGTCGCTCGCGTCGGGGGCTGCCTTGTCCAGTTCTGCCTTATGGGCTTCATACAGCTCCATTGCCTTGGCGGGGACGTGCCATCCGTTTTGCTTGTAGCACTGGGCAAAAGCGTTCAGGTGGTGGACTGCCCTGCCATGGTCGCCCCGGGCGACATACAAGGCGGCGAGCTTGAGCCTCACCTTGCCGAGGAAGTCCTCTTTGGTCTTGCAATGCACGGCTCGCAGGCAGCAGGCCAGCTGCGTGTCAGGCTCGCCCTCGTAGACCTCGGCAAGCAGTTGCCAGACCCAGAACTCCGCGCGCTTCCTCCTCACCAGCGGCATGACCATCCTCAACGCCTCGTCACGCGCCGTGCCCATCGAGAGCATCAGCTTGCCGCAGAAGTAGCCCGGGTAGGTCATCTCAGGATGCTCGTCGGCCAGCCGCTCGAGCCTCGGCAGGAAGGCTGCCATCTTGTCCTTGTCACCCTTGGCCAGCAACGCCTTGGCGTAGGCGATGGAGGCCTGTTCGGCCAGTGACATTATGCTGACCTTGTCTTTCTTGAACGGCAGGTAGTCCTCGGGCAGGAGGTTGTCGAGCCCCCACCACTCGATGAAGGCGGCCAACCCGTCCCACTTCTTGAAGGCGATGCATACGCGGAGCAGACAGGAATAGCCCTTGGATGGCTGGAACTCGCGTCCTTCCAGAAGCCCGAGCAGGTGCTGCAACCCGTCGGGATGCCCGTCCCTGGTCATCTGCCGGATGAGACCTGCCAACGGCCACAGGACGTTGTCAAAGAGCATGGCATCGTCGCCGGCATCCAATGCGTCCAGCCCCATCAGTTCCTCAAGATGCGCGGTGAACGCCGGCACGTCGCCAGCGGCGGCATCGGCTTTCAACAGATAGTACAACGCCCACCCCAGCCCGCGCTGCGCCCACACGTCATCGGGGGATGCATCGACATCGGCTCTGGCCAGCTCGTAGGCCTGGACGGTTTCGCCGGCCTTGCACATCGTCGTTATGTCTTTCAATTTGGTCATGGCTTATTGCTCAAAATGCGTTTTTATCTCTTCTATTAGTGAGTTAAGCTCACTGTCCTTGCAGCCGAGCATGGACATCGGCCTGGCATAGGTAACAGCCCCTGAGGCGGAGATGTAGACCTTGACGTAGGAGACGCTGCCCGACGTGCGGAAATAGTAGACCACGCTGTAGTCCTCGTCATGCTCGACGACGTTTGTCATCACTATGCCAAGGCTGTCACACGCCGAGCGCACCAGGCCGTACAATTGGGCGCGTGTCGCGTCTGACGGCTCGTAGTCGAAGACCAGCGGCATGGCGTGCTCGTCGTCGAGCATGGTGCACACCAGCACGCTGTTGGCGGTCACGCGCTGGGGCGCGGCTTTGAGGAAGATGCCCCCTTTCTTGTACCAGATGTCATAACGCTCGTCACCCGTGGGGGTCGATATGTAGTAAATCTCCTGATATGGCTTGCTCTCGACCCTGGCGACATGATAGGGCGACCACTCCATGTTGGCAGTGATGCACATCAACTTGGCTTTCAGGTAATCCGCTGCGGACGCGGCATGAAACGGCGACTCGTCGACGCGGCCGATGACACGGCACTCCTCGTTGACCTTGGAGCACTGTTGCACCGGCTCGATGCGGAAGCGCGAGAAAGGGGTGATGCGCGGCAGGTTGGTGAGATAGAGGGTGTCCCTTGCACGTGTCGTGGCGGTGTAAGCCCAGCGCAGGCAGCTGTCGCTCAGTCCCGTGCGCCCGTCGTAGTCGACAAACACCCTGCTCCACTCGCCGCCCTGGCACTTGTGGCCGGTGACGGCATAGCCGAACTTTGCCTTCAGGCAGTTGTAATAGGGGTCGCCCATCAGAGCCTTTTTGAATTCCTCGGTTCCAGGTCTCAACCCGGGGTGGCGCATACGGAAGTTGACATACAACGCCCTCTGCTCGTCCACATCGAGCGACGGGTTGCCATTGCGCAGCAAGTCGAGCGACAAGAGGCACACGAGGGGTCGTGCATCCCCTGCCATGGGGGCGACTGACACGCGGACAAACTCCATCGTGACGACTCGCCTGACCTTGCTGCCGCCCTCCTGCACGTAGACCGGCGCAGACTGCCTGTCGATGCCGCCGACCTCCTGCACGGTGACAAACTCGCCGTTCATGATGTCGAGCGCATAATTGTTTTGCACCACCATCAGCACGTCGCCAGCCCTCAATGGGGCATCCTTGATGCCAAACAAACCCTCGCGGATGTCACGGTTGTAGTCTGCCGCAGCACGGTTGGTGTAGCAAATCAGCACGCAGCTGCCGGCATCGTCGCGGCGGGCAGCCTCAAGGTACTTGGACAACAGACCTCCATCGGGCAAAGCCTCGACTTGCCCAGGTTTCTCCTCAAAGACCAGGCGGTTGCGCTGTTGCCGCCCGAGCAGGTCGCGGAGCTGCATGGCGTTGCTGAGGATTGCGCTGCCGCTGTCCTGCCTGAGCACCTCGGTCAACTCGGCCTGCACGACCCGCAATCCCTTCTGCTGGAAGAAACCGGCATCAAGCGCGCATGACCTGTCGTCACCCACGGGAGGGAGCTGGGCAGGGTCGCCCACGAAGATCACCTTGCCGCCGTAGGAGGGGCGCACGTAGGTCAGCAGGTCGTCCATGAGGTTGTCAGTGCCGAAGGTGAAGAGCTCATGCTCGCTCTTGCAAGAGGTCAGCATCGAAGCCTCATCGACGATGGCGACGACCCTGCCTGGGCTGACGGCTATGGAGAAATGAAGCTTGAATTGCGAGTCGGCCACGTCGTCGGCATCGTTGACCTCAAGGGTGGAATCGGCATATATGGCCTTGTGTATGGTGCTTGCCGGATAGCCCGCCTTGCCCTCCAGGACGCGGGCGGCACGGCCGGTGGGAGCCATCAGCAGCAGGTTGACCATGCCGAGGTTCTCTTGAGCCCTGATGGTCTCGACAATTGTTTTCACCAGCGTCGTCTTGCCAGTGCCGGCATAGCCGCGCAGGATGAACACCGGGGCGTCGCTGCGGAGGAAATCCATCACTTCGCCCAAGACCCGTTGCTGCTGCTCAGTCAACTGCATAGGATAGGTTTTTCTTTTAAATATTAGACTACATCAACCAGCCGGGCGATGTGCACGGCTTGCAGGCAAAGTTAATGAAATAACCTTTCAATCACCACTGGCCAGTCCGTCGCGGACGTGGGTCGCCACGGCTTTAACTGCAGCGGCCACCTCATCATAGGGTTCGCCGTTGCGCCAGAGGATGTAGCAGTAGAGCCGGTAGTCGCTGGTTTTCCTTTCTTTTTCATAGGCATACATCTTGCCGGCATCATCTTTTATCTTGAAATAATCGATTTCACCATTCATGCCGAGAGACAGGCCGAGCTCACCCGTCAAGTATTGCCGGTAATCGTAGATGTCAAACTCCTCGTCATCGACGCTGCGGTGGCTCAGGCCGTTCCTCATGTCTTTGATGTAGCCCAGAGTGAGGTTTGTCACAAAGGACACTTTGAACTCTGCACAAAAGGCCCACCGCTTGGCATCGTAGGGGATGGCGACGAGCGACTTGGCTTCGTCAACCTTCACCGTTTTGTTAAACGACTTGATGTGCGCCTTCATCCTCGCGAGGTCGCCACCGTTCTTCTGGTCGTAGTAGTAGTTGAGCAACATCTCCAGCTGAAGCTGGGCGTAGCGGCAGTACTCCGGGAAGGACTCCGCGTGGTATCTCGTCCCGTAGCGGAAGCGCATCATCTCACGGTTGTCGCAGACCAGCTGCTCCCTCGCTTCATCAATGCTGACAAACGAATAGTCGATGGTCGATGGCTTGGAATCGACATCGAAGTCCAGCCCCAGGTATTTCTCGATTTTTTCTATCCGCTCGTCGTACTGTCCACCACCGGCTGCGGGCGATTCCGTCCCGATGGCTTTGCGCAGGCGTGCGCCGAACTCTTCGTTCTGCTTTGACAGGCGTATTATCTTCGACAACACTTCTTCCAATTTATCATCCATAGTGCTAATCCAATAATGAGTCCAATTCCGTGTTCAACGCATCCACGTCCACCAGAGCGGGCGTGACGGTCTTGCTGCTCAGATGGACGAGCCAAAACGGTTTGTCGTCCTTGTCGCGGCAGCTTGAGATTGACAGCAGGTCTTTCCTCCCCTCATCCTCGGGCTTGACCGCCTTGTTGACCGAGGCATAGACTTTCTTGCCGCCTATCTCGAAGTAGGCGTAGCGGTGCGCCGCCGCCCCGCCGTCGCACGGCTCAGGCGTGGCGATGACGACCGTCGTCGCGTTGCGTCTCTCAAACTCGGGCAATGGGGTCGTCTCGACGTAGGTTATCGCATGGTCTGTCGTCTTCGACGGGTCATGCACATCGCCCGACAGCTTGTCAAACTTGGCACGCAGCCGCAGGTAGGTGCTGTCGGCATCGCCCTTGACCATCTTGAGGTACATCAGCTTGCCGTCAATGACGTTGACCAGGTCGGGGTTGCCTCGCCTGACGTGGCCTTTGTCCGCCTTGTAGACGGGGAGGAACTTGGCGTAGGCCACGCCATAGCCGTGCCTGTCCCAGATGTAGAGGATGTTGCGGATGCTGCGCACGTAGGCCTGGGTGACATTCAGCTTGTCATTGACAACGATGCCCGTGACCTCCTGCCGTGCGCCGCGCTTTTGCAGGCGGGTCTTAGCCTCGTTCATGGTGAAGCCCTGGCCGGCGATGATGCGCTGCAGCTCCTGACGGAACTCGCCACCGACTTGGTAGACGTTGTGCATCGACGAGAACGTGATGTCGTCAGCATAGCGTGTGTAGCGCACGCCGAAACGCTTGGCAAGTCCCGCAAGGCGGCGGTCGAGCTTGTCGCACACCATGTTGGTGATGATGGGCGACGTGGGTGCACCCTGCGGCAGGACATACCTGACGGCGGTCGTCCCGTCATCCATTGTCCGCGCATCTTGCATAGAACACAAACCGGCGATGACGCTCGCCACTGGCACGGGGAAGTTGAACGGGGCAATCTGCAACCGCTTCCACACCCTCGCCTGCTCTATGCTCGGGAAAAAGTCCTTGAGGTCGATGTTGAAGACGTAGTTCATCCCCTTGTGGACCTCGGCATTGGTCACTACCGAACGGCCCTCGGTGAAGCCCATGGCATAGGCCGACGGGCTGTAGACCGCCTTGAGCAACTCGTTGAGGCAGCGCAGGATGAGCTTGAAACTTTCGTTGCGCGGCGCAGTGATCTGGCGCGTGCCGCCAGACTTCTTGCTTATCTGGAAACTCTTGTACCTGTGCCAGGTGTTCCCAGGGTTGCAGTAGTAGTTGATGTGCTTCATCGTGAACGGATAGAAGCTCCCGCCTGCACCAGCCTGCGCCATCATGTCACGTTTGATGTCGTTGAGCAGTGACAGCAAGTCGTCCTTGCCTTTCATGAGATGAGCCAACCGGGCTATGCGTGTTTTATCCATCAGATTGTTTGTTATGAAAAAACGGTCTTTGACCACCCGCTGCCGGAACGTCTTTTCTTTATGTATGAAATAACTCTAGATACCTCTAAATACAACTTTTTAAAGTTATTTAAATGAGGTAAAACTAATGACAATCAGACATTGTCATCCCCAAGCCCCAGAGGGCGAGGGGACATCCCGCGAATCCACCCCGAGGGGCAGGGCACGAGGCCACGCAGGACGAAAGTTCAAAATGTATCCCGGCAAGGGGGAAAGTCAAAGACCGCTCTGTTTCCTCACATTCGCATTGCAAAGGTCGCACGGTGCTACGCACTCTATGTTCGCACCTCCCGATATTTTTCCTCCATGGCGCAGATATGCTCCCAGACCTTGTCCTGCACCTCCGACGGCTCGAGCACGACAAGCTCTTTGCCAAAGGAGACCAGCTCTCTGACCAGCTCGTAGTTTTCCCTGCAATCAATCCTGAAAAACTCACCACCGGCGAGCGACGGCCACCTCGCCCGCAGCTCGTCACATCGCGCCCCCGTCAGCCTCCGCTGCGACTCGTGCAGCGGCTTGGTCAACACATAGTCCTTGGAACGGTCGCTGACCCAGAAAATTATCTGGTAGAGAGGGCTGCCGTCCAACAGCGTCACCCCCACGATGTCCTCAAAACGCTCGCCCAGGTCGCCGTCATAGGCGACATAGGCGTGCGACGGCAACGGCACCGCATCGTCGATGCGGTCGAGGGCGAAGTTGAGCAACTTGCCGTCTCCCTCGGCAGCGGCAAGCAAGAACCAGCGGCGGTTGTACTCCTTGAGCAGATAGGGGTGCAGGTTGACCCTCAACCCCGCCCCGCCGCCAAAGCGGTGGTAGTGCAGCTCGATGACCTGCCGCTGCGAGATGGCAGTGAACAGCCTGCCGAAGACATCGCGGTTCTCCAGCAGATTCCTGCTGAAAAAGATGATCTGCCTGTCATCACGCTTCACCCCCAACCTCCGCCTCAGCTCGTCCAGGCCGCCCGCGCCCGGGAAACCGTCGAATTGCCCCAGCAACGACAACGCCTCCCTCAGCAAATGCTCCTCGTCCTCGGTCAGCGGCTTGCTGAAGATGGAGAAATCGGGATTGGCATAACGCAGGCACATCTTCTGCCGCCTGGAGTGCCCGTCGCTGACGTAGTAACGCTCGATGTCCACGTTGAACGGGCTCTTGTATTCGAGATACTCGATGTCCTTCTCAATCGTCCTGCGGCCGACCCCGTCAGTGCCAGGGTCGAGGGCGGACAACCCGGCGTTGACCTCCTCGGTCAAGTCATCCAACGAATAGTTGTGGTAGCGGCTGGACAACAGCCCGTCAAGCAACGCGTAGCGCGTCATCGCATTTTTATTAGTCGGCATATCCCACGTCAGATTTAAGATGCAGCCACTGCCACACAGCGGCAAGGCAAAGCTACGGATATTGGGCAAACTCTATGTTCGGGGCAACAGGAAAGATGCTTGAGACAGATGCTTTTCTGCGGGGCGACACAGTTTCATTGTTTACACTCCTTGGCTACCCGCCAAAACAACAACGGCTGTCAATCAAACGATTAACAGCCGTTATTAGTACCCAGACCCGGTACAAGGCATAGAAATCATAGGAAA
>CALNGU010000079.1 GCA_939800445.1 uncultured Bacteroidaceae bacterium | reverse complement strand
CAAAAGTTCTGTTTATTCATTCAAAAGTTTTGTTTTTACTTGACACGCCGAGACAATGAAGTTTTCTCGGCGAGTGGTGGAGGTTTGCTCCAGACTTCATCGGCTTTGTCCCCTATCCTGCCGCGCGGGAGGGTGGCTTGTGCCATGCGGGCATATCGCACAAAAAAAGACGCACTGTCGGCGCGTCTCACACTCGGGCGCAGTGCGCTGCCCGCTCGTTTCATTTGTAGATGAGGAAGATGCACGGCACCTTGTCAAGCTCCCTCCGCTCGGCCTTCCACTGGCGCAGGGTCTTGGTCTTGATGTATTCGCCCTCGCCCGTGATGTCGGCGGCGATGCATAGGCGGGTCGATGGGCGGCAGAGAGCGATGAGGTCATCGACGATGCGGTTGTTGCGGTAGGGGGTCTCGATGAATATCTGTGTCTGGTCTTCGTCGTAGACTTTGCGCTCGCAGCGGCGTATGGCACGCGCCCGCTCGTTCCTCTCCACCGGGAGGTAGCCGTTGAAAGCGAAGCTCTGCCCGTTGAAGCCCGATGCCATGAGCGACATGACTATCGACGATGGGCCGACGAGCGGGATGACGCGCATCCCTTCGCGCTGGGCAATGGCCACCACGTCGGCTCCCGGGTCGGCGATGGCGGGGCAGCCTGCTTCCGAGATTACGCCGACGGCCTCGCCACGGCGCAGGGGGGCGAGATAGGCGGCGATGTCCTCGGGGGCTGTGTGCTTGTTGAGTTCGCTGAAAGTCAGCGTGTCGATGTCGATGTCCTTGTCCACACGCTTGAGGTAGCGGCGGGCGGTGCGGACGTTCTCGACGATGAAATGCTTGATTTGCGCCATCACGTCGCGGTTGGCGCGTGGGATGGCACGGTCTATGTCGCTCTCGCCGATGGTCGTCGGGAGCAGGTAGAGGGCTGGTTGAATCATCAGACTATGGCGTTGAGGTAGTGTGAGTTGGCGAATATTGCGCCGTAGTTGCCCATGTCCATCAGGTCGCGCAGCGGGATGTTGTTGCGCTTGACGTATGCCTCGACGATGCGTGCGCCAATCCACACCCCGAGGCGGGACGGCGACTGCTTGCCGAAGTACTGCACGTAGGGCGACGGCTTGAGGTACTTGCGCAGCACCATGAAGTCGGTGGAATAGAGCTGGTTGTTCTCGATGATGAACCTGAAAATGTCCCGCTCGTTGTCCACACACCACTGCCACTCGTTGTCGGTGTAGTCGAGCTGCTCCTGCAAATCCACGCCGAGCACCTTGGCTGTGACATAGTGTAGCCTGCCGAGGTGCACCATCAGGTTGCAGAGGTTGGGCGTCTGCTCCAAGTCATAGGGGTAGTCGCTGCCGATGAGCGACACGAGGCAGTCGTTGTCTATCCTGTCGGGGCTCATCGACTTGCGCTGGTAGGAGTAGTAGAAGAATTTGTAGAGGGGATAGTCCGCCCCCATGTATTTGTCGAGGCTGATGCCGAGCAGGGTGTCTGAGACGATTATCGACTCGTTCAACGCCGACAGCTGGGCATAGACTTGCGGTATGGCGACATCCGGCAATTCCTCGCCAAGCGATTTGAATGCCTTGCCAAGGTCTGCCTCGATGGTGGAGATGTCCTCAAATTTGCTTTCCACGTCATCCATGAGTTGCATGAGCAGCGAGTCGCTGTAGTATTCGCGGAACTTGACCTGGATGCCGTCGTCAGCTATCGAGCCTATCTCCAGGATGTTCTCGACCAACAGCTTGGTCATGGGATAGTAGTCGGACTTCATCCGTTGCGTGGCATCGAAACTGTTGAACTCGATGTACTCGTACTGCGTCTTGTCGAAACGGATGATGTTGACCTTGCTGTCATCGCCCTGCCCGCCGAAATGGCAAGAGCAGAGCGACAGCAGCAAGAGCAAAGTGGCCAACAATCCGCAGGTTTTCATGATTGGTCGGGATTGGATGGGAGGTCAACCGTACATTATGTTGCCGTTCTCGTCACGATATTTGTCGAAGCTCTTCTCGTACTGGTCCATGGCCCTCAAGCTCATGCCCATGCTGGAGAAGCCGCCGTCGTGGTAGAGCGTCTGCATCGTCACCTTGCGTGTCAAGTCCGAGAACATCACGACGCAATAGTCAGCGCATTCGTCGGCACTCGCATTGCCGAGCGGCGACATACGGTTGGCAAAGTCCATCAGGCTGTCCATCCCCTTGATGCCCGAGCCAGCCGTGGTCATTGTCGGCGACTGCGAGATGGTGTTGATGCGGACATGATGCTCACGGCCGTAGATGTAACCGAAGCTGCGAGCAATAGACTCCAACATCGCCTTGGCATCTGCCATGTCGTTGTAGCCGAAAAGCGTGCGCTGTGCCGCGACGTAGGTCAGCGCAATGACTGAGCCGTAGTCGGCTATCGCCCCCATCTTCTTGGCGACTTGCAACATTTTGTGGAATGATATTGCCGAGATGTCCAGCGTCTTCTCCAGCAAACCGTAGTCAAGGTTGTCATAGGTGCGCTTCTTCCTCACGTTGGGGGACATCCCTATGGAATGCAGCACGAAGTCTATCTTGCCGCCGAGAACTTCCATCGAGCGGCGGAATACGTTCTCAAGGTCTTCGACCGAAGTGGCATCAGCCTCAATCACCTCAGCCCCCAGCTGTTCGCCAAGTTTGGAGATGTCGCCCATCCTCACGGCGACAGAAGTGTTGGAAAGGGTGATAGTAGCTCCTTCTTCGACTGCACGCACGGCGACTTTCCATGCGATGGACTGCTCGTTCAATGCTCCGAAGATGATGCCTCTTTTCCCTTTTAATAAGTTGTAACTCATAATTGCACATTATTTGTTATTCGTGTGCAAATATAGCAATAATGCCACAAATGCATCCGCTTCCCATCCCAAAAGGGTGGAATAGACCATAACCCATACCTTTTATAATATATGGTGCACTTCATTGCCCTGCCTCGAAGAATTGCCACAACGCATCGTGTGGCACCGGGGCGACGACACTGATCAGTTGCTTGGAGACAGGATGGACAAACTCTATGGCACGGGCGTGGAGCGATATGCCGCCGTCGGGATTTGAGCGCGGCGCACCATACTTGAGGTCTCCCTTGACAGGGCAACCGATGTGGGCCAGCTGGCAACGTATCTGGTGATGCCGTCCCGTGTGGAGATGCACCTCAAGCAGGAAGTAACGGTCGGACGCGCCGATGAGCTTGTAGTCAAGGACTGCCTCCTTCGCCCCCCGCGTCTCTTTGGAGCGGACATAAGCCTTGTTCTGCTGCTCGTTGCGCACGAGGTAATCCCTGAGTTCGCCCTCCTCCTGCGGCGGACGGTTGCAGACAATCGCCCAGTAGGTTTTGCGCACATCCTTGTTCTTGAACATCTCATTGAGGCGTGCCAACGCCTTGCTCGTCTTTGCAAACACGACAAGGCCGCTCACCGGGCGGTCGAGACGGTGGACAACCCCGCAAAAGACATTGCCAGGCTTGGCATATTTGTCCTTGATGTACTCCTTGACTTGCTCGCTCAGAGGGCGGTCGCCGGTCTTGTCGCCCTGCACGATTTCAGAGCATGATTTATTGACGATGATGATGTGATTGTCTTCGTAGACTACTTCCACAGCTATTTGTATTTTGTAGGTGAATGAAAAGAGAGGGGAACGGACTGCATGAGAGCCTCGTTCCCCTCTTCGGATTCCGATGTCCCTGCCGCGCAGGGCGTGGTCACATATTCATGCCGCCATCGACCTGGATGACCTGTCCCGACACGTAGGAAGACATATCGGAGGCAAGGAATGTGGCAACGTTGGCAATGTCCTCGGGCGTGCCGCCACGGCGCAAGGGTATCTTCTTGTTCCACTCGGCTTTCACATCGTCGGGGAGTGCGGCTGTCATGTCGGTGATGATGAATCCCGGCGCGATGGCGTTGGCCCTGATGCCACGCGAACCGACTTCCTGTGCGATTGACTTGGCCAAGCCGATCATGCCAGCCTTTGAAGCCGAATAGTTGGCCTGCCCTGCGTTGCCGTGCACGCCGACGACTGACGACATATTGATGATGCTGCCGCTCCTCTGCCTGAGCATGGTCGGGAGGACGGCGTGGATGAAGTTGAACGCCGACTTGAGGTTGACTGCGATGACAGCATCCCATTGCGCCTCGCTCATGCGCATCATCAGGCCGTCCTTGGTGATGCCGGCATTGTTGACGAGGATGTCGATGCGACCAAAGTCCTTGACAATCTCAGCCACGACAGCCTCGGTCTCGTCAAACTTTGCTGCGTTGGAAGCATATCCCTTGGCCTTCACGCCGAGGGCGGCGATTTCCTCCTCAGTCTTCTTTGCATTCTCGTCAATCATCAGGTCGGTGAACGCGATGTTCGCCCCTTCGGCAGCGAACTTCAATGCGACCGCCTTGCCAATGCCTCTTGCGGCACCGGTGATGAGGGCGGTTTTTCCTTCAAGTAATTTCATGTTAAATGATATTTTTATTGGTTAGTCCTTTCTCCTATCCTGTTGCGGCCGAGCGCGCCATAGATGATGTCGGTCACATACTTGCGCGTGATGGTCTCGTCCATGCCCACGCCGATGAGCCCCCGTGTGTAGGGGACTTCGAGCCCCTTGACGCAGCAATGCAGGATGACGGCGAGCAGCTCAGGGCTCTCGATGTTGAAGATGCCGTTGCGCACCCCGTCCTCGAGCACCTCCTTGAACAGCACCACCTCACGCTGGTCAAAGCTCTTGCGAACCTTCTCCACCCGCCAGATGTCGCGGAAGAAACGTCCGCGCAGCGTCCCGTTGCGGTAGACCGTCTCCTTGACCGCCTCGAGATGGGCATAGATGAGTTGCACACACTTCTCATCGGGCGCGATGTCCCTTTCCGCCACCGTCTTCATCCGCACAAAGAGCTTGTCAAGTTCCGACTCGACGACCGCCATATAGATGTCCTCCTTGCTGTTGAAGTAGGTGTAGAGCGTCCTCCTCCCCTTGCCCGAGGCAAGGGCGATGTCGTTCATCGTCGTCCTCTCGACCCCGTCGCGGGCGAATAGCTGGCGGGCGACATCGACAAGCTGGTTTCTGGTCTTCTGACTCGTCATGCGGCGTTCCATGACTTGCACAATGGCAAGTCGCGTGTGCAAAGGTAGGTCTTTTTGCGGAAAACAAAGCACGTTTCCCCGAAATCATCCTTTGTTAGTCGCTATAACAAACCTTGTTATAGCGACTAACAAAGGATGACTTTGCGCACACCCTCCCACCCTGTCTGCCAAATGCCTCGCGTGCCGGCGGCATACACACTATGAAACGGCGATGGCACCGCCCCCGCTGTGCGGGACACGGTGCCATTATCGGTCGGACTGAGGGGAGCGCGCGGTTACATTCACCTAAACCTCCCGCCGGCGAGCCATGTCTTGTCATAGTAGGGTTCACGCAGGTCGCTGACGATGACCCCCTCCGACGTGCTGGCGTGGATGAATTTATAGTCCTTGAGGTATATGCCCACGTGCGACGCAGTGCGTGACTTGCGGGCGTTTTTGAAGAAGACGAGGTCGCCCTCCTCCAGTTTGCTGCGGCGCACACGGCGGCAGTCGTCCTTGAGCTGGGTGTCGGCTGTGCGGCTGAGCTCGATGCCGTAGACCTCATTGCACAACGCGCGGACGAAGCCCGAGCAGTCCACCCCGCGCCGCGTCGTGCCGCCGTAGCGGTAGGGCGTGCCTATCCACTGCGACGCGGCGACGTAGAGGCGGTGGTCGTCGTCCCTGTCTATGTCAATGCCGAGCCTGATGCCGGCGCGTGCCAATGCGGCGTAGTCGGGCGTGCGGCGCGCCGTCCCGCATGATGCAAGCATCACGGTGATGCAGGCGGCGGTGATGATGGTGAAGAGCTTACTCATAGGTCTTGTCGGTGATGTCGAAGTATTCCTCCAGCTGCCTGCGGCTGCCGGCATCCTGGGCGGGGATGTCCTTGATGATATAGCCCTTTTCCAGCAGGAGGATGCGGGTGCACACGTCTATGGTGTGGTTGAGGTTGTGGCTTGAGATGATGACGGTGGCTCCCGTGGCGGCGTTGTAGGCGTGCAGGATTTCCTTTATGCGTATCTGCGACGACGGGTCGAGGAAGTTGAACGGTTCGTCGAGCACCAGCAGCCGTGGCGAATGGAGCATGGCGGCGACGATGCCTATCTTCTGCTTGTTGCCCATCGACATATCCCTGATGAATTTCTTGGTGCCGAGGATTTCCCCGTTCATGAACTGATGGAACGTCTCCAGCCTCGCATCGACCTCGTCCTTTGTCATGCCGTAGGTCTTGCCGATGAAGTAGAAGAATTCCTCCGGGCCGAGGTAGTCGATGAGGAAAGAGTTGTCGAGATAGACGCCGCACCGGGCTTTCCAGTCCTCGCTCGCCGTCACATCCGCGCCGTCGATGAGCACAGTGCCGCTGTCCCTCTTGAGCAAGTCGAACATCAGGCGGAACAGCGTCGTCTTGCCCGCCCCGTTGTTGCCCACGAGACCTACGAAATCGCCTTCGGGGATGGTGAGGTGGTCGATGTCGAGCACCTTGTTGTCGCCGAAGAGTTTGGTCAGATTGGTTATTTCTACCATATATTATTATTGTTATGATTCACATCAACGGGTGGCACGGTAGCCGTCGAGGTTGGCATATTTCCTTGCGGTGAACCGTTTGTATATGTCCTTCAGCCACCAGTCCGAAGTGCCGATGCCGGCAATCCCCGTCAAGGCAAGGACAAGGGTGACGGTCAACGGCTCAAAGAAGATTGTTAGCACCGTGAGGATGATTGATGGGACAGTCAGTGCCGCCATCGTTATCACCGTGGCTATGCCGCTCGCGCTGCTCGACTTGACGTTGACCGAGTCGTTGAGGGGGGCTGACTTCTTGTTGTAGACAGCCAGCTGCAACACCAACGGGAAGATTATCCCGCACGTGAAAAGCAATAACGCCAGGCAACGCCCGAATGTCTGCTGCCCATCGACCATGAGAGGGATGACAAACACCATCGGCAGCAAGGCGAACAGGCAATGCAGGTAGTACTTTGCACGCAGCAGCGTCAAGATGGAGACGCGCCGCACCAGCAGGCAGTCGATGTAGTTGCCCTCATAGCTCATCACCCCCGACAGCATGATGACCCCGAGAACCGAAAAGACATAGCAGATGACAAACGACTGCATGAAAGTCGTGGTGTAAAGGTCCATATAGAGCAGGACCACAAAAAGCAGGATAGCGGCACATCCCATGATGAACTGCGAACGGCAGTTCTTGTTGCGGACGACCATCTTCATCTCCAGCTTCATGTAGGCACCGACTTCCCCGAAACGGTCGAAGAAGGAGTAGTCGGTCACGCTCTTCCTCTTCTCGACTTTTGCCGCAGATGACAATTCCTGCTGCATCGTCGTCTCCACCACCTTGTAGGCAAGCAACCACACTGCAGCAAGCACGACCAGCGATGCAGTCAGGGTCAACCAAGCATTTGCTGCCATGGCATCGCCAAGGGTGATGAACAGCGGTGACACAGTTTCGTCAAAGGCAAACAACGCAGCGATGACACTGCCATAAAAGACGACAGGAAGCAGTATGCTGAATATCGTCCTGTTCACCAAAATACGGAAGATGATGTAAAGCAAGTTGTTAATCACGATGAATGCCTCGAAAGTGCACACGAAAGCAAATGCCGCCCCCGCACCATAGAACTTCGTCACCGTCATGAACGCAAACGGGACAATGAAGAACAGCCATATCGCATTGTAAAGCGAGACCACGTTGCCAAGCATCAGCAAGTTGAGCAGTTTGCGCTTGCCGATGGGCAGCAGGAAATAAGGTTTCAGGTTGGATGACGGTGTCTTCTGGTACATGAACCGTATCAAGACATCAGCAGCAAGGATGATGAACATCCATTTGCCAAGCATATGATATGGTTCAAAGGCAGGGAACAACTCCCCGAACATTTTGGGAATGAGAAAACCGAAAAGCAACAAATAGCCTGCGAACATCGCACCGCCGAGATAAATCATCACTTTGGCAAACGTGCTGCCATAGAACTGTGGATTCCTTTTATACTCCAAATAACGGTGCTTGAGCAAATCAAACGCTATCATACGGGCAATAAAAAAGTGGATAAGCTGTGTTGCCTATCCACTTACAAAGATAATTCTTATTCAATTCACCCCTGTCATGATGAGTTGTTTTTTGTTGTTCTCGTCAAAGATGTGCTTGGCAATCTTCACCAAATAAGCATCATCAATGCTCTCAAGCGTCTTCAAGTAGTCCTTGTGGTCGTCACGTCCTGTCAACAGGTAGTTGTAAATGACATTGAGCCAGTAGCCGTTTTCCTTCAAGTTCTCGTTGTAGCTCTTGACCATGTACTCCTTGACTTTCGCAAGGTCGGCGGCATTCGGGCCGTTGGCGATGAAGTCGTCGATTTCCTTCCTCACCACACTGATCACCGTGTCGCATTTGTCCGGGTCGGTGTCAAAGTAGATTTGAGTGACAAACTCACCCTTTGGCAGGTCAGACACAGAGCCATAGACGCTCACGCCGTACGAACCGCCAAGGTTCTCACGGATGCTCTCGGTGTAGCGCATGTCGAGGAGCTGCCCGATGATGTCCACAGCAATCTCCGTCTTCTGGCTGTAATCGATGTCGCCCATGTAGAACTCGACGACTTTGGTCTTTGGCGTCTCCATCTGGCGGGTGAATGACTTCTCGATCGTCCCTTTCTTGAAGTCGAGGACATTCTTGGCATTGTATTTTTCCCTGCCTTTGTCAGTGTCAAGACCGCCGATGTACTTGGCGATGAGGTCGCGGACATTAGGCGCGTCAAGGTTGCCCACGAAGATGAACGTGAAGTCTCCCGGGTTGTCAAAACGCTGTTTGTAAAGTTCCAATGCGTTGTCATAGTTGATCTTGTCAACCGTTGCAGCCTTAAGCATCGGGACATAGCGCGGGTTGCCACCATATAGCATGGTGCTGAGGGTGTCCTGGAATGCCACCATGGGGTTGACTTCCTGGTTTGCCAACGCCGACTTGAGGATTTGCAACTGAGCCTGCACGGCTTCATCGTCCTTGCGTGGATCGCTGAATGAGAGGTAAAGCAGCTGCAACATCGTCTCAAAGTCCTTGACTGTCGAGTGGCCGGAGAGCGATTCGGTCAACCTGCCGAGAGCCGGAGTCACACTCGCCTGCTTGCCAGAGAGAACTTTTTGCAAATCGACCGCGCTGAATTTGCCAAGACCGCCAAACTGGACGAGCCCTGCCATCTGTTCTGCATCAAGCAAATCCTTGTCGTCAATGAGCGACTCACCACCCCAGCTGTAAGCCACCATATTGATATCGTCAGCCTTGAGGTCTGTGTCCTTGAGGACGACTTTGATGCCATTGGAAAGGGTCAGCACTCGTGTACCGAATTTCCCGTCCACTTCAGACTTGATCGAGCCGCCCTTTGGCATCTCTGCATCGGTCATCAGCGGTTCGGTCGGGGTCGTATCGACATACGGCTCGATGTCTTCGGCGGCCGTCTGGTTGACGACATTGGCTATCTCATCCTTGGTCGGGATGCGCATCCCCTCCTTGTCCGGGCAGTAGACCGCCACCACGACATTGGTGTCAGCTATCAAGACCGGGATGAGCTGGTTGACAGCCTCGACGGGAATCATGCCGACAGTCTGTTTCATGATGTTGTACTCATCCTCCATGCTCGGGATAGGCTCGTTGTCGATGAAGTGCCTTACGTACTGGTTGACATAGTACTCGTTTTTCTGCTTGTCGCGGTTGTTGTAAGCCTTCTCCATCATTGACAGGTACTCGCTCCTTGCACGGTCATACTCACCGGCTGTGAACCCGTGACGGCGCACCCTCTCGACCTCGCGGACGATTGATGCCAGCGAAGCGTCAAGCCCATCGGCATCGGTGATTGCAAAGGTGGCAAACGCCTCCTTGGTCTTGGCCAGGATATACTCGGTGTCCGACGAGCCTGCATACATGAAAGGCACATCGGGCTTCATCATCATCTCGGTGAAGCGTGCGTTGATCATCGCCTCGGCCATGCCCACCATATAGTTGTAGAGCAGGTAGTCCATCGTCGTCTTTGCCTCGTTGGGGAAGGCATCATGCTTGTGGTAGTACTCTATCTGGTAGTTCTGCTGCTCCTTGTCCTTTTGCACCGTGACAATCATCTCCCTGTTGTCGGGCACGGGGAAGTATGTCCTCTCGGCAGCGTCGGCAGGCA
>CALNGU010000078.1 GCA_939800445.1 uncultured Bacteroidaceae bacterium | reverse complement strand
TAGAGTGCCGGATTGTGGTTCCGAAGGTCGAGGGTTCGAGCCCCTTCTTCCACCCCATACGACCATCCCGATGCGACACGGTGGATGTAGCTCAGTTGGTTAGAGTGCCGGATTGTGGTTCCGAAGGTCGAGGGTTCGAGCCCCTTCTTCCACCCAGCCCCGTCCGGGGCAATCAAATCCCCAAAACAACCCTTGTTGTGCTTTTATGATTAAGGCAAAGGTTCGTGAAACCATTAATGCCAATGGCTTGTTCCCTGACCATGCGTCAGTCATGGTGGCACTGAGCGGCGGCGCAGATTCGGTTGCCATGCTGCGGGTGCTGCTCGCATTGGGCTACGGGTGCGTCGCGCTGCACTGCAACTTCCACCTGCGCGGCGGCGAGTCAGACCGCGACGAGGCCTTTGTCCGCGCCCTTTGCGCGAGGCTCGGGGTGGAATGCGAGGTCAAGCACTTCGACACCGCCGCCTACGCAAGGCAGAAAGGCGTCAGCATCGAGATGGCGGCGCGGGAGCAACGCTACGCATGGTTCGCCGAGTGCCTTGACGCTGGGCGCGGCGACGTGACCGCCGTGGCGCACAACGCCGACGACAACGTCGAGACACTGCTCATCAACCTCACCAGGGGCAGCGGGCTGCGGGGACTGACAGGCATCCCCGTCAGGAACGGGCGCATCGTGCGGCCGCTGCTGCACGTCACCCGTGGCGAAATCATCAGCTACCTCGACGCGCTGCACCAGGACTATGTGACCGACAGCACCAACCTGGAGGACAACTACACCCGCAATAAATTCCGCCTGCACATCATCCCGATGCTCGAAGCGATAAACCCATCGTTCAAGACGACCGCCTGCCGCACGGCCGAGCGGCTGAGGGAAGCGGCGGAGATATGCGACGAGGCCATCGCGGCCAAGGTGGCACGCATCCGCAAGGGCGACCGCATCGACATCGCCCTCCTCTCGCAAGAGCGGGCACAGGCGACGCTCCTGCACGCGATGCTGCACCCCCTCGGTTTCAACTCCAGCCAAATCGAAGACATCAGGCAGGCCATCACGGCACAGCCGGGCAAGACATTCGAGGCGGGTGACTGCCGCCTGACAAGGGGCAGGGACGCATTCGTCATCAGCCGCGCAAGCCATGACGACGACGAGACGGTGCTGGCCGACGGAGACACCACCCCATTCGCCCTCGGGACGCTCGCCGTCGCACGCTGCACCGCCACGGAGGCATTGGCAGAGGCGAAGAAAAGCAAGACGACCGCCTACCTCGACGCACGCGCCGTCAAGAGGACGCTGCGGGTGCGGCGGTGGAGGCATGGCGATTGGTTCATCCCATTCGGCATGAGGGGACGGAAAAACATCAGCGACCTGCTGACCGACCTGCACAAGGACCTCACCGCCAAAGACGAGACCTACGTCGTCACCGACGGCGGCAACATAGCCTGGGTCGTCGGCGAGCGGACGGACAACCGCTACCGCGTGACGCGGGACACAGAGGAAGCAATCAAAATCACATACACGCCAAACCAAATCAATCACATCAAATAACACTTAAGGCCACAGCCCGTAGAGGCGTGGCCAAAGCAAAAGAACCATGTACAAAATCGACCAACTGAAGACAATGACCCCGGACGAACTCAAGGCCATCGCCAAAGAGCTGGAAATCCCGGAACAACTCATGCAGGACGTGGACAACCTCATCTATGAAATCATAGACAAGGAAGCCATAATCAAAGCCAAAGAGAAAAACGCCGATGACAACAAGACCAACAAGCGGCAACGCTCAAGGATAAGCGTGCGGAAAGAGGCCAACAAGGTCTACACAGCCAACAAAGACAAGGCCGAGAAGATAAAGGAAGCCCCCGCAAAAGCACAGCCACAACCCAAAGCCGAGCAAGCCGAGGCCACAGCACCCGTCCCCGAAACGGTCGAGGAGCAGCCCAAAGCCGAGACACCACAGCCCGAACAGCCGCAAGCACCGGAAGCCCCTAAGCCAAAGAAAAGAGGGCGCAAGAGCAAGGCCGAACTCGCCATGCTCGCCGAAGCGGCCGAAAGGGAAGCACTCGCCAAGCAAGCACAGGCGGCAGCCGAAGAAAAACCGGCAGCACCGGCACCCGCACCCGAATTCATCCCTATCGAGGAGCTCGCCTCGGACAGCAACGAGGTGCCAAATGAGCTGATAGGCAAATTCAAC
The DNA here is from genome assembly GCA_939800445.1 of uncultured Bacteroidaceae bacterium. Taxonomy (GTDB): domain Bacteria; phylum Bacteroidota; class Bacteroidia; order Bacteroidales; family Bacteroidaceae; genus Avibacteroides; species Avibacteroides faecavium. The sequence continues at coordinate 8,089 of CALNGU010000078.1, read as the reverse complement.
AACCGCCCCTTCGTCCCCAAGAAGCAAGAGCCGCGCCCCGAGACCAACCAACAGCAACGCTTCCACAAGAACGACCGTCCCGAGCGCAAGGAGCAGGTGCGCGAAGTCCCCTATGACTTCGACGGCATCCTCGTTGGCAACGGCGTGCTCGAAGTGATGCCCGACGGCTACGGATTCCTCCGTTCATCCGACTACAACTATCTCTCGTCGCCCGACGACATATACGTCTCGCAGTCACAGATAAAACTCTTCGGGCTGAAGACCGGCGACGTCGTCATCGGCACGATACGCCCGCCCAAGGAGGGTGAGAAGTACTTCCCCCTCGTCAAGGTTGACAGCATCAACGGTCGCGACCCCGAGTACGTGCGCGACCGCATCCCGTTCGACCACCTCACGCCCCTGTTCCCCGACGAGAAGTTCCGTCTCTGCACCGGCAACCCGACCGACAACCTCTCGGTCAGGGTGGTTGACCTCTTCTCACCCATCGGCAAAGGACAGAGGGGGCTCATCGTCGCCCAGCCCAAGACGGGTAAGACCATCCTGCTCAAGGACATAGCCAACGCAATAGCGACCAACCACCCCGAAGTGTACATGATCATGCTCCTCATCGACGAGCGTCCCGAGGAAGTGACCGACATGGCACGCAGCGTCAAGGCGGAAGTCATCGCATCGACATTTGACGAACCGGCCGAAAGGCACGTGAAAATCGCCGGCATAGTGCTTGAGAAAGCCAAGAGGATGGTCGAGTGCGGTCACGACGTGGTCATATTCCTCGACTCCATCACCCGCCTGGCACGCGCCTACAACACCGTCTCGCCCGCCTCGGGCAAAGTCCTGTCGGGCGGCGTGGACGCAAACGCGCTGCACAAGCCCAAGAGGTTCTTTGGCGCGGCACGCAACATCGAGGGCGGCGGCTCGCTGACAATCCTCGCCACAGCCCTGATCGACACGGGGTCGAAGATGGACGAAGTCATCTTTGAGGAGTTCAAAGGCACGGGCAACATGGAGCTCCAGCTCGACCGCTCGCTGTCCAACAAGAGGATATTCCCCGCCGTCAACCTCACGGCATCAAGCACCCGCCGCGATGACCTGCTGCTCGACAAGCTCACGCTCAGCAGGATGTGGGCCGCCCGCAAGTTCCTCGCCGACATGACACCCATCGAGGCGATGGACACCGTCAAGGATAAGCTCGAAAGGACTAAGAACAACGAGGAATTCCTCATGAGCATGAACTCATGACCACCACAAGCATCATTTTTCAGCATCCCGCCCCGCAACAGGGGCGGTTGATGCCGAAATGGCAGGCGGCGGATGTAAGTTTAACATTTTTTTAGCCACGTGCATATAGCATTTGATGCAAAAACCTTACTTTTACCGAAGAAATTAAACATCTTTAAATATCAGTACCTATGAGAGAATTAGTAGACCAAATGAAGGAACAATGGGCTGCTTTTGTCGAGAATGCAGACCTCCAAGTAGAAAAGAACAACAAAGCTGCCGGAATGAGAGCCAGGAAAGCATCTTTGGAAATCGAAAAGCTCTTGAAAGCATTCAGAAAAGCATCTCTGGAAGACTCAAAGAAATAAAGACTTCCCGGAAAAGCTCAAACGGAAGGTTGCCGGCGCGACAAGACCGGCAACCTTTTTCGTATGCGCACGGGGCAAAAACGGCAGCATCGGGCAAAAAGTCCATTTTTAGCCTCAAATCATATATTTGCAGGCTAAAAATATATAGACTTAACTTGAGTTTATATAGATTTAGGTTAAAAATAAAGTTACCATACGGTGCAACCGACTTTTCCCGCCACGGGGGGGGCGGCAGACTGAAGCGCGCTGCCCCGCCAACCAGCAGCGAAACAAAGAAACAATCAAAACATAAAAAAATATGCAAATCGACATAGACGGCATCCTCGCCAACCTCGGCATCAAGCAACTCAGCAAGATGCAACAAGACACACTCGCCCAGGACGCTGGCAAAGACCTCATCCTGCTCTCGCCCACCGGGAGCGGCAAGACGCTGGCCTACGTCCTCCAGATGCTCAAGTCGCACGCCGCGCCCGGCACGTGCCTCATCACCGTGCCGTCGAGGGAACTCGCCATCCAGACCCACGACCTGCTCAAGGCGGCAAGGACGGGGCTGCGCGTCGCCTGCTGCCATGGCGGGCGGCCTGCGGGCGACGAGCGGCGCACGATGGCCTACAACCATGACATCATCGTCGGCACTCCCGGGCGCACGGCCGACCACATCGCCAGCGGAGGCATAGACGCGGCGGCGGTGACGATATGGGTCGTGGACGAATTCGACAAAGCCCTCGAGATGGGCTTCAAAGACCAGATAGAGGACATCTACCGCCAACTGACGGGATTGCGGAGGAAGATATTCGTCTCGGCGACCTACTCCGACTACTTCCGCCACTACATCGACGTGGGCAGGGACGCGGCGGTCGTGGACTACCGCGCCGAGGGCGGCGGGCAGCCACGCATCAGCTACCACATCGTGCATTCGCCCGAGATTGACAAGGCCGCGACGCTCGTCAGGCTGCTGCACGACCTGGGCGACAAGCAGAGCATGGTGTTCCTCAACTACCGCGACGCGGTGGACCGCCTGGGGCAAATCCTCAAGGACAACGGCATCCACCACGTGCGCTACCACGGCGGCATGGAGCAGGTGGACAGGGAGAAGTCGCTGAGCCGCTTCAGGAGCAAGAGCGCGTACACCATGGTCACGACCGACCTCGCCGCACGCGGGCTGGACATCGACGGGGTGGATGCCATCATCCACTACCACCTGCCGATGACCGAGGAGGCTTTCGTCCACCGCAACGGCCGCAGTGCGCGGTGGCAGGCAGAGGGACAGGTCTTCACAATCATCAACGAGCGCGAGACACTGCCCGAATGGATGCCCGGGGAGGCTGACGAATACGAAATCAAGGAGGGCGACCGCCCCATCCCCCAACCGAAATTCACCACCATATATATAGGTAAAGGCAAACTCGACCGCATCAGCAAGGGCGACATCATGGGTTTCCTGTGCAAGCAGGCATCGCTCGGCAGGGAAGATGTGGGGACAATCACGGTCAAAGAGAAGTTCTCATTCGCCGCCATCCGCACCTCCAAGGTCAAGCAGGCGGTCAAAAACACCGCCAACGAGAAACTCAAGGGCAAGAAGGTGCTGATTGAGATAGCAAATAGTTAGCCGACGCACGTCCGTGCTGTCAATGACGGCATGGACAGCTTACAAAAACTGCGGCAAAAGGGGACGGACACGCGATTTTTGTCAGCGGCGGCAACAAAACGCGGCACGCACGGCGCACGGAGCTGCACAAAGGGGAGGCACTGACGATGCCTCCCCTTTTCACGTCCGCACCGTCAATCAGCCGCAAAATGACACAATGAAAGCCGCAATGCCGCCAGAATGCAACAGGAATGCCATCGCGGGTGACATTTGTCAACCACGAATGCCCCGCACCGAGGGGTAAAGCGGTGAAAAAACAGCAAGGTGACATGATAATTTAGCACACCGAATGTTTGCATTCACGAACAGTTGGGCTATATTCGCAATAACGATGCAGGTCAAACTGACAATCAACAACCAACATAAACTTTAAAGGACAATATTATGAAAAAGTACAATTTCAACGCAGGACCATCAATCCTGCCGCGCACAGTGATTGAGAACACGGCAAACGCCGTCCTTGATTTCAACGGCATAGGCCTGTCGATACTCGAGATAAGCCACCGCTCCAAAGACTTCAAGCCAGTCATCGAGGAGGCGGCATCGCTGTTCAAGGAACTGCTCGACATACCTGAGGGCTACTCAGTGCTGTTCCTCGGCGGCGGCGCAAGTATGCAATTCTGCATGGTGCCCTACAACTTCCTTGAGAAGAAGGCAGCCTACCTCAACACCGGCGTGTGGGCCAAGAAGGCAATCAAGGAGGCGAAAGGCTTCGGCGAAGTGGTCGAGGTGGCCTCATCGGCTGATGCCAACTACACATTCATCCCCAAGGATTTCACAATCCCTGCCGATGCCGACTACTTCCACTTCACGACCAACAACACCATCTACGGCACAGAGCTGCGCAAGGACTTCGACGCGCCGGTGCCTGTCATCGCCGATATGTCGTCGGACATCCTGTCAAGGCCGGTGGATGTCTCGAAGTACGCTCTCATATACGGCGGCGCGCAGAAGAACATCGCCCCGGCGGGAGTCACATTCGTAATCGTCAAGAACGACGCCCTCGGTAAGGTTTCACGCTACATCCCGACGATGCTCAACTACCAGACGCACATCGACGGCGGGTCAATGTTCAACACTCCCCCGGTGCTGCCCATCTACTCCGCAATGGAAACGATGAGGTGGGTCAAGGCACAAGGCGGTGTCAAGGAGATGGAGAGACGCGCCATCGAACGCGCCGACATCCTCTATTCGGAGATTGACCGCAACAAGCTCTTCCGTGGCACGGTGGCCGAGGAGGACCGCTCTCGCATGAACATTTGCTTCGTCATGAACGACGAGTACAAGGAACTCGAAGCCGACTTCCTCGACTTCGCCACACAGCGCGGCATGGTCGGCATCAAGGGACACCGCTCGGTCGGCGGCTTCCGCGCATCCTGCTACAACGCACTGCCAGTCGAGGCTGTCAAGGAACTCGTCAAGTGTATGCAGGACTTTGAGAAACAACACTGATAACCCAACAACCTGAATCAACACAGACCATGAAAGTTTTAGTAGCAACCGACAAGCCATTCGCCAAGGTGGCGATTGACCAGATAAAAGACGTGACCGACGCGGCAGGCATGGAACTCGTCCTGCTCGAGAAGTATGGCACCAAGGACAACCTCCTCAAAGCTGTGGCAGACGCCGACGCGATGATCGTCCGCAGCGATGTCATCGACGCGGAAGTGTTTGACGCAGCCAAGCAGTTGAAAATCGTCGTGCGTGCCGGCGCAGGCTATGACAACATAGACCTTGCCGCAGCAACGGCGCACAACGTCTGCGTGATGAACACCCCCGGACAAAACTCAAACGCGGTGGCAGAACTCGTCTTCGGACTGCTTGTCTATGCCGTCCGCAACTTCTACAACGGCACGTCAGGGACGGAACTCAAGGGCAAACGCCTCGGCATCCACGCCTATGGCAACGTGGGCCGCAACGTCGCCCGCATAGCCAAAGGCTTCGGGATGGAGATCTACGCTTACGACGCATTCTGCCCCAAGGAAGTGATAGAGAATGACGGTGTCAAGGCGGTCGCAAGCGCGGACGAACTCTACAAGAGCTGCGACATCGTCTCACTGCACATCCCAGCCACGGCTGAGACCAAGAACTCCATTGGACGCGCCCTCGTCGGCAGCCTGCCCAAGGGAGGAATCCTCGTCAACACAGCCCGCAAGGAAGTCATCAACGAGCCAGAGCTCATGGCACTCATGGAGGAACGCGCCGACCTGCGCTATGTCACCGACATCATGCCGGCAGCGCACCAGGAATTCTGCGAGAAGTTCCCCGGACGCTACTTCAGCACCCCCAAGAAGATGGGAGCGCAGACAGCCGAGGCCAACATCAACGCCGGTATAGCTGCGGCACGGCAGATCGTGGCATTCATCAAGGACGGCTGCGAGAAATTCAGAGTCAATAAATAACACCCAACCACACAACCCGGGAGGAGCGGAGCAGCAACTGGCCACTCCTCCCTTTTTAACCCACAACACTACTGACATGGCAACGATAAAACCATTCAAAGGCATACGCCCACCAAAGGAACTGGTCGAAAAGGTCGCATCACGCCCCTACGACGTGCTCAACTCTGACGAGGCACGCGCCGAGGCCGAGGGCAACGAGATGTCCCTCTACCACATCATAAAGCCCGAAATCGACTTCCCCGTCGGGACTGACGAACACGACGAGCGGGTCTACGCCAAGGCAGCCGAGAACTTCCAGAAGTTCCAGGACAAGGGCTGGCTCGTGCAGGACGAGAAAGAGTGCTACTACGTCTACGCCCAGACGATGAACGGCAAGACGCAGTACGGGCTGGTCGTCGGCGCATACGTCCCCGACTACATGAACGGCACGATAAAGAAGCATGAACTCACCCGCAGGGACAAAGAGGAAGACCGCATGAAGCACGTGCGCGTCAACAACGCCAACATCGAGCCGGTGTTCTTCGCCTACCCCGACAACAAGGAGATAGACGACATCGTGGCACGGCACACCGCCACCGCCCCCGTCTACGACTTCATCGCCCCCAATGACGGCTTCGGCCACAAGTTTTGGATAATCGACAACGACGACGACATCCGCCGCATCACCCAAATCTTCGCAGGCATCCCGTCCCTCTACATAGCCGACGGCCATCACCGCTCTGCCGCCGCAGCCCTCGTGGGAGCAGAAAAAGCCAAGAACAACCCGCACCACCGTGGCGACGAGGAGTACAACTACTTCATGGCCGTGTGCTTCCCCGCCAACCAACTGACCGTCATCGACTACAACCGCGTTGTCAAGGATCTCAACGGGCTGACCACCACACAGTTCCTCGCCGCGCTTGAACAGCACTTCGTCGTCGAGCGCAAGGACGCGCTCTACCACCCGCAGCGGCTGCACAATTTCGCCCTCTACCTCGACAAGACCTGGTACAGCCTCACCGCACGCCCCGGCACCTACGACGACAACGACCCCATCGGGGTGCTCGACGTGACAATCTCATCAAAGTACATCCTCGACGAGATACTCGGCATCAAAGACCTGCGCAGCGACAAGCGCATCGACTTCGTCGGAGGCATCCGCGGACTTGAGGAACTCGAGCGGCGCGTCGACAGCGGCGAGATGCGCGTGGCACTCGCCCTCTACCCCGTCACCATGCGGCAAATCATGGACATCGCCGACACCGGCAACATCATGCCGCCCAAGACCACTTGGTTTGAGCCTAAACTCAGGTCGGGCCTCATCATCCACAAGCTCGACTGAGGAAAAGGGTAAAGCAGCAAATTGTCACACCAAACCTTTAAAAAGCCGCGCCGGATTTAGCCGAAAGGTTGAAAAACACAGTCCGACGCGGCTTTGTTTTGGAAAAATGACACTTGTGCCGCAATTTAATCCATCAAAAGTTTGGAGCGGTGGAATATTTCCTGCATATTTGTACTGCCTATCAAGGACACAATCTTTTTTGACCTTTACACATCTAATACCTATTGAACAACCAAATGGGTGCGGACTTTGCGAAAAGTCCGCACTTGCTTTTTTCATGGCAGGCAGGTAATCAGGGATAGGGACACGGGACGCGGGGGAGACGCATATTATGCGTCTCTACTGCTACGCAACCGCATTCATTAAAACGCAACTATATACTTTATTGCACATAGCATTGCGTATTATTAGGGCTTGCTCTGTTAGGTAGTACAACAATCAAAAAAACGACATTTCTTGTGAAGTGCCGCTTTCACTTTTCTAATTCAAAAGTCATATTCGTTTTATGACAACAAAGCCAATATGCCAGCACAAACCAATGCCACTATCACCCAAAATATGAGTGACAGACAGCCGGATATTGACTCGATGATTTTATCAATGATTTTCATAACAAAAACAAAGGGGATACGTTTAATACAAGCATATCCCCTTAATCTCAAATCATTTAAGTTTCTCGACCATAAATGTTGTGTTGGGTGTAGCTGTATTTATGTCAATCCCCAACTGATCCTTGAATGCTTGTAAAATTTCCTTAGTTGTAGGAGCACTACAAGAAGCATGAACAACTTGTACAGTTAAACCTTTCACGTATTTACCATACGAGTTTTTTACTGTTACTTTGAATGCGTAAGCCATAACTTTAAGAATTTAAGAAATTAAACATTAAGTTGATACGTATCCGAGACCCGCTCCCAGACACATTTACGCTCTTGAATTGATTTCTCACGGTTAAGACGGAACACACCCACAAAACGGTAGAAACAGAAGCCCAAATCATCTTTGTATCGCAGGAATGTTACTCGTGTTTGAGTGCTTTCTTTCCATTGGGCAAGGTGTGCCGCCCGTTTGTCTTCCGCTTTCGGATATTCATAGATAAACATTCCGTCCTCCGAAAGTTCGTTGTGCCAAA
>CALNGU010000077.1 GCA_939800445.1 uncultured Bacteroidaceae bacterium | reverse complement strand
GAGCACGACCTTGCCAAGGTCGGGGTCGCGAGTTCGAGTCTCGTTTTCCGCTCCTCGGGTGGGGCGGCTCGAATGGTGGAACGGTAGACACGAGGGACTTAAAATCCCTTGGCTATTGCAGCTGTGCGGGTTCGAGTCCCGCTTCGAGCACAGACCGCAAGGGTCGTCAGTCACTGTCGCCAGCATCAAGATGCAATTCATTGGCACTGTCCCTCATCACCGAAATCACTCCTTTTGTTTTTTCATAATGTTCGATGGTCTCATCCATGCTTCGCCGTGGCGGGACTGTCACAGCAAGACCATTGAAGTTGCGGTAGTCGTAGATGACGGCCGAACCATAGTCTTTGACTTCTTCCAACACCGCGTCCTTGCCCACAGACGGGTCGTAGAATAGGATGACGACACCGCCTGTCCTGCCGACACTGTGCCTCGAACCGCATGACGACACTCCTGCCAGGATGGACGTGAGCAGCACGACGACGGCAAGCCGCCTTGCCACACAGACGGGATGGCGGCGGGAGATGGACGGATGATGCGATCTTTGCTCGGTTGCCATGGCTTGTGTTTTGGCATAAATATCGTACATTTGCTGGACATTACACCAAACATTGATTATGAAAAACATTGTCCTGTTATCAGCCATCGCACTCACACTGGGGGCGTGTGCGACCAAACGCACACCGGCTCCCGATGCCATGACCTCGGCGACCGACACAAGCGGCGACCGCCCGGCAGCCCTCGTCCTTGACTCGCGGATTCCCCGCGCCGTGATATATAAGACAAAGGCAAACTACAACGACCTCGTGCCGGTGACAATGGACGAGGCGAGGAGCATGATAGTGGCATACCCTGCCCCATCCGACGTGGTGGCCGGCGGGACATACGCCCGCCCGACCGAACTGGCAGGAGGCTACCTGCTCGACAACCGTGGTGTCACGTCCAACAGTGCCTTCCTGGACTACACGTATGAGGAGTACGCCAAGCTCAATCCCTACCCCACCGCAGCGGAGTTGCTCCGACACGTAATCGAGACCCACCCGTTCACAGAGATGTACTACGTGGAACGCCCGTCATCACCAGACAAGACAGCCTACTACAACTCTGTTGTCGAGTCAGGCTTCGCAGGATGCGAAAGGGCGGAACTGAAGTAAGTCCCGCCCTCATCCCTTGCCTGCGCCACGGAGCGCAGTGTTTTTCAGAAATTCGTCCTGTCCAGACCGTTGACAAGGCGGTTGTATTCGGCAACGATGTCCTCCACCACCGTGGCGGCACTCTCGATTTTGCCAATCATCGCCGAGACCTGCCCTATCTCAAGTTCGCCCTTCTGGAGGTCGCCCTCGAATATCCCTTTTTTGGCACGCCCCTTGCCGAGGAGTTCCCTCAACTGTTCGGCCGTCGCGCCTGCCGCCTCAGCAGCCTCGACGTCGGTCATGAACGCGCCTTTGGCGAGACGTGTCGGCGACAGCTTCTTTAGCAAAAGCTTCGTGTCGCCTTCCCCGAGGGCGATGCAATGCTGCTTGAACGCTTCACTGGCGGAACTTTCCTCCGTCAGGGCAAACCTCGTGCCGACCTGCACCCCCTCTGCTCCGAGCGCGAATGCGGCCAACATCGCCGCACCACTGCCTATCCCGCCTGCGGCAATGAGCGGCAGGTCGGTGGCTTGCCTTATCGCCGGGATGAGGCACATCGTCGTCGTCTCTTCCTTGCCATTGTGTCCGCCCGCCTCGAAGCCCTCTGCGACGATGGCATCGACGCCAGCCTCGTTGCACTTGGCGGCAAACCTGGTGGATGCGATGACGTGGGCGACAGTCACGCCGCTGTCATGCAGGCGTGCGGTCCAGGTCTTGGGATTGCCTGCCGACGTGAAGACTATCTTCACCCCCTCGTCGATGATGAGCTGCATGATTTCGTCAATTTGAGGGTACATCAACGGCACATTCACGCCGAATGGCTTGTCCGTCGCCACCTTGCACCGGCGGATGTGCTCGCGCAAAGTCTCGGGATGCATCGACCCTGCGCCGATGAGACCCAGCCCGCCGGCGTTGCTGACCGCCGCCGCGAGCCTCCACCCGCTGCACCACACCATGCCGCCCGCGATGATGGGGCGCGTGATGCCGAATAGTTGGTTAATCCTGTTCATATCATTGTCGTTGTTTGGTTGTTGGCTTCCGCCTATTTCATCTTTGCCTGCGTGTAGCCCATGCCGACGAGCAGGGCATGGACACGCTCCTTGAACTTGCCTTGGATGATTATCTCGCCGTCCTTGGCACTGCCTCCCACGCCGCACTTCGTTTTCAAGTCCTTGCACAGTTGCTTGAGGTCGTCGTCGCGCCCGACGAAACCGGTCACGAGGGTGACTGTCTTGCCGCTGCGGTTGCGACTGTCGAGGCCAACACGCAGTTTCTGCGCGGCAGGGGCAAGGGTGTCAGGCTCGTCGTCACCGTCGGTCTCGTAGGCGAAGTCGGGATTGGTGGAGTAGACCACGTTCAATCTCTTTTTCCAGTCGTTGTCTGCCATGATGTTGCACCTTTTGGTATTGCTTGTCACAAAAGTAGGCATTATCCGCCGCACAGGACGCATGACACCGCACTTTTCAACCAAAGGGCCAGTGGCGAGCGGCAATCCGCTGCCGGCAAACGACAGGGCGGCATCATGGGCGGCGGGAATAACTGGTGGCTCGGCGTATAAAGTCTATTTTTAAGCTAAATCTACATATTTTCAACCTGCAAATACATAGATTTAACCTAAAAATACATAAACTCAGGTTAAAAACAGACTTTTCCTCCCGGCTTCACAGGAAGCCGCACGGCGGGGGGCGTTTTGCGGGCGACCGACGGTGATTTGCGCGGGGGAGGCTTGATTTCCGATGAAATGTCTTATTTTTGCAACTCGCTTGGAAACTAAGAATTATAAGGCAAATGGCTGGAAGCAATCACAAAGACACAGGTAGAATCCCCGAGCCTACGTTGCGCCGCTTGCCATGGTATCTCTCCAATGTCAAGCTGCTCAAGGAACAGGGCTGCACCTACGTGTCCTCGACACAGCTGGCACGAGGGACGGGGATAGATGCCTCGCAGATAGCCAAGGACCTCTCCTACGTCAAGCTGGCTGGCCGCACGCGCGTGGGTTATGAAATCGACACGATGGTCGGCGTGCTGGAGGAATTCCTCTGGCCCAAGGAGACGCACCGTGCGTTCCTTTTCGGCGTGGGAAGCCTCGGTGCGGCCTTGTTGCAGGATTCCGGACTAAAGCACTACGGGTTGGAAATCGTCGGGGCATTCGACGTGCGCGGCGACGTGGTGGGGACGAGCATCAACTCAATCCCGGTGTTTGACCTCGCGGAACTGCCCGAGAGGATGCACGGCAGCGGTGTCACCATCGGCGTGCTCACCGTGCCGATAGGCGTTGCGCAGGATGTAACCGACCTGATGGTCGCCAACGGCATCAAGGGGGTGTGGAATTTCACCCCGTTCCGCATAAGGGTGCCGGAGGAAATCGTGGTGCAAAACACGTCGCTGTACGCCCACCTGGCCGTGATGTTCAACCGATTGAATGTGTGAGACTGGAAATGAAAATCATCTGCATACACGACAATTACCCCGTGCACGGGGGCAATAAAGAGGACGATTCCACGTTTTCAATCCAGAGACCTGTTGTTTCGGTGAAGCCCGATTCGTCTTTGCTGAAAGACGGCAAGCCGTTTTTCCTTCCGTCATTCTCGGCAGACATCCGCTGCGGGGCATCCGTGGTGCTCAGGGTCTGCCGGTTGGGCAAATGCGTCGCAAGACGATTCGCGCACCGCTACTATGACGCGGTGACTGTGGGCGTGAGTTTCCATGCCGCAGACTTGCTGCAAGAGGCGCGGATGTCGGGAGGGCGTTACTCTGCACTCTACGACGGATTCGACGGGGCGGCTGTGCTTGGCGATTTCGTCGGGCTTGACGAACAGGACGGGAGGACGGGATTGCCGTTCACTCTCGACATCAACGGCGAGGAGGCGCAACGCGGCGACACAGGAGGTCTGCTGCACGGCTTAGACAGGCTGATTGAAGAGGTGAGCGAATTCTACACGTTGAAGATGGGCGACCTCATCTACACAGGCTTCCCCTCGGAAGATTTGCGCGTGGCGATAGGCGACAACGTGCGCGGCTTCATAGGAAACAGGCAGGTCTTGCAATTCAACATCAGGTGAGATCGCAAACAATGGCTAACTGGATCAAGCAGTGCGTCCTTGCGTCCCTGCTCCTCGTGTCATCGGTCTGTGCCTCGCAGGCGCAAGATTTCGTCACACTCAAATGGAGCGGCAAGGCCACTTACACTTTTGAACCCGACTCGGTCGAGCGGCCGTTCTACTTCGACGGCGCATCCTTTGCGGATGGCGACCCGTTCCCCCGCTACGTGACCAGCATTAGGCTGGGCGACGACTATGACGGCAACGATTATGATGTCGTTGTCGAATACCCCGACTACGAGCCGCTCCCCGACTGGCAACAAAAAAGGATGGAAGACCTTGGCCTCGTCCTGCCGCCGACGTTGCAGGTGGGGCATGACATCCGCACGGCAGGGAGGGATGCCTACCTCGTCGTGAGGTTTGTCCCGATGGCCTACCGCGAAGGGCGTTTCTGCCGCATCAGCTCATTCCGCCTGAGGATAACGGAAACCAACACACCATCAACAAAGGCAAAGGCGGCAAAGAGCGGACGGGAAGACTACCCTGACTCATCCGTCCTTGCATCGGGGAAGTGGGTAAAGATTGCCGTCACCGGGAGCGGTGTCTACTCCATCTCGTTCTCACGCCTGGCATCAATGGGATTCACCGACCCAAGCAAGGTGGCTGTCTACGGCTACGGAGGCAACCTGCTGCACGAGGACTTCACCCAAGCATACTGCAATGACTTGCCCGAAGTGCCGGTCAAGCGGACTGCCAACGCCCTGCTCTTCTACGCCGAGGGCAACACACGCGTCGATGCGGTGCGCGATGTCAGGGGCGACTACTGGCAGCCAGTGACGAATTACTGCTCGGATTACGGATATTATTTCCTGACGGAGAAGGAAAGTCCCGCGACCTTCGCACAAGCCCCGTCGCTGCCCCGTGCGGACGAGACGGTCACTCAGTTCACCGACTACGTTTTCTACAAAGGCGACGAGGCTTTCGCATGGGCGAATTTCGGAAGGAGGTTCTACGACTCCTACGATTTCCGCAACGGACGTTCACGCGACTACCAATTCTCCCTGCCCGGGATAACAAGCCCAAGCGAAGCCAGGGTCGATATTGCCTTTGCGGCAGGTTCGTCACGCACGTCAAGTTATCTCGATGTTTACAACGGCGGCTCACGCATTGCACGGTCAACAGACATGAGGGTGGCATCATCGAGCCAGTATATCAAAGCCAAAAGGACAGTGACCACCAGCAGAGGACTGTCGGTCACGGATGAGGGGACAACGCTGCGTCTCGTCCATTCGACAGATGGCAACGTGTCGGGACATCTGGAGTATGTCCTCATCAATTACCCCCGCAGGTTGGAATTGACGGGGTCTACCCTGCTCTTCGGCACTACCAATGCAACGGGCAGACAGACATACGCAATCCGTTACGCCGACAGTTCCACCGAGGTGTGGGATGTGACAACGCCTGGAGCATACAGGCAAATGCCTCTGACAATCGATGGCGGCTACGGCTACTTCACCGATGACGGGACAGGACGCAGGAGGTTCGTCGCCGTCAAGACGAATGCCGCCGTCAACGAGGCCATAACAGTCGTCGGCGAAATCGCCAACCAAAACCTCCATGCCATGCGCGATGTTGACATGGCTATCATCATCCCCGCTGACGGAACCCTATATGACACCGCCGAGAGACTGGCACAGTGGCATCGGGATGCGGACGGGATGAACGTTGTAACGGTCACGGCGGGGGACATATACAATGAATTCTCGTCGGGAACGCCTGACGTGACAGCTTACAGGCGATTCATGAAGATGCTGTATGACACCTCGTCGGACAAGGACAAGACGAAATATCTGCTGCTGTTCGGCGACGCGGCATTCGACAACAGGATGCGGACATCGACATGGAGCGGCTACTCGCCAGGTCAATTCCTGCTGAGCTACCAACCGTCAGAGTCAGAGAACGAGCAGGACAATTTCCTGACCGACGACTACTTCGGCTACCTCGAGGACGATGAGGGGGCAAACATCCCGGCTGCCCGCAACACCGTGGACATCGGCATAGGCCGCCTGCCCGTCCGCACGGTGTCGGAGGCCTCGGGGGTGGTTGACAAGCTGATAGCATATATGCAAAACGACGAGAAGGGGGCATGGAAAAACCGCCTGTGCTGGGTGGCCGACGACAATCTGGACGATGGCGGGACAATCCACATGGAACAGTGCAACGAAGTAATTGACTCTGTCGAACTGCGGCATGAGGGCTATCTGGTCGAAAGGCTGTTCCTCGACCTCTACAAGCGCGAATCGTCTTCCACTGGCTACTCCTACCCACAGGCCGAGGAGAGGTTGCAGACTCTGTTTGACAGGGGGATGCTGGTGCTGTCGTACATAGGTCACAGCAACACCGACTTTTGGACTTCCAAGAGGATACTGACCGGCAACGATGTCACCCGGCTCAACTCGCCGCGCCTCCCGTTGTGGCTGACGGCATCGTGCGACTACACACGGTTTGATGCCTACTCCACCTCGTCCGGCGAACTGGCCATGCTCAACGCCAATGGCGGTGCTGTCGGGCTCATCACCACGACACGCGTCGTCTACATCTCGGACAACCAGCGCATAAACCTGGTGTACAACCGCCACCTGTATGAACGCAAGGCGGACGGCACTCACTACACACTCGGAGAAATACAGATGAAGACCAAGCAGGCACGCGCCGTCAGCGGCAGCGAGGACAAGAATGACCTCAACTTCATCCTGCTCGGAGACCCGGCACTGCGCTTGGCATACCCCGATGCTAATAAAATAATAGTGGACTCAATCAACGGCATAGCCCCAGGCTCTGACGAAACCGCGCAGATGAAAGCCGGCTCGACCACCAAGGTCAAAGGACACATAGAGACATTCGACGGCTCGCGACTGACGGACTTCAACGGCAGGATAGAGACGACCGCCATGGACAGCAAAAAGCTCGTGACATCGCTCAACAATGCTGGCTATGTCTATGACGACGGGCCTGACACCATACAGTTCATGGCAAGGACAAACACCCTGTTCATCGGCAACGACTCAATACGCAACGGTGAGTTCGAGATGGAATTCGCCGTGCCGCTCGACATCAATTACTCCAACGAGAGCGGTTTGCTCAACTTCTACGCATGGAACGACTCTGTCGAGGCCAATGCAGAGTTTGACGACTTCATCGTGGGAGGAGCAGTCGAAGACATAAACACCGACGGCATCGGGCCGGACATCTACGCCTACCTCAACACGCCGGACTTCGTCTATGGCGGAAGGGTCAACGAGTCGCCAGTGCTCTACGCATCATTCATGGACGAGGACGGCATGAACATTTCGGAAAGCGGCCTTGGTCACAACATCGTCGCCATAATCGACGACGACCCGAACCAGACATACGTGCTCAACGATTACTACACACAGGCCGGAAACTACCGCTACGGCAACGTGGTCTACAAACTGTCGGGACTGTCGGCAGGCAGGCACAAGATGAAAATCCGCGCATGGGACGTATTCAACAACTCGTCGAGCACCACGCTTGAGTTTGAAGTCGTCACCGGCCTCAAGCCGTCATTGACTGCGGTGAACTGCATCAGCCCGGCGACGGAACAGACCACATTCTTCGTCACCAACGACCGCCCCGAAAGCGATGTCACCGTCATGCTTGAAGTGTTCGACTACGCAGGGGGCGTCCTCTTCAAGACCGAGGTGGAGGACCAGACGACATCAGGCATCTACACCTACGACTGGGACTTGAGGGACAACGCAGGTGCGCCGTTCAAGTCTGGGGTCTACATCTACCGCATCTCGATGTCTGCCGATGGAGGCGAATACGAGAGCAAGACGGGGAAAATAGTCATCATCAGGCAATAAAACCCCACAGGCATAGTTATTATATGTGTCCCGCAAAAGCAACGGGGCAGAATGATTAGCACAAACACAATGAGAAACAAGACAACCAAGACCGTCCTGCTCCTCGCCGCAGCCATCTGCACCACGCTGGCGGCCAACGCGAAGGATGACCCCAAAGACATCTTCAACCCCGTCAGCCACGGCGTCACATCGCTCGCCATCGCACCCGACTCCAGGGGCGGCGGCATGGGCGACATAGGCGCGGCGACCGACCCGGATGTCAACTCGCAGTACTGGAATCCTGCCAAGTACCCCTTCACCATCAGCCGTGCCGGGCTGGCCGTCTCCTACACCCCGTGGTTGAGGAAGCTGGTCAACGACATCGACCTGGCGTATGTCGCGGGCTACTACCGCATAGGCGACTGGCAGGCAATCAGTGCCTCGCTGCGATATTTCTCCCTCGGCGAAGTGCCAATCACAGGCAGCATGGGCGAGCAGCTCAGCAGCATAAGCCCCTACGAGATGGCCGTCGATGTCGCCTACTCGCGTATGTTGTCCCAACGGTTCTCGGCGGCGGTGGCACTGAGGTTCATCTACTCGGACCTCGCCTACAACCGCGACGAGGGGATGCGTCCCGGCAAGGCATTCGGGGCCGACATCGCCCTGTTCTACTCCGACTACATCATGATAGGCCAGCGCGAATGCATGATCAACTGGGGTCTGAACCTCTCCAACATCGGGTCGAAGATTTCCTACGACGGCGGCAACAGCAGCGAGTTCCTGCCGACCAACTTCCGCACTGGAGTGTCGCTGATGATACCGATTGACAACTACAACATCTTCTCGATAAGTGCCGACATCAACAAACTGATGGTGCCCACCCGCCCGATGCAGCAGGAGGGCGAGTCGGAAGTGGACTACCAGAACCGCCTCGACGAGGAATACCGCGACCTCTCCCCCATCAAGGGCATCTTCACCTCATGGGGAGACGCGCCCGGCGGCTTCAAAGAGGAGTTGCGCGAATTCACCTGGGGACTGGGTCTGGAGTACAGCTACAACAACCAATTCAAGGTGCGCGGCGGCTACCACTGGGAGGATGCCAGCAAGGGCAACCGCAAGTACTTCTCCGTCGGTGCAGGCTTCAGCATGAGCGTCTTCTCGCTCGACGCTGCCTACCTCATCTCGACAGCCCAGAGCAACCCGCTGGACCAGACGCTGAGATTCTCGCTCGCATTCGACATGGACGGATTGAAGGACCTGATAGGACGCAGGAGGCGTTGAGCGATGAACATACGTGTCGGATTCGGATATGACGTCCACGCCCTCGTCGAGGGGCGCGACCTGTGGATAGGCGGCGTGCGCATCGACCACACACTCGGCCTGCTCGGCCACTCGGATGCCGACGTGCTCATCCACGCCATTTGCGACGCGCTGCTCGGGGCGGCGGCGATGAGGGACATCGGGCACCACTTCCCCGACACCGACCCGCGCTACAAAGGCATAGACAGCAAGGTGCTGCTGCGCCGCACTGTCGAACTGCTGGCTGGCAAGGGCTATGCCGTCGGCAACATCGACGCCACCGTCTGCGCCGAGCGGCCCAAGCTCAACCCGCACATCCCCGCCATGCAAGAGACACTCGCCCCGCTGATGGGCATCACCCCCGACGACGTGTCAATCAAGGCGACCACCACCGAGCGGCTCGGCTTCACGGGGCGTGAGGAAGGCATCTCAGCCTACGCCACCGTGCTGATATACCGCAGCGGGCAGTGACCCTTCCCCACCCGACCACCACACACGGCAGGGACGCACTACGGTGCGCCCCTGTTTTTGTCCCCCCCCAGGCCACCAGCCGCCGCTCCTATATTATAATGGTATAGGCAAACAGCCCATCAGCCCGTAGGATGTAGAGACGTGCCATTGGCGCGTCTCCCCGACAGGCGGCTGCACGTCACGGCAGGCACAGGACGTGGGGGAGACGCATACTATGCGTCTCTACAAGCTACGCTGCTGATTCCAATAAATCACATCAGGGGGCTAATCCCGTGACAATAGGCTTGAACTCCCCTCCCTCGCCGAGAAAAGTTGGTTGTCTCGGTGCATCAAGTATATTCAAAAGTTTTGTTTTAATATTCAAAACTTCTGTTTATATAAACAAAAGTTCTGTTTATTCATTCAAAAGTTTTGTTTTTACTTTACTCGCCGAGACAACCAACTTTTCTCGGCGTGTGATGGAAGTTTGCTCGGCGTGTCGTGCGATTTGCTCCCGTGGCGGCTGGCGCAAAGTGCTGCGGGAACGGAGCGCGGGCGTGACACAGCGTTGCAACATCGGCAACAGAATCATAACACGCTCTTAACCCAATCGTCCGAGCCTTGTAAGCATGGTGTGACGG
>CALNGU010000076.1 GCA_939800445.1 uncultured Bacteroidaceae bacterium | reverse complement strand
TCACGACGTGGTGTCCCGCCTCTGCATTACCCCACGGACAAGCAGGACAAGGGACAAAGCCAGTGACGATAGACGTAAACTTCCTCCACTCGCCGAGAAAAGTTGGTTGTCTCGGCGAGTCAAGTATATTCAAAAGTTTTGTTTTAATATTCAAAACTTCTGTTTATATAAACAAAAGTTCTGTTTTTACTTGATGCACCGAGACAACCAACTTTTCTCGGCGAGTGGAGGAAGTTTATGTCTATCGTCATGCGACTTGCCCCCTGACGCTTATTGCCGGACTGCCGTGCACGGCCGGCAGCATGGTGCGGCGCGGGCGTGGCGATGTGTTTATGACATAAGATGTTAGGAGGTGTGAGATTTTTAACTACTTTTGCAGCGTCGTCCACAAGGGACGGGGGCTATACCATAATATATATAGCACCGCCGCGCCCGCCACGTGACGGCGACGAGAAGAAAACTAAAACTAAAACATGGGAATCAGGACATTTTTCTGCATGGCACTCGGTGCGGCCACGCTGGCATCGTGCATCCAGGACGAGCCACTCAATGCAGAGGCAGACATCGTGGCAGTCACATTCGACAAGGACAACAGGGACGTGCTATTTTACACAGAGGACTCAGTCATTACAGTTGGATACAAAGATGAGGATAGGTACATCCAAATCACGTACTTACCGACAAGCGACATCACAAATGTCGCGCCAAGGTTCATCCTCAGCGAGGGCGCAACAATCACACACGACGAGAGTGGCCTGGATGGCAACGGTCTGGCACTGGACTTCACAAGCGCTCAGCACTACACCGTGACCTCAGAGAACGGCAACTACCAAAAGAAATACACACTGGAGCTAATTCCACCAGCTACAATCACCAGATTCGACTTCGAAAGCTTTGAAATGATTGCCGGGGGGCGGTACATCAACTACTACGAATATGACGAGGACGGCAAACGATACAATATCTGGGCGACAGCCAACGCCGGCTATGCCATGTGCGGGCTGCCCTACTTCCCGACACAACGCTACGACCGTGGCCAGTCGGGCAACGGTGTGCGCCTGAGGACCGAGTCGACCGGCGGCTTCGGCGAGATGATGGGCATGAGGATTGCCGCTGGCAACCTGTTTTTCGGGCAGTTTGACGCAGTGAACGCGGTGAGTGCACCGAGGGCTGCAACGCTGTTCGGAATACCGTTCAACAGTGTGCCCAAGACTTTCACGGGCTACTATATGTTCAAACCTGGCGAGACGATGACAGATGCTGACGGTGCAGTAATCAGCGGCAGGGTGGATCAACCCGACTTTTATGTGGTGATGTATGAGAATTCGATCATCGTCGATGGCAAAAGGCAGAGCGTCATGCTCGACGGCAACAATGTGTTGACCCATGAAAACATAGTGGGACTGGCACGGATACAAAACCCTAAGGTCTGGACGGACGAGCAAATCGAGGCCGGGGAATGGGAGCGGTTTGAGATTCCGTTCGTGTTCATGCCGGGCAAGCAGATTGATGAGGACAAACTGGCCAATTATGGTTACAACATAGCCATAGTGCTTTCGTCAAGCATCGACGGCGCATACTTCGTCGGGGCGGTGGGCAGCACCCTCTACATCGACACTTTGGAAATAATTTGTGAGGAATAAGGAGGCACTGCAATGAGAAAGACAAGCTACATCCTGCTGGCAATCGCGCTGCTCTGCGCCGCGCTTGATGCAAACGCACAAAAAGAAAGGAACAAAAGCATCATCCGCTCGGCGTTGAACGGGCTGCACTATTCGGTCCGCGCATCCTACGGCATCGGCGGTGTGTCTCCCCTGCCGCTCCCGGCCGAGATACGCAGCATCAACAGCTACCGCCCGCTGGTGGGCATTGCCCTTGAGGGTACGGTCGAGAAGCAGATAAATAAGGTCATCGGCATACACATCGGCCTGCGCCTGGAGAACAAGACGATGGAGACTGTGGCGGATGTCAAAAACTATGGTATGGAGATCAGCAACGACGGGGCGGTTATCAAAGGCAACTGGACCGGCAAGGTGAAGACGACGGTCAGGAACTCCTACATCTCCATACCCGTGCTGATGACCTGCAAGCTCTCACCGCGATGGAAGATGAGGGTGGGTCCATACTTCTCATACCTCATATCCGGCGACTTCTCTGGCGAGGTCTACGACGGATACATACGTGAAGTCGATCCGACAGGTAATAAGTTTGAATTCTATGGGGACAATACAGCACCCTACGACTTCTCGGACGAGCTGGTCAAGAGCAACTGGGGCGTGCAGCTGGGCTTCGAGTGGCGGGCATTCTCGCACCTCAACGTCTTCGCCGACCTGCAATGGGGGTTGAATTCCGCCTTTCCCGAAGACTTCGAGACTATCACGTTCAAGATGTATCCCATCTACGGCAACCTCGGTTTCGCCTATGCATTCTGACATGAACGACTATTGACAACAGAAGAGACATAAACCATTAATTAAAAACAATCATCATGAAGAAATTCTTATCATTCTTCGCAATGGCAGCCATCGCGCTGACATTCGCAGCCTGCTCCGATGATGAAGAGGGGCAAACAACCGACGCACCGGTGACTACGATGACCGACGTGGTGGCAGGGACTTACAGCACCAGCATCAACGTCAACCTCAATGGCACAGACCTCCCGGAGGCAAACTATGACGTGGTTATAGAAAAAGCCAACGACACTGAGATAAACTTCGTGTTGAACGACTTCTCAATCTCCTTGGGGACTGGTGAAGCTCTCAACTTGGGTGACATCCGTCTTGACGAGGTAGCCATCTCGCAGTCGGGCAGCAACTACACATTTGCAACGACCGACACCCTCACGCTTGCCATCTTCCCGGGAATGGATGCTGTGCCAGTGCCAATAGACTTCGTCGGGTCGTTCACATCTTCCACAATCGACGCGACCATCGACATCAACCTCTCAGGGATGCAAATCCTTGTGGAGATTACCGGAAGCAAAAACGGCTCAACCGGCGGTGAAGAGGTAGAACCGACACCGGGTGGAGAAGAAGAGCCGGAAGTCGCACTGTCAGCAATCGCAGCCGGCGACTATGCCTGCAACATCGCCGTGGAACTGAACGGGACTCCCTTTCCCGCAAGTGAAAACGCCGTGACAATCGAGGCAGTCAATGACAGCACCGTAAACTTCGTCCTGAAAGACTTCTCCATAAGCCTCGGCGAATCATCCCTGACCCCCACCAATGAGAATGGTGAAGCTAAGATCACGTTGACCGACGTTGTCCTGACAGAGAGCGACGGTGGCATAGCGTTCACCAAAGAGCAGACACCAAACCTTGTCATCGCAGAAGGTTCACCTGCCATCCCCGTGCCTATCGTTGCCAACGGGACTTTCGCCGACAATTCTCTGAATGCTCATTTTGACATAAACATCGGGGAAGCGATGGTCATTGCCGTTACAATAGAAGGACAGAAGTAAATCCATCACAGCACAAACACAAAACAACGCGTCCCCGTCCGCTGGCAAACAGTGGACGGGGACGTTTCATTATATAATGGTATAGCGGCACGCCAAGCCGCTCCACCATCAATTGATCCTCACGCAGTCAAAGTAGGAACGGAAGATGGATGCCGCCTCCTCTATCTCCTCAGGGGTATTCTCCCTCACGCCATCAAGGCGGTAGGCCATGCCGAGATGGTCGTATTTGTGACGACCAAGGGTGTGATAGGGCAGGATTTCCACCCGACGCAACATCCTGTAGCCTTTAAACCTCTCGCACAAAGCATGGAGGTCCTCACGCATCGAGGTCACACCAGGCACGAGGACATAACGCAACCAAAAGTCACGCCCGTTGGCCTCCATCCAATCGGCAAACGCCAGCGTCGCCGCATTGGAACAGCCTGTCAGGTCACGATGGCGGGTGTCGTTGATTTCCTTAACGTCGAGCAGCACGAGGTCGGTCAATGCCAAAAGCCGGCGCACCGCATCGTTCATCACGCTGCCATTGGTGTCGAGGCAGATGTGTATGCCCTCAGCCTTGAGACGCTCGAACAGCGGCAACAAAGCACTGGCTTGCAACGTCGGTTCGCCTCCCGAGAAAGTCACCCCGCCACGGCGGCCGAAGAACGGTTTCTCACTGACAGCCAAGCGGACAATCTCATCGATGGCGACATCCTCACCGCCAGTGCAGGCCATCGTGTCGGGATTGGCACAATAGGCACACCTGAAGTTGCAGCCCTGGACAAACACCACAAGCCGCAACCCAGGTCCATCATAAGTGCCCATGGACTCAAAGGAATGAACCCTGACGGTCTGCCCCGCCACAGCGTCACAGCCTGTCATGGAAGGTGCGGGCTATCACTTCGAGCTGGTGCTCACGGCTCAGCTTTGTGAAATTGACGGCGTAACCAGAGACACGTATCGTCAATTGTGGATAGTTCTCAGGATGCTCCATCGCGTCCTCCAGCATCTCGCGGTTGAGGACATTGACATTGAGATGATGCGCACCTTTGGCAAAATAGCCGTCCATCAAGTCCACCAGGTTGTCAACCTTGTCCTCGTCGGTCGCACCAAGCGACTTGGGGACTATGGAGAAAGTATTGCTTATCCCGTCCTGTGCGTCCTCATAGTCGAGTTTGGCGACCGATGAGAGCGAAGCCACCGCACCACGCGCATCACGTCCATGCATGGGGTTGGCTCCTGGGGCGAATGGTACTCCGGCCGCCCTGCCGTCAGGGGTAGCGCCGGTCTTCTTGCCGTACATTACATTGGACGTTATGGTCAGCACGGACAACGTGGGTTCGGCGTCCTTGTAAACGGGCAATTTCTTCAACTCACTGCTGAAAAAGTGCGTCAGCCCCACGGCTATCGCGTCGGCACGGTCATCGTCATTGCCGTAGCACGGGAAATCGCCCTCAACATCAAAGCCCGTGGTCAGCCCCTGGTCGTTCCTGACCGCCCGCACCTTGGCGTGCTTGATGGCCGACAACGAATCGACGGCAATGGAAAGTCCCGCCACACCATAGGCAAGGTTAATCCTCGGGTCGGTGTCGATGAACGCCATCTGGGCTTTCTCGTAGTAGTACTTGTCGTGCATATAATGGATGATGTTCATCGCCTCGTTGTAGACGCGGGCGACCTGCACCAGCACTGCCTTGTAGTTGGCAAGCACCTCGTCATAGTCCAGCACATCGCCCTCGATTGCCGGGATGCCTGCGACCATCAGCGTGCCTGTGTTCTCGCAACGCCCGCCGTTGATGGCGAGCAGGAGAGCCTTGGCAAGGTTTGCCCTCGCGCCGAAAAACTGTATCTGCCGCCCGATGTCCTGGAACGAGACGCAGCACGCTATGCCATAGTCGTCGCTGTGCCGCACGCTGCGCATCAGGTCGTCGTTCTCATATTGTATGGATGACGTGTCGATTGACACCTTTGCACAAAACTCCTTGAAGCCTTGCGGCAGGCTGGGACTCCAGAGCACGGTCAGGTTTGGTTCGGGCGACGGGCCGAGGTTGTAGAGTGTCTGGAGGAAACGGAACGAAGTCTTCGTCACCTTGTGCCGCCCGTCATTGAGCCTGCCACCGATTGATTCTGTCACCCAGGTCGGGTCGCCGGCGAAAATGTCGTTGTAGGCGTTCATCCTCAGGTGGCGCACCATGCGCAATTTGATTACAAACTGGTCGATCAGCTCCTGGGCAAACTCCTCGGTGATTGCGCCCGTGGCTATGTCACGTTCTATATATATGTCAAGGAACGATGAGACATTGCCGAGCGACATCGCCGCCCCGTCCTGCTCCTTCACCGCCGCGAGGTAGGCCATATAGACCCACTGCACCGCCTCTTGCGCCGTCCCGGCCGGGCGCGACAAATCCAGGCCGTAGATGCGTCCCAACTCCTTGATTTCGCCCAACGCCTTGATTTGCTCGGCCACCTCCTCACGCAGGCGGATGCGTGCGTCGGTCATCGGACCGGTGAGCGACGCAAGGTCCGCCTTCTTGGCTTGCACGATGCGGTCGATGCCGTAGAGGGCAAGGCGACGGTAGTCCCCTATGATTCTGCCCCTCGCATAATTGTCGGGCAGCCCCGTGAGGAAACCGAGCGAGCGATAGGAGCGGATCTCCTCTGTGTAGACGTCAAACACGCCGTCGTTGTGCGTCTTGCGGTAGTGCTTGAAGATGTCCTGCACGCGGGCATCAGGCTCGACACCGTTTTCGCGGCAGGCGCGGGTGACGACATTGATGCCGCCGAATGGCTTCATCGCACGCCCCAGCAGCACGTCGGTCTGCAAACCAACGATGAGCTCCGAGTCACGGTCGATATATCCAGCCCCATGCGACGTGATGGTCGAGACCGTCACGTTGTCGATGTGACGCACTCCCCCGTTGGCACGCTCGTCTGCGAGGGCATCGAGGCATATCTGCCAGATGTGCTTGGTGCGCTCGGTCGCCCCGCACAGGAACGAGGCATCGCCGTCATAAGGGGTTATGTTGCGCGAAACGAAATCTCGGACATCGATGCGGCTCTCCCAATCGCCGCCACGGAAGGTCTTGCTGGTGTCAGTCATCAGTGTAATAGGTCGTTAAAAGTGATGTTCCAAAAACGGAAATGCAAAGGTAGTCATTTTTGCCCTCACAGGAAAACCGGCAGCACGCCGGGAAAACTCTGTTTTTAACCTGAAAACATATATTTGCAACCTAAAAATATATAGATTTAAGTTGCAAATACATAGATTAAGCCTAAAAACAGACTTTGCTTCCCACCCTGCCAACTTTCCGCGCCGTGCGGCAATCGCGCCACCTGATGCCGGCACGAGCGCAAGCGGCGGCCGCACTGGCGGCATAAAATGCGGCAACGTTAGGCATTTGACGACTAAATCCCTATATTTGCCCTAACATAAACCTTTAAACAGTATTTGTCATGCACTTACAACGAGCTTTAATCCTCACCGCGCTGGGTCTGTTCAGCCTCACCCTTGCCGCGAAAAAGAAGCCTGAGACGAAGAATGAAGAGGGATTCGTCTTCACGACCGTCAAGGCAAACCCCATCACGTCGATAAAGAACCAGAGCCGTGCCGGCACTTGCTGGTGCTACTCGACATTCTCGTTCCTTGAGTCGGAATTGTTGCGCATGGGCAAGGGCGAATACGACTTCTCGGAGATGTACACCGTCTACAACACCTACCTCGACCGTGCCACGACGACGATACGCACGCACGGTGACGTGTCGTTCTCAGAGGGCGGCTCGTTCTACGACGTGCTCTACGGCATGGAACACTACGGCCTTGTGCCTGAGCAGGAGATGCGTCCGGGCGTGATGTACGGCGACACGCTGTCCAACCACGTCGAGCTCTCGCTCGTCACCGGGGCCTACGTCAACGCAATCGCCGACAGCAAGCTCAAATCGCTGCAACTCGACGGCGAGAACAACCCGCTGTGGCGCGCCGGGCTTGAGGGGATATATGACGCATACCTCGGCGTGCGTCCCGAAACATTCACCTACGAGGGCAAGACCTACACGCCCCAGTCGTTCTACCAATCGACAGGGTTGAAGGCAAGTGACTACGTGTCGCTCACGTCCTACACCCATCACCCGTTCTACCAACCGTTTGTGCTGGAGATACAAGACAACTGGAGGTGGAGCCAATCATACAACTTGCCGATAGATGAGTTGATGCAGGTGTTTGACTACGCCATCAACAACGGCTACACTATTGCCTGGGGAAGCGATGTCAGCGAGACAGGCTTCACGAGGGACGGCATCGGCGTGATGCCCGACGTTGAAAAGGGCGCGGAGCTCACTGGCTCAGACATGGCACGGTGGTTGGGACTGAGCGCGACAGACCGCAGCAAGGAACTGACATCCCGCCCACTGCCCGAAATCGAGGTGACGCAGGAGATGCGCCAGGCGGCATTCGACAACTGGCAAACGACGGACGACCACGGTATGCAGATATTCGGCATCGCCAAGGACCAGACGGGCAAGGAATACTATATGGTGAAGAACTCATGGGGAAAGGTTGGCCGCTACGACGGCATCTGGTATGTCTCCAAGACATTTGCCAAGTACAAGACGATGAACATCGTTGTCCACAAGGATGCAATCCCCGCCGAGATTGCTGCCAAGCTGGGCTTGAAATAAGGCAACCGGCCTACACGGCACGATGAAACGACAATGGCGGAAAGGGGATGCCCCTCTCCGCCATTTTTCTTTCACTGCCGCGACGCAATGGGCTCGGCGGCTCACTCGCGAAAGACCGACTTGATGTTGTTGACCTTCTCAAGCGCGTCGCTTATGTTCCTGATGTCCTCGGCATCATGTACGAGGAGGTCGAGCTTGCCCCTGAAGATGCCGTCCTTGCTGCTGATGTTGATGGCAGTGAGGTTGACCCCAAGCTGCTTGGACAACACTTCGGTTATCTTGTTGAGCACGCCGATGTCGTCGATGCCCGAGACCTCGAGTGTGACGGGGAACTGCTTGTCCTTGTGGACATCCCACTCGGCGGCTATTATCCTGTTGCCGAAACTGCTCTTGAGACGCATGGCGACTTCGCATTGCCGCTTGTGGATGCGCACGATGCCGTTGTCATCGATGAATCCCAATATGGGGTCGCCGGGGATGGGTCGGCAGCAGTCGCAGATGACATAGGTCTTATCGAGCTTGTCACTCGTGAGCAGCATCGTCTTCTTCTTATCAATAGGCTCGGCCTGCTGCGTGTCGCCTTTCTTGTCCTTGCTGCCCGCGACGAATGAGAAGGTGAGGTACTTCATCCAGCTCTGACGCTCGCGCAGCTCATTCCTGTCCTCATCGCCGAGAATCACCTTGTTGGCACCGACAGCCTCGCACAGTTCGTCACGCGTCGAGAGCTGGTGCAGGGCGCACAGCTTGTTGATGTTGGCCTCGGTCTGCTTGATGGCGTTTTTCTCAAAGAACTCATTGACCCGCTTGTCGCCTGCCGCGATGTTTTCCGTCCGCTCCTTCTTGGCGAATGACATGATGATGTTCTTCGCCTTGGCGGTGGTGACGAAGTCCAGCCAGGCGGATGTGATGCGCTGTTGTTTGGAGGTGAGGATCTCTACTTGGTCTCCGCTTTGCAGTTTGTAGCTGAGCGGCACGAGGCGGCGGTTGACCTTGGCACCGATGCAGTTCATCCCCAACTCGGTGTGGAGCATGAACGCAAAGTCGAGCACCGTCGCCCCCTGCGGGATGGTCTTGATGTCGCCCTTGGGGGTAAAGACGAATATCTCGTTGGCATAGAGGTTGAGCTTGATGGTGTCAAGGAAATCCATCGCGTCGGGCTGCGGGTCGTCGAGGATTTCCTTGATGGTCTGCAACCATTTGTGCAACTCGCCCTCGTCCTCCGAGCCGCCCCCCTCCTTGTACTTCCAGTGGGCGGTGAAGCCGTGCTCGGCGATGTCGTTCATGCGGCGGCTCCTGATCTGCACCTCCACCCACTGCCCGTTCTGCGCCATCAGGGTGACGTGCAGGGCTTGATAGCCGTTGGACTTGGGATGGCTCACCCAGTCGCGCAGACGGTCGGGGTGCGGCTTGTATATCTTAGAGATGGCGACGTAGATGTCAAAGCACTCGTTGTACTCGTCCTCGGGCGTTATAGGGTCGAAGATGATGCGCACGGCCATGATGTCGTAGATTTCGTCCATTGTGATCTTCTTGGCCTGCATCTTTGCCCAGATGGAATAGGGGGACTTGACGCGTGCGATGATGTTGTACTTCAGCCCCATCTTGTCGAGACGCTCGATGATGGGGGCTTTGAACTGCTCGAAAACCTTGTCGCGCTCGGGAGCCGACTCGTTGAGCTTATCGACTATCGCCTGGAACTCCTCGGGGTGTTCGTACTTGAAGCTGAGGTTTTCCAGCTCCTGCTTAATTTTATTCAGCCCCAAGCGGTTGGCCAGCGGGGCGTAGAGGAAGAGTGTCTCGCCGGCAATCTTGTACTTCTTGTTCTGCGCCTGCGCCCCCAGCGTCCTCATGTTGTGCAGGCGGTCGGCGATTTTGATGAGTATCACGCGGATGTCGTCCGACATCGTCAGCAGCAGCTTCTTGAAATTCTCGGCCTGTGCCGACTCCTTGTCGCTGAAACAGGCTCCCGAAATCTTGGTCAGCCCGTCCACAATCTGCGCGATTTTCCGCCCGAAGAGGTTCTCGATGTCCTCCACCGTGTACTCCGTGTCCTCCACCACGTCATGCAACAGTGCGGCGCAGATGGATGTCGAGCCGAGCCCTATCTCGTTGCAGACTATCTTTGCCACGGCGATGGGGTGCATGATGTAGGGCTCGCCCGAGAGCCTCTTGACCCCCTTGTGCGCTTGGTTGGCGAAGTTGAATGCCTTGGTGATGATTTCCACCTTCTTCCTGTGCTTCGTCGCCAGGTAGTCGTTTATCAATTCCTGGAAACCATTTTGTATCATTTCCTCGTCCCTCGACTGCGTGATGGCCTTGTTGTCTGCTTCCATAGTATCGGCGTTATATTCTTTTCACAAATATATGAAAACATTTTCATCGCTTGCCGCATATTTTTCCCACAAACTGCGCGGCGCGCCGCGTGCGGCCATGATTTCTGCGGCGGCAAGCCCTGTGCGCCGCGCATCCTGTCGGCTGCGGGTGGCAAAGCGGGGGCGCGGCACGCCACATCCCGGGGGCGGAGGCGCGGGGTCAGGGGGCAAATCCGGTGAAGTCAGGAGAAAACTTCCCCCACCCGCCGAGAAAAGTTCCTTGTCTCAGT
>CALNGU010000075.1 GCA_939800445.1 uncultured Bacteroidaceae bacterium | reverse complement strand
TGGTCTCTGTGTCCAGACTGAAAAAATCTTTTGTCAGGAATAATTGAAGAAATCGCTCTATATCTTCGTCTGTTTCAATGAGTTTGTAGTGCTGCACCCCCGCATCGTAGCTCGCGAGGTTCGTCTGTGACTGTTCTTCCCGTGGGGTGTCCGTGAATATTTCAAAGAGATTGGGTTGCGTTTTGGTCTGTTGTGGCGCATCCTTTTGTTCGTCGGCGAAGACGCGGGCGATGAGTGTCTTGAATTCCATCTCCTCGAACAGCCGCCGCAACTCTTCCCTGTCCGGGTCGTTGCGCCGCAGCTTGTCCATGTCGAGGTCTATCGGCACGTCGGTCTTGATGGTGGCAAGGAATTTGGAGAAGCGTATCTTTTCGGCATTTTCTTCCACCTTCTTTTTCAACGCCCCCTTGAGCTTGTCGGTGTTTTGCAGGATGTTCTCGATGCTGCCATACTCGGCAATGAGCTTTTGCGCCGTTTTTTCCCCCACGCCGGGACAACCGGGGATGTTGTCGGCACTGTCCCCCATGAGGCCGAGCATATCAATCACCTGGCTGGTGGACTGGATGGCAAACTTGGCTTTCACCTCCTCTTCACCCATGACATCAAACTCTTTGTCGCCGAACTTGGGGCGGTACATATAGACGCATCCCCCGACAATCTGCCCATAATCCTTGTCCGGGGTCATCATGTAGGTCGTGATGCCCCTCCGTCGTGCTTGTGTCGCCAGAGTGCCTATCACGTCGTCGGCCTCGAAGCCCTGCACTTCGAGTATCGGGATGTTGTATGCCTTGATGATTTGCTTGATGATGGGGACCGACTCGCGGATTGTCTCAGGCGTTTCCTCGCGTTGCGCCTTGTACTCAGGATAAGCCTCGTGCCTGAAAGTAGGCCCTGCCGGGTCGAATGCCACGCCGATGTGTGTCGGCTGTTCCTTGGTCAAGACCTGCTGGAGTGTGTTGACGAAGCCGAAAACGGCGGACGTGTTGAAACCTTTGGAGTTGACCCGTGGCATCTTGCTCAGGCCGAAGTAGGCCCTATATATCAATGCATAGGCATCGAGGAGGAATAGTTTGCAATCTTCTTGCATGGATGTGTCGCTTTTGTCAGGTAAAAGTAGCAAAAAATGTGCGATGTGACATTTTATTGCTACTTTTGTCCCCCGATTTGCAGCTAATGGACTTACACGCACAGATAAAGCATCCCATCGAAGACGAACTCCGCCACTTCACGGAGCTCTTTGACAACACGCTCGAATCGGCCAACCAGACACTCCACAGCGTCTATTCGCACCTCATGCAGAGCAAGGGCAAGATGATGCGCCCCACGCTCATGTTGCTGCTGGCCAAGGGGCTGGGAGGGGTCAACGACGTGACCTACCGCGCCGCGCTCGCCTTGGAGCTGCTCCACACGGCGAGTCTCGTGCACGATGACATCGTGGATGACAGCCAGGAGCGCAGGGGGCAAATGTCGGTCAATGCGATGTTTGGCAACAAGGTGGCGGTGCTCTCGGGTGACTACATCCTCGCTCAGGCATTGGAATATGCCTCGCGCACCGACGACACGCGCATCGTCAAGTCCATCGCCCTCCTTGGCAAGCACCTGTCAGAAGGCGAGTTGCTGCAATTGTACAACGCTGCCGCGACCGACTACAACGAGGAAACTTACATAGAAATAATATCCAAAAAGACTGCTTCACTCTTTGCCACCTGCACCATGTGCGCAGCCATGTCAACCAAGGCCAGCGAGCAGACGGTGAAAGTGTGCGAGGATTTTGGCCGCTATGTCGGACTTGCGTTCCAGATAAAAGACGACATTTTCGACTATTCGCACAATGCCCGGATCGGCAAGCCCACGGGCAACGACATGAAGGAGCGCAAGCTCACGCTTCCCGCACTGCACGTCCTCAACACCTATGGCGAACCCCGGATGCTCGACATCGCCCGCCGGGTGCGTGACGGCAAGGCATCGGATGACGAGATAAGCACCCTCGTCGATTTCACCAAGGCGCATGGCGGGCTCGAATATGCCGAGGAGGTGATGCATTCCTACGTCCTCCGCGCCAAAAACATCCTCGACATCATCCGTGACGAGGAGGTGCGGCGCGCCCTCGCCCTCTATGCCGACTATGTGGCCAACCGCGACCATTGAGCCGTGACGGCATATCCCGCGAAACATCGTTTTAAACCGCTCTGACGGCATTTCTCGTGCTGGCGGCGTAATCCTGCGCCCGCGCCTTTATCGTCCGTTGTCCGGCGCGTCATGGCTTCTCCTGCGTGTTTCTTTTCACTGATTGTGGCGCAATCGCGTGGCATGGTCAGCGGTCAGCATCCTGCCACGCTGCTCCGAGGTCCTTGCATAAACTTTGTTTTTAGGCTGCAATTATATATTTGCACGCTAAATCTATATATTTTCAACTTAAATCTATATATTTTTAGCTTAAAAATAGAGTTTGCCTGCCGCCCTGTCGTCTTTTGGTCTGTTCCTGCCGCATTCTCCCTGTCTTGGTGCTCTTGCGGCATGGCAGGGTGGGGGAGGTGTGTGCATACGAAACCCCGGTGCCGTGGCGCGGCATCGGGGGAATCATCTGGTGTGTGTGGTGGCTTTGTTAGAAGAATTTCGTCTCCTCACCCGTGATTTCCGACAGGAGGAGGTTGGCCAGGCGGCTCGTGCCGAGGCGGAAGAGCTCGGGGGTCAGCCATTCCTTGCCGAGAATCTCCTTGACGATGGTGTAGTAGGCGACGGCATCTGCGACTGTGTTGATGCCTCCTGCGGGCTTGAATCCGACTTTGCGTCCCGTGCGTGCGTGGTAGTCCTTGATGGCGCGGCACATGACGTAGGCTGCCTCGGGTGTCGCGGCCGGGTCGAGCTTGCCTGTCGATGTCTTGATGAAGTCTGCGCCCGAGTACATGGCGAGCACCGATGCTTTCATCACGTTGCTCATCGAGCCGAGTGCGCCGGTCTCAAGGATGACCTTGAGGTGGCGGTCGCCGCAGGCACTTTTGAGTTCCTCGATTTCGTCGCACATTGTCTCATAGTCGCCCGAGAGGAATTGGCCGACCGACAGCACGATGTCTATCTCATCTGCCCCGTCGTGGAGCGCAAGGGCGGTCTCTGCCATCTTGACCTCCATGAATGTCTGCGATGAGGGGAAGCCTCCCGAGACGCAGGCCAGCCGGACATCCTCCACTTCGCAGGTGTCATGCACGGTCTTGGCCATATTGGGGTAGACGCAGATGGCGGCGACGTTGGGCAGGTCGGGGTAGGTGCCGGCAAATTGGTTGACCCTCTCGGTGAATTGCATCACGCTCTCCACGCTGTCGGTCGTCTTGAGCGTGGTGAGGTCGATGCAGCCGAAGAGGAATTTCTTGACCTCCACCGTGTCGTTCCCGGCGCGTTTGTCGTCGAGGAGGGCGGTGACGGCTTGGCGGACCGCGTTGTCATCGAGGTTGGTGTCGTAGAGGGCGAGAGCTTCGTCGTACTTGCTGATTTCTTCAGCACGGTTATGCTTGTGTTCCATCTTGGTGTTATTTGAGTTTGTCATTGTTGATGTGGCGTGTCTTGTCCCTTTGAGTCTTCTTTTTGAAGCTGTCTTCGAGGGCTTTTGTCAGGTCGATGCCGGTCTGGTTGGCGAGACATATCAGTACCCACAGGACATCTGCCATCTCCTCGGACGGGTCTTGGTTTTCGCCTGGCTTGAATGATTGCTCGCCGTACTTTCGTGCCATCACGCGTGCCAGTTCACCCACCTCTTCGGTGAGGACGGCCATGTTGGTCAATTCGTTGAAGTAGCGCACGCCGTAGGTCTTTATCCATTCGTCCACGCGCTGCTGGGCTTCGCGGATTGTCATAGATGATGGTTCCATGCTCATTCCTTGTTTTTGGTGTCGATGATGATTGTCACCGGCCCGTCGTTGATTAGCTCGCACTTCATGTCCGCACCAAAGACGCCTGTCTGCACCACCGTGCCGCTCTCTTCGGAGAGCTTGCGGCAGAATGCTTCGTATAAGGGCTTTGAAATCTCGGGGCGTGCCGCTTTGATGTAGGAGGGGCGGTTGCCCTTGCGGGTCGATGCCATCAGTGTGAACTGGCTGACTGCAAGGATTTCGCCTGCGACCTCGGTGACGGGTCTGTTCATCACTCCGTTTTCATCATCGAATATCCTGAGGTTGACCACCTTTTTTGCGAGCCAGTCGATGTCGTCCTCGCCGTCCTCATCGCAGATGCCTATGAGAAGCATCATGCCTTTGCCTATTGACGAGTGGAGTTTGCCATCGATTGTCACGCTTGCCCTCAGGACGCGTTGTATGACTGCCCTCATGCTTTCTGTCCGTTTGTTGTCGGGCAAAGATAAGGTGTTTAGGGCTGTGAGGTGAAATGTTCGGTGAGTAATTTGGCTTTGCTTTCGCCGATGAGATTGCTTATCTCTTCGTATGATGCTGATTTTATGCGTTTTACGCTTTTGAACTTCTTGATGAGCGCGTCTTTCGTCTTTGGGCCGATGCCTTTGATGTCGTCAAGCTCGGAATGTATCTGCGACTTGCTCCTCTTGTCCTTGTGGAATGTTATGGCAAAGCGATGCACCTCGTCCTGCAGGCGTGTCAGCAGGCGGAACACCTCGCTGTCGTGCTTCATGCCTATCACTACCTGCGGAAAGCCGAAGAGCAGTTCCGAAGTGCGGTGCTTGCCATCCTTGGCAAGTCCGGCGATGGGGATGTCGAGGTGCAGTTCGTCGGCGACAATCTGGCGGATTGCCTCCATCTGTCCTTTGCCGCCGTCGGCCACGATGAGGTCGGGCAGGGGAGATTGCTCCTCAACCAACCGGGAGTAGCGGCGGTAGACGACTTCGCGCATCGAGGCGTAGTCATCCTGCCCGTTGACTGTCTTGATGATGTATTTGCGGTAGTCGTTTTTTGATGGTTTGCCGCCCTTGAACACGACGCACGCTGCCACGGCCTCGGCTCCCTGTATGCTGGAGTTGTCAAAGCACTCGATGTGCATCGGGATTTTGTCCAGCTTGAGCAATCCTTGCAGCTCTTTGAGCACACGGGTGTAGCGTTGTTGCGGGTTCAGTTTGTCCGATTGCTTGAGGCGGTCGAGCTTGTATTGCTTGACGTTCATCATCGACAGTTCGAGCAGTTTGCGCTTGTCGCCCTTTTGCGGGATTGTGAATGTGACACCGGCAAGCTCCATGTCCATTTCAAATGGGACGATTATCTCGCGGGACGTGCTTTTGTAGCGTTCACGCATCTCGACGATGCCGAGGGCAAGCAGCTCCTCTTTTGTCTCATCCAGCCGTTTCTTGTACTCGAAGGTGAATGCCTGGTTGATGCATCCGTTGGTGATGTGCAGGTAGTTGATGTATGCCTCCTTTTCCGTCGCACTCTCGTCTATGCTGAATACGTCGATGTTGTTGAGGATGTTGCTCACGACCTCGGATTTGGCGCGGTAGTTGTCGATGAGCGTTATCTTGTCCTTGACCTCTTGCGCCTCCTCAAACCGCAGTTGCGCGGCGAGTGATTCCATTTGCTTGGTGAGGTCGTGCTTTATCTCTGCGGTGTTGCCGCGCAGGATTTGCTTTACCGCATCGATGTTCTTGGCATATTCATCGTGCGAAATATTCCCGATGCAGGGGGCTTTGCAGTTCTTGATGTGGTATTCCAGGCAGACTTTGAATTTCCCGTTCTTTATGCTTTCTGCTGTCAGGTTGAGATGGCAGGTGCGGATGGGGTATATCTTCTTGACCAGCTCAAGCAGGGCGTACATTGATGGCAGGTGGCTGTATGGCCCGAAGTATGTCCCTCCCCGTTTGTTGATTTGGCGTGTCTTGAAAACGCGTGGGAAGTATTCGTTAGTCACGCAGATTGACGGGTAGGTCTTGTCGTCTTTCAGCAGGACGTTGTAGCGGGGCTTGTAGCGTTTGATGAGGTTGTTTTCGAGCAAGAGTGCGTCCTCTTCGGTGTTTACCACTACGTATCTTATGTCCCTGATTTTGGTGGTGAGGATGGCGGTCTTGAGTGACTTCACGTCTTTGCGGAAGTAAGAAGAAACGCGCCGTTTCAGGTTTTTTGCCTTTCCGACGTATATGACAGTCCCCTCCTCGTTGAGGTATTGGTAACAGCCAGGGGTTTCGGGCAGGTTGCTTATGATGCCTTTCAGATAGGTCTCCAAGTCTTGTTTGTCGGTGTCAGGCATGGTTGTGGGTTTCTTACATTTCCAGGACAGAGTCAATCTTCGTGTCAGGCGTGAACACTTTGCGCCCGTCGAGTTCTTTCAGCTCGATGATGAAGTTGACATAAATATCTTTCGGGTTGAACATCTTGACCAGATCGACCGCTGCTCTCATTGTCCCGCCGGTTGCAAGCAGGTCATCATGTATCAGCACCGTGTCGTTGTCATCGATTGCATCCTTGTGGATTTGGATGGTGTCTGTACCATATTCTTTCGCATAGCTTATTTCGACTGTCTCAGCTGGGAGTTTGCCAGGTTTACGGATAGGGACGAATCCTGCGCCGATGCGTGTCGCAAGGATGGGACCCATTATGAAGCCACGGGACTCTATGCCTACGACCTTGGTGATGCCTTTGTCCTTGTAGGTTTCGTATAGGATGTCGGACAATTCTTTCAATCTTTCGGCATCCTTGAACAGTGTGGTAACGTCTTTGAATTGTATGCCTGGGATGGGGAAGTCTGGTATGTTCCTCACGGCATTCTTAAGCTCTTCTTTATTCATAGCCAGTGTTTTAAATGTGGGTTCTTAAATCCTTTGTTTCACGTGGAACATTGCAAGCTGCGTGTCTGGTCATCCTTAATCAACGGCCGCTCAGCACGAGCAAGACGTTTATGTCTGATGGGGATATGCCTGGGATTCGGCTGGCTTGCCCTATGGTTTCGGGGTCTATGCGGCTCAGCTTTTGGCGCGCTTCCGTCGATAGTGATTGGATGGAGGAGTAGTCGAATTTACCTTTTATCTTTATGCTTTCGAGACGGGAGTTGCGGTCTGCAATCATTCTCTCACGCTCGATGTAGCCTGCATATTTTATCTTTATTTCTGTGGCTTCTACTATTTCTTCGCGTTGCCTTGTGATTTTGTCAATCTCGCTTGCAAAGGATGGGATGTGTGGAGCGAGATTTTCGATTGTTATCTGCGGACGCTCCAGCAGGTCTATCAGTTTGCATCCTTGGCGCAGCGGGGTTGTCCCGAGCGATTCCAGTGCGCCGTTTATTCGTTCTGGTTTGATGGAGTAATTGGATGCAAATGATTCCAGCCTTTCTATCTCCTTGCGCTTGTGCTCCATGCGCTCGTATCTGTCGCGACTTGCAAGCCCTAATCCGTAGGACAGCGGTGTAAGACGGGTGTCGGCATCGTCCTGGCGGAGGAGTATACGGTACTCTGCTCGTGATGTGAACATACGGTATGGCTCGTCAACCCCTTTGGTCACAAGGTCGTCGATGAGGACGCCAATGTAGGCTTGGTCACGGCCCAAAACGAATTCCTTGCCACCGTGGCAGTTGATGTGCGCGTTGATGCCGGCCACGAGGCCTTGCCCCGCAGCTTCTTCGTAGCCTGTCGTGCCGTTGACTTGCCCGGCAAAGAAAAGGTTTTTCACGACCTTTGACTCCAGCGTGTGACGCAACTGCGTGGGGTCGAAGAAGTCGTATTCGATGGCATAGCCTGGACGGTAAGCGACAACGTCCCTGAAAGCGGGTATCTTGCTGAGTGCTTCCAATTGGATGCGGAGTGGGAGTGAGGATGAGAAACCGTTAAGGTATAGTTCATTCGTCGTCTCTCCTTCCGGTTCAAGGAACAATTGGTGCTGCCCCTTGTCCGGGAATGTGACAATCTTGGTCTCGATGCTCGGGCAATAGCGAGGTCCGATGCTTTGGATTTGACCATTGTACAGTGGGGATTCGGGCAAACCTTCGTTCAGAATCTTATGCACTTCCGGGTTGGTGAAGCAAGTCCAGCAGTTGAGTTGCTTCAGTTGCCTTTTGCCGTCGGACATGAATGAGAACGAGTGGAAATCATTTTCCCCTTCCTGTATCTCCATGTCCTCGAAACGTACGCTTCTTGCGTCAATGCGGACGGGAGTGCCGGTTTTCATCCTCCCATGCTTTATGCCATGTCTTGTGATGGATTCTGTCAGATGGAGCGATGCAGGCTCTGCCACCCTGCCGCCTTGCAGCTTGACACGGCCGACGTGCATCAGTCCATTGAGGAATGTCCCGGCAGTGATGATGACGCATTTTGCACGCATGGTCACATCAAAGTCGGTCACAACGCCGCACACTTCGCCATCCTCGACAATGATTTCGCGGACGGTGTCTTGCCATATCTCGAGGTTGTCTGTGCCGTCGAGCACTTTTCTCCACTCCCAGATGTATTTTCCTCTGTCGCATTGTGCACGTGGACTCCACATTGCAGGACCTTTGGAGCGGTTGAGCATACGGAATTGTATCGATGTCCTGTCGGTAACAATGCCCATGAATCCTCCTAAGGCGTCTATTTCTCTGACAATTTGTCCTTTGGCAATGCCGCCTACGGCAGGGTTACAGCTCATTTGGGCTATTTTATTCATGTCCATTGTCACGAGGCAAGTCTTCGACCCGAGGTTGGCTGCCGCAGCAGCGGCTTCACATCCAGCGTGTCCGCCACCGACGACTATCACGTCATATTTGAAGTCCATTGTGTGAGGATTGATTATACGGAGCAAAATTAATAAATAAAGGTGTCCAAAAGAAACGGACGGGGTTGAAGCCCCGTCCGTGCAAGTACTTCGTCATATGTAACCGTCAACCCGTCAGAATGGGAACAGCAATGGTAGAACGAACACCATCACTATGCCCATGATGATTTGCAGCGGCAGGCCGACTTTGACATAATCCATGAAAGTGTACTGCCCTGCGTGCATCACCAGCGCATTTGGCGGTGTCGAGAATGGCGAGGCGAAGCACATACTTGCCCCGACTGTGACGGCAAAGAGCAGAGGGACTGGGCTTATCCCCATTTGCACCGCGCTTTGCATGGCGATGGGGGCGAGCAGGACGGCAGTCGCCGTGTTGCTGATGAACATTGTCAGCAGTGATGTCGTGAAGTACACCCCAGCCATAAGTGCAAATGGCCCGTAGTCTCCCAGCCATCCGACAAGTGAATTGGAGATGAGTGCCGATGCCCCGGTCTTTTCCAAAGCGTTGGACATGGGCAGCATGGCAGCAATGAGGACGACACTTTCCCAGTTTATGGTCTTGTAGGCATCTTCGACATTCCTGAAGCATCCGGTCAACACCATCAGTAGTGCGGCCACGATTACCGCCGTGACTGGCTCGACTGGTATGAAGTCGAAAACCATCATGCAAATCATCAGCAACATTATCGCCGCAGCAATCGGAGCTTTGTAGTCAAGCGTGACTTTTGCGGCTTCGGCGAGAGGTTGCCCGAGGACCACCCAGTCGCCGTCATCCTTGCTGAGCTGTGCGATGTTTGCCCATGTGCCTTGCACGAGCAGTGCGTCACCGTCGTGCACCTGCTCTGACCCGAGGTCTTGCAGCAGGTATTCTTTTTTGCGCCGGATGCCTAATACGTTGACATTGAATTTATTGCGGAAATCAATCTCCTTTATCGTGCGGTTGATGAACCTCGATGTCGGCAGCAGCAGGATTTCCGCTATGCCGATGTCGTAGAAGTCCAAAGTGTTGCCACCGTCCTGTGTCTCTTCTGTTGTGTGCCAGTCGATGAGCGTCAGGCTGTATTGTTCGGCAAAATGCTGCACGTTGTCGAAGTCCCCCATGACGTACAGTATGTCTCCCGCCTGCAATGTGGTGTCTGATGAGGCCAGTTTCTGCGTGATTGTCTTCAGGAACCGGTGCTTGGAGCTGTCGCCACGACGGATTTCCAGTATGTTGAGGGCGAACTCCCGTCTTACATCCAGTTCCATCACCGTTTTGCCCAGCAGGCTCGACGACTCATTGACCTGCAGCCGGAAGAGGTTGCTGGCGATGCCGTACTCCTTGACGAGCTGTTGCAGTGTCTTGCTTGAGCTTTTGTCTTTCTTTTTGTTTTGCTTTGACAGGAACAGTTTGCTTAGCGGCATAAGCACTATGATGCCGACAGCGACGCATATTATGCCGACAGGGAAGAATGAGAAGAACGACAACGGCTCATGCCCTGCGTTTGTCAATGCTTCCTGTATCACAAGGTTCGGCGGAGTACCAATCAAAGTCATCATGCCTCCCATGCTGCTGGCGAATGCAAGTGGCATCAGCAAACGGCTTGGGGACATCCCGGCACTGGAGGCGAGGCTCACGACGATTGGCAGCATGAGTGCGACAGTCCCCGTGTTGCTGACGAATGCGCCGATGGCCGATGTTGCGATTATGACAAGCAGGAACAGCCTCCTCTCGCTTTTGCCTGCAAGGCGGAGCAGTCGAGAGCTTATCATCTTGGCCAGCCCGGTCTGGAATATGGCTCCTCCCACGACGAAAAGCCCGATCATCATTATGACTACCGAGCTTGAGAACCCGGACAATGCTTCTGCTGGGCTGAGGATGTGGAACAGCAGCAGTGAGACCAGGGCGCACAACGCCACGATGTCTGAGCGAATTTTGCCGTTGACAAAGAATACGGCGGCGAGGACAAGGATTCCGATGGTTATCCACATGATGACAAGTGTTGTTTCAAAGTTTATAATACGTGAAAAGAAGCACACTTCCGTGTATGAACAAAAAGCCTCGGAAGTAAATTCTCCCAAGGCTTTTGTCGTTGGACTACCTGGATTCGAACCAAGACAAACAGAACCAAAACCTGTTGTG
>CALNGU010000074.1 GCA_939800445.1 uncultured Bacteroidaceae bacterium | reverse complement strand
GAGGAGAGGGAGGCGCGAAGCCTGCACGGGGGTAATACGCAGCCGGTGGCGGCGGGGCAGTCGGTGGAGACGCGACGAGGGCAGCAGGACGGTGATGCGGGAGACGCGCCAGGGAGCGTCTCTACACTGGGGCTGCGCATCTTTATTATGATGGGATGATTATCATGGTGTGGTGGCGTAGCTTTGGCGCGGACGGGCGGGAAAGGCGGAGCCCCGCCACCGCCGCGGGCGCGGCGGGGCGGGGCTTGCGCCATCCATTTGTCACATATGCGCGGGGGCGCGTCACTCCTTGGCGAAGCGCAGGCGGGCGGCAGCAGCGCCGTCGCCGTCGGAGACCACCAGCACGTAGGTGCCGGGGGCGAGACGCGACACGTCAAGGCGGGTCGCACCGTCGGTGCAGCGGGACGTGAGGACAAGCGCGCCCGACAGGTCGTAGGCCGTGCAGGCCATGCCCTCCGAAGTGCCTGTCACCTCGAGCACGTCGAGCGCCGGGCTCGGGCGGCAGCCTATCGACAATGAGGAAGCGTCATGCAGGCCTGAGCCGTGGCCGACGTTCACGCGCTTCGTCACCACGTTGGCTGGCTCATAGTTTTTGTCGCCCGGGTGCGAGGCGATGATGTTCGCACTGCCGACACCGACGCACTTGGCATAGGCCTTGCCGTCGTACTCCTCGATGCGGACGACGCTCTCGTCGCTCGACCTGTAGGAGACGGCAAGCCCGGAGCTCGCTACCGCCCGCAGCTCGACCAGGTCGTCCGGATTGAGCCCAGTGGTGAAATACTGATCCCACTCTATGGACTGTGGAGCTGGCTGGACGGTCAACACGCCAGGGATGTAGTCGAAGTCGTAGTTCTTGGCCGCTCCACCGGAAATGTCCAGTATGTGGTCGCGGACCGATGGATTGGAAAGCGTGCGCACCACGGGCATGGCATCAAGCACGCTCTCGTCCTGACCAAGCACAAAGCCAGTGATGTCGTACTCGAACTCGGGCAATTCACTGCCATAGGTGACTTCATAGGACTCGCCCGTCACAGTCAGGGTGGCCTTCTCGACCGTCAACTCGCCATCCTCATACTCAAAGTCATAGTTGCGAGCCTTGCCACCCGAGGCGGTGATGGGATATTTCCCAGCGTCAGGGTACGCGCCATTTAGAAACTCGACCACGGGAATGGCATCGAGCTCACCCCCGGTCTCGCCGAGCACATAGCCA
The DNA here is from genome assembly GCA_939800445.1 of uncultured Bacteroidaceae bacterium. Lineage (GTDB taxonomy): Bacteria > Bacteroidota > Bacteroidia > Bacteroidales > Bacteroidaceae > Avibacteroides > Avibacteroides faecavium. Next base: position 9,625 of record CALNGU010000074.1, on the reverse strand, counting down.
TCGACAGAGTACCATAAGTGGGGGAGCTCGTCTCCGTAGGTGACGGTATAGCTATTATACTTCACCGTCAAGGTGGCCTTTTCGACCGTCAGTTCACCATTTATATAGTTGAAGTCATAGTTGCGGGATTTGCCTTCCGAGACAGTGAGAGGATATTTCCCGGCATCGAGGTACACACCATTCGGGTACTCGAGCAAAGGAATAACATCGAGGTCGCCCTCGTCATCACCGTTGACGAAACCCTCATACTCCACCCTGAACTTTGGCAGTTTGTCGCCATAGGTGATGGTGTAGCTTCCACACGACACTGTCAATGTGGCTTTGTTGACAGTCATAAGGCCCATTGCATAGCTGAAATCATAGTTACGGGCTTCGCCTCCCGAGGCGGTGACAAAATGATTCCCTGCGTCGGGATACTTGCCATTCATAGTCTCTATCACGGGTAAAGCCAACAGCACACTTTCGTCCTCGCCGTTGACGAAGCCGTCATATTCCAGCTTGATCTTTGACAAGTCGTCACCGTAGGTGATGGTGATACGGGAAGCAAACGTCACTGACAAAGTGGCTTTTTTGACCGTCAGCTCACCATCTACATAGTTGAAGTCATAATTACGGGCTACGCCTCCTGAAACTGTGAGAGGATATTTCCCAGCATTGAGGTACGTGCCATCCGGGCTCTTGACCACGGGAAGAATCAACAGAACGCTTTCGTCCTCACCGTTGACGAAACCACTATATTCCAGCTTGAAAGCGGGCAGTTCGTCGCCATAGGTGATGGCGTAGCTTCCACACGACACAGTCAAGGGGGCTTTGTTGACAGTCAGTTCGCCATCTACATAGTATAAGTCGTAGTTCCGAGCTTCGCCTCCAGAGACGGTGAGAAGATGCTTCCCGACATCGGGACACGTGCCATCCTGACACTTGACCACGGGAAGAACCGACAGCACGCCCTCATCCTCGCTGTTGACGAAACCGTCATATTCTAGCTTGAACTTTGGCAGATCATCACCGTAGGTAACGGTATGGCTTCCGCACGCCACTGTCAACGGGGCTTTGTTGACCGTCAACTCACCATTTATATAGTTGAATTTATAGTTCAGGGCTGCACCTCCCGAGACGGTGACAGGATGTGTCCCAGCGTTGGGATATCCTTCGCAGGCGACGACGGGCAGGGATGCCAGAACCTCCTCGCCCTCGCCATTGACGAAGCCGTCATACGCCACCTTGAACTCGGGACAGCTCTCGCCGTAGGTGATGGTCGCCGACAACGGCGAGGGGGAAATGGGGGAGATGTAGGGGAGGTAGATGAGACGCATATTATGCGTCTCTACATTATGCAGTTATAGGAATTGGGGATGCCACCCGTAGGTGTAGAGGCGCATAATATGCGTCTCAGCGAAAGGCCGGGATTCCTTGAGACTGCGCTGGGGGAGACCATATCGCATGACGGGAGGCATGAACCCTCAAAATGCAACGACAAAGGGGCAAAGCATGGCAGCCACGATGTGCAATCTGCGGGAAACCATACGGTATCGACAAGAAAAAACGCACAATTGGATGAAAATCCTACACGCATAGGGTTGATAATCGGATATTAATGTTTTCCTTTGTTACATCATGTCAACAAACAATTTACATATCAAATTCCTCCTGCTCGTGGCGGTGCTGTCCATATTTTGCACGCTGGCAGCACAGGCACAGACGGGCTTCCGCGAACCGACAGTCAACACCATCCTGCCGAGGTTTGCAATGAAATCACTGGCAAGCGGCGAACCGACCGACACGCTCACTGGATGGAGGCTCGGAGGGGAGGGGGAGCTGATGTTCAGAGATGACACGTTGTGCCACTTTTATGAAGACACTTGGCTCACGTCGCCCGAGTTGGACGCGGCGATGTATGATGACATGGAATTGTGGATGGAAATGTCTGCCATCAGTACCAGTAAAGTGCGCAATTATACCGTAGTGGTAGAATGCGATGGTAAGGAGACGAAAGTGCCTGCCACAGAAGAAATAAACCTGCAAAGAGATTCCTGCTCAACATATATCCTGCCATTACCGAAAATAGAGAATGGCGTTTTCAGGATAAAAATAAAAGGCATAGGAACTAAAGGACAGAGTATTTCCCGCGCCCAACTTGCCAGCCTTAGCCTCCATGGCAAATATCTCTTCCCCACACTCACACCGCAACCCGCCAACACCTCATTCTCCATCCCAATGCCAGAGGGCTATGACCGTTGCAGGGTGGATGTCATGAAAGCGGAGCGGAACGCTTATGCGACGGACACGTTGGCATACTTCGGATTCCAAGGAGGGGACTACACTGGAGCGGAGACAAACGCGACGAATTTCCAGACAGGGGTCGATTACTTTCATGGGATGATAAGGAACGAACCGACCGTCTTTTCTTTCCCTTTAGTCGTGATGGGCATCAATGACTCGGTGTATGTCAATTTCAAAGAGAAAAAAAACCACCCATCAAACATCTATGCATACTATTTGATATATGAAAAAGACACGGTATTTACAGTAACACAGGACATTGAAAGGGGAAACACTGATTGGCATGAGCATTCTTTCTCCTTCGTTCCGACATCCCCTTTTGGAATATTCAAGATAGTCTCAAAGAATCTTAATAAAGACGTGAAAGAAAATCGTATGCTCCTCGACGACCTCCTCATCACCCAGAAATCCATGTACAGCTACCGCTCCATCGAGGGATTCCCGAGGCAGGAGAGCGGCGACCTGACCGTCAGCGGGCTGAACTGCAACGAGGACTACCGCGTGCTGCTGCAATTCGTGGACGAGGCAAACGCCTATGGCGAAGAGGTGGTGAGCGACGTGCTGGACATCAGCGTCAAGACCACAGGCGAGCACAAGGCGATGCAAGCGGGCGAGGTGCTGGAGCTTGACGGCGACTTCGAGGGGTCTGTCATCATGGACGGCAGTTGCCAGATCAGCGGCACGGGGCGCGTGATGGGCGAACTGTGCTACGCATTCACCTACCGCACCGACGAATGGGAGGCGGTGGGGCTACCTTTCGAGCCGCGCCTGCTCGGAGCGTTCATCGGCGGCGAACCCTACTACCTGCGCGAGAACGTGGACTACCACTTGCAAAGCTATGCCGCCGATGGCAAGGGCGGCTACGCATTCCGCAAGATGGGGCGGATGGAGGGCTTCAAGGGCTATCTCGTCAAAGTGCCATCGACACTGACGCAATATGACGGCAACACCATCTACATCTACTCGGAGAAAGGAATCGAAATCAACGCGCCGAGGACTTACACCTACACCGAGACGTTCACGCACCTCGCCAACCCATGCGCCTACGCACTGGATGACCCATGGACGGTGTTCGGTGCCGGGATGATCTACCGCTACGACGGCGAGGCGTTCCATCTGTGCACGACGGACGACACGGTGAAGCCTTTCGAGTCGGTCATCGTCTACAACGGCGGGGCAAACACCGCGCCGAGGGTGATACGCATCGACGGCGGCTCGTCCGTCACCAACGGCACGGGCCACGAGGTGCTGCTTGCCACTGGTGAAGGATGCTTCGCACTGCACGGCTATGAGGGGCGGGTGACGGTGACTTCGCTCGGCGGCATGACCGTGCATGACGGGTGGCTCGACGACGGCGAGACGGTGAGCCTGCCGGCCGGGGCATACCTGGTCACGTATGGCGGCCGCACGACAAAAGTGATACTCTAACAATCCAATCGGCAGACATAGCTGGCCGAGGGCATCCCCACCCCACTTCGCGGAAAGGTCTGACCATCCCACAAAAAACATCTGATGATTCCGGCAAAAACATCAGATGATTTTGACGGGAACATACGATGTTTTTGCTCCTTGCATACAATGATGCGGGGCGGAAGCCCGTATGCCATCCGGCAGACCATGCTGCGGCATCTGCCACACACGCCGCACCGCCCGCAGGAAGGCTGTGAGACGGCCGCGCCGCACCAGAGTGCCACGCACACCAGGCAGCCCCATGCCGCTCCGTGGGGCGAATGGTGAAATAAACACAAAGTTTCAAACGCATTGCAGCACTGTTTGTGTGAGAATACATATATTTACAACGCAAACAACAACACTCATCATGAAGAAGATAGCATTAGCACTGGCAGCCCTGTTGCCGCTCGGCGCGGCGGCCCAGGTCAGCCAATACGCTCCAGGCATGAGCCTGGAGGAGGGAGGCATAACCTACTTCCTGCCAAAGACATACATCGAGGTGCGCTTTGACCTCGAAAGGGAAGCCTACGAGCCAGGCGAGTTCGCGCAATATGCCAAGAGCGAGCTGGGCATCACCAACAAGGGTGAACGCCCGTCGGAGCGGTGGCGCATCACTCGTTGCACGGTGGACGCGGCGGGAGTGCCTGACAAGGACAAGGCGTTCTTCATAAAATACAAGCCCAAATACACCGCGCCGCTCGTCACACTGACCGACGACGGCATCATCAGGGGCATAAACGTCGAGCTGCCCGACACCGAGGAGGAGGCGTTCACCCCCACCGTGCGCAGCGACAAGGCGGGACGCATCGAGGCCTACATGACGGAAGAGATGCTCATGGCCTCATCGACGGCGCGCAAGGCCAAGCTGGTGGCACGCGAGATATTCGAGATCCGCGAGAGCCGCAACCTGCTCCTGCGCGGCGAAGCCGAGACTATGCCGGGGGACAACGAGTCGCTGAAGCTCATCATGGAGAAACTCGACGAACAGGAGAAGGCACTGCTCGCCCCATTCGTCGGCACGACGACGGTGACGACCAAGCAGGTGGTGCTGCACGTCAACCCGACGGCGGGACAGGACGGGGCGGTCATACGCCGCTTCTCAGAGCGGTTCGGACTGGTGGATGCCGATGACCTGTCGGGCGACCCGATATACATAAAAGTGAAAGACCTTGAGACCGTGCCGGTTGACACCCTCCTCGGCAACACCGTCAACAACAAGAACGACAAGGCGGGAGGCGTGGTCTACAACGTGCCGGGCAAAGCCGAGGTGAGCGTCACGCTGGATGGCGAGCCGTTGGCCGAGGCGACGCTGCCCGTGACACAGTTTGGCGGGACGGAAGTGCTGGGCGACGTGCTGTTCAACAAGAACAGCACAATCCGCATAGAATTCGACCCGGTGAGCGGGGCAATCGTCCACATCGAGCGGTGAGACTGACGGCGCTGCATTTCGCAATGCGGGGCAAATGGATTACATTTGCCACATCAAGCATCGAGACAGCAACCAACACCAAGACACACCGCAAGGCATGGAGCAGATAATCAAATACTTCCCCGACCTGACCGAGAGGCAGAGACAGCAGTTCGCCGCCCTCGGGGAACTCTACACCGACTGGAACGCCAAGATAAACGTCATCTCGCGCAAGGACATAGGCAACCTCTACACCCACCACATCCTGCACTCGCTGAGCATAGCCAAAGCCATCAGCTTCAGCGACGGGACGAGGGTCATGGACGCAGGCACGGGAGGAGGGCTGCCGGGCATACCACTGGCCATAATGTTCCCAGACACGGCATTCCACCTCGTTGACAGCATCGGCAAGAAAATCAAGGTCGCGACCGAAATCTCACGCAGCATCGGGCTGGACAACGTGACCTTCAGCCACTCGCGGCTGGAGGACGAGCACGGCAAATTCGACTTCGTAGTCAGCCGCGCCGTGATGAACCTCGACGAGCTCATCAACATGACACGCAAAAACATCAGTGCCGAATGCCACAACGCACTGCCCAACGGGGTGATCTGCCTCAAGGGCGGCGACGTGACAGAGGAGGTCGGCAACTACAAGCACGTCTGCGACGTGACGGACATCAGCGACTACTTCGACGAGGAGTTCTTCCAGACGAAAAAGATAGTCTTTGTACCTTTAGTATAATCACCGCGATGAAAATCAAGAGATTTGAATTCAATATGCTCCCGGTCAACTGCTACCTGGCGTATGACAACACCAAGGAAGCGGTCATAATCGACCCAGGATGCCTCTACACGGAGGAAAAGGAGTTCCTGCGCGACTACATAGCCTCAAAGGGGCTGACCGTCAAGCACCAGTTGTGCACCCACCTGCACCTCGACCATGTGTTCGGGTGCAAATTCATCAAGGAGACCTACGGGCTGGGGATAGAGGCAAACCCCGCTGACGAGTATTGGTTGGAGCAAGCACCCCACCAGGCGCGGGCTTTCGGTCTGACCTACCCGGAAATAAAGGAGCCGATAGAGACACCGCTCTTCGATGGCGACATCATCACATTCGGCAACCTGCAACTCGAAGCCATCTGCGTCCCCGGGCATTCCCCCGGGAGCCTCGCGTTCTACTGCCGTGAGAAGCGGGTGCTATTCTCGGGCGACGTGCTGTTCCAGGGCAGCATCGGGCGCGCCGACTTGCAAGGCGGCAACTTCGAGGAACTGAAGGAAAACATCTGCAACCGCCTCTTCACGCTGCCCGATGACGTTGCCGTCTATCCCGGGCACGGGCCATCGACGACGATAGGCTACGAGAAACGCAACAATCCATTCTTCATCTGAACGACAAGTCTTAAACTTAAAACCAAAACATAAGAACATGAAAAACGACAAATTGCAGTCCCGCCACATCGGCATCCGGCCTGAAGACGAAAAGGTAATGCTGGAAGCCATCGGGGTCAGCTCACTCGACGAACTCATAGACAAGGCCATGCCGACCGACATCAGGTTGCACGAGCCTCTGCAACTCGACAAGGCGATGACCGAGCGCGAATACGCCAACCACATCGCCGCTCTTGCCGGCAAAAACAAGGTGTTCACATCGATGATAGGCCACGGGTGGTACGACTGCATAACGCCCGCCGTCATCCAGAGGAACGTTTTTGAAAACCCTGTGTGGTACACATCCTACACGCCATACCAGTCGGAAATCTCGCAAGGAAGGCTCGAAGCGTTGCTCAACTTCCAGACCATGGTGTCCGACCTCACTGCCATGCCGCTCGCCAACTGCTCACTCCTCGACGAGGCCACCGCAGCTGCCGAGGCGGCGACCATGATGCACTCGCTGCGCACAAGGCAGCAAGTCAAGGAAGGGGCAGACACACTTTTCGTCGATGAGCGGACATTCTTCCAGACACAAGCGGTGCTGCACACCCGTTGCATTCCCCAAGGCATCAAAATCAAGACGGGCAGCTACAAGCAGTTCGCATTCACACCGGACGTTTTCGGCGCAATAATCCAATACCCCAACGCTGACGGGAGCATCGAGGACTACAAGCAATTCGTCGAAACAGCGCACGCAGCCGGTGCAAAGGTCGCAGTCGCTGCCGACATAATGAGCCTGGTGCTGCTCACTCCGCCGGGTGAATGGGGAGCGGACATCGTGTTCGGCTCGACGCAGAGGATGGGCATCCCGATGTTCTACGGCGGACCGTCGGCCGCATATTTCGCCACAAGGGACGAATACAAGAGGAATATGCCCGGACGAATCATCGGCTGGTCAAAGGACAAATACGGCAAACTGTGTTACCGCATGGCACTCCAGACACGCGAACAGCACATCAAACGCGAAAAAGCAACGTCCAACATCTGCACGGCACAGGCACTGCTCGCCACGATGGCAGGGATGTACGCCGTCTACCACGGCAAGGAAGGGCTGACCGACATCGCCCGCCGCATCCACAGCTATGCAGTGTTCATCGACAAGGCTGTCCGCAATCTCGGTTACGAACAGTTGAACGAGCAATATTTCGACACCCTCCGCATCCGCTTGCCCCAACATCTCTCATCGACACAACTGAAGACGGTGGCGCAAAGCAAGGGCATCAACTTCTTCTACTTCCCCAACGGAGAGGTGGGAGTCAGCACCGACGAGGTGACTACAGACGAGATTGCCAACACGGTGGTCAACATCTTTGCCATCTGCGCCGAGAGGGACATCGAGAACGACCTGCACAAAGAGGTCGCGTATGACAGCATCATCAGCGGGAAGTTCGCACGCACGAGCAGCTTCCTCACACACCCGACATTCAACCGCTACCACTCAGAGACCGAGATGATGCGCTACATCAAGCGTCTCGACCGCAAGGACATCTCGTTGACACACTCCATGATTTCACTCGGCTCCTGCACAATGAAGCTCAACCCGGCGGCGACGATGCTGCCGTTGAGCCGCCCGGAGTTCATGAACATACACCCCTATGCACCCGAAGAGCAAGTGCAAGGCTATGCCGAACTGCTTGCCAAGCTCAGTGCCGACCTGGCAACCATCACCGGCTTCGCAGCCGTCAGCCTGCAACCCAACTCGGGAGCGGCAGGTGAATATGCCGGTCTGCGCACCATCCGCGCTTACCACGAGAGCCGTGGCGAAGGCTGCCGCGACAAAGTGCTCATCCCGGCATCGGCGCACGGGACAAACCCAGCATCGGCAGTGCAGGCGGGCTACACCCCCGTGGTATGCAAATGCGACGACCATGGCAACGTGGACATCGACGACCTGCGTGCCAAGGCAGAGGAGCACCGCAGTGACCTCGCCGCACTCATGATCACCTACCCCTCGACGCACGGCATCTTTGAAGAGCAGATAAAGGAAATCTGCGACATCATCCACAGCGTCGGGGCGCAAGTATATATGGACGGAGCCAACATGAACGCCCAAGTCGGCCTCACCAACCCGGGACACATCGGCGCGGACGTGTGCCACCTCAACCTGCACAAGACCTTCGCGTCGCCCCACGGCGGAGGCGGCCCAGGCGTCGGCCCTATCTGCGTGGCGCAGCACCTGGTGGAATTCCTGCCACACCACCCGTTCATCAACTCGTCGCTCAACACCGTGTCGGCAGCCCCCTACGGCAGCGCGGGCATCACACCGATAACCTACGGCTACATCCGCATGATGGGCGAAGATGGGTTGACCTCGGCGACGAAACACGCCATACTCAACGCCAACTACCTTGCGGCGCGGTTGAAGGACACATTCGGCATCGTCTACCACAACGCCAATGGTTTTGTGGGACACGAGCTGATACTCGAATGCCGCACAATCTTCAACGAGACAGGCATCTCCGAGAATGACATCGCAAAACGTCTGATGGACTACGGCTACCACGCACCCACGCTGTCGTTCCCGATACATGGCACGCTCATGGTCGAGCCGACCGAGAGCGAAAGCCTTGAGGAGCTCGACCGCTTCGTCCGTTGCATGGAATCCATCTACAACGAGATAATGGAAGTCAAAGAGGGCAAGTACCCCAAGGACGACAACGTGCTGGTCAACGCGCCGCACCCCGAATACGAAATCGTCAACGACGGCTGGCAGCACCCCTACACGAGGGTGAAGGCTGCATATCCGACCGATGACGTGCGCGACAACAAATTCTGGCTCAACGTCGCACGGGTTGACAACACGTTGGGTGACAGGCATCTGCTGCCGACACTCGACGGCAAGTTTGATTAAATAGGCCGTTCCAATCAAACTTGGCGGCGCGGGAAGACAGTTCCCGCGCCGCTTTTTAATTCCCCACCCTGCCCCAAAATCACGGCATGGGATGGTAGGGGGAAAAACATCAGACCCTGTTGACAAAATCATCTGATGTTTTCAGCGATTACATCAGACCATTTTGGAGGGGAAAAGCAGTGGCGGGGCAAGCCTCATCG
>CALNGU010000073.1 GCA_939800445.1 uncultured Bacteroidaceae bacterium | reverse complement strand
TTGGCTACCCTTTGGCTACCCAGTAAAATAAAAACAGCTGAAAATCAAGTGATTAACAGCCGTTTTACGTACCCAGACCCGGGGTCGAACCGGGATGGGTTGCCCCACTGGTGTTTGAGACCAGCGCGTCTACCGATTCCGCCATCTGGGCATCCCTGTGAGGGAAATGCGGTGCAAAGGTAAAGCAATTTTCGACATCCGCAAACTTTGGGGCAATAAAGTTTTGCGGGCGGAGGCAAAACCCTGCACCGCCCTGCCATCCCGCACCGCACAAAAAAGCCCCGCGCGCCAGCCGAGCGGCACGCGGGGCGGTTGCCTTGTCAAAGCCAAGGGCCCATTGGCAGCCCATGATGGCTCAATAGTGCTCGAAGTACTCGTTGGCGAACTCAAAGAAGCCGTCAGCCGTGTACTCGTAATAGGAATCCGGGGCAGAGCAAGCCTCCTTGAACAGTGCCACCATGCCATCGACATCAAAGTCATCGGGCACTGTCCCGTCGGACCAGAACGAACCCAATATGCCTCTGAAATCTATCTCATCGGAGGCCTCTGACGGCTGCTGCGCCCCAGGAACGGGCACCTCGCTGTACAGGTAATCGATCAAATCCACTTCAAAGGGCGAATGGCCGTTGACAGCGATGACCGTCTCCATATCGGGGGCGAAGATGTAATCATACACTTCCTTGCCGGCCTCCTTGCCCGATGCATCGACAAAGTAGTATTCGTCACCGTCGCCTATCAATATCCTGTCGGGGGACATGACCGTAAATGAAGACACGCCGTCTATCTTGGCTTTCTCATCGTCATTCTTGTCAACGAATGCGACATCATACCCGTCCGACGTTTCGTCAACAGCCAGAAAACACCCATCGATGCGCACCACATAGTCATATTTGGCACGGATGACCTCATTGCCCTCCTTGTCGCAGACACCGCTCTTGCCCCCTTCGCCAAACGAAGCATAACCATCATTGTACGCCGACAAATATTCCCAATCGGACGGCATACGGAAAAGCATCTTGCCATCCTTGCCATAGGCCTTGTTGCCTGCCACAAACACGCCGTCGTAGCAGAATGGCATATAAAGCTTGTCCTCGTCAATCTTCAACCCCGGGACTTGCTTGCCCGCAGCATCTATGGCGAAGTAGACGGGCGTCTCCCCTTCCTTGGATTTGCTCACAAGCGCAAAGCCCTCGTTGAAAGGCATCGCCAGGGTGAACTGCGCCTCGATAGCCACCTCGCCCTTGGAGTTGAAGTAGCCGAACTTGCCGTCTTCGTTGACAAACGACAGCAACCCGTCGCTGAAATACTTGCCAGTGCCCCTCACCTGCTTGCCGCCCGCCTTGGCGAGCGAAGCCACTTCCTTGCCCGTCTTGTCGATGAGGATGACAGGGCCGCCCTCCTTGACCACCGGGATCACGCTCCCGTCGCAGTAGCCGCCCTGGGTGTAGGCATCCTTGCCGACAGGTTGCGGTTTGGCATCTGCCGTGTAGTACTTGAGTTTGCCGTCGCTGCCCATGACGCTGAACACGCCGCCGAGCGCCACGCTCGGCTCGTTGTCGAACTCGTCCCCGAACAGCACCTTGCCCTCGGTGGACATCATGCCGAAGCGGTCGCCCGACTGCGCCTTGAACGGCACATAGACATCTCCTGTCGCCAGCGACGAACCTCCACCGCCGCCGCACGATGCCATAGCCAGCGCGGCGGCGCAGGCCATGGCTGATACTTTGATTGTAGATTTCATTTGCTTATTGTTTTGAGTATAAAATAAACTCAGTTGCACACCAGGCTTCGCGTCAACACTCACGCATCTGACTGACCGCCCACCATCACCAGCTTCCTGAGAACATATCTGTCTCAAGGTAGTCATTGGCAAACGACTCGAATCCTTCCGCGTTATTCGCATACATGGAATCCGGGTCGTCGCAACACCTGTTGAACACCTCGATCATCTTCTCAACGTCAAAATCCGCCGGGATAGTCCCTCCGAAGTGCGGCGCGATGATTGCCTCATAGTCGATTGCAGGCGACTGCTCCGAGGCTCCGTCATCTACCTGGACACTTTCTGCCGGAATTGAGGCAAGCACCCAGGGCATCGCCCCATAGCTGGAATAAGGCATCAACTGGCCATTGAAATAATACATCGGCTCGACACCTATCTCGGCGTATGAAGTCCCGTCCGACTCCTCACCATTCTCATCCACCAGGTAGCATTCGTCCTCGGCATCCCAGACGACAATCCTGCTGCCAGACAGCATCCTGCACGAGTACGCCCCGTCTATCCGCTTGATTTCATCGTCATTGGCATCGACAAACGAGATGTCACAATCGCCTATCGTCCCGTCTATGGTCAGGAAACCGCCGTCTATGCGCTTGACAGGGTTGTCATATTTTGCACGGATGACCTCCTTGCCCTCCTTGTCGCACACGCCCCACTTGCCGCCCTCGCGGAAGCTGGCGTACCCGTCATTGTAAGCTGTCATCTCAGTCCACCCTGACGGGACACGGAACAGCCGCTTGCCGTCCTTGCCATAAACGTCGGTGCCACAGACCAGCACGCCGTCAAAGTACATCGGGATGTAGGTCATGTCCTCATAGCTTATGTTGAGCCGTGCGACCTCCTTGCCGCTCTTGTCTATTGCAGACCACGACATGGAACCGTCAGCTTTTGACTTGGCGACTACAGCCAACCCGTCGCTGAATGGATAAGCAACGTCGTAGACGGCCTTTATAGCCACCTCTCCCTTAGGGTTGAAATACCCGAATTTCCGCTCGGCGGAAAACAGCATGAGGCCGTCGCTGAAGTAACCGTTGACCATCGTCACCCGCTTGCCATCGGCTTTGGCGAGCGAAGCGACCTCCTTGCCAGACTTGTCAATCAGCACCACAGGCTGCCCCTCCTTGACCACCGGGATGACACCTTCGGTGCAATAACCTCCTGCCACGTAAGCATCCTTGCCTATCGCCTCCGGCTTTGGCGATGCCGTGTAATATCGGATTTTGAAGTCACTGCCCATGGCACTGAAGACTCCGCCTACCGCCGGGCTTGGCGGCATTTCGAATTCATCCTCAAACAGTATTTCGCCATCCGAGGAAATCATCCCGTAACGGTCATCCGACTGTGCCTTGAAAAACACTCCATAGCCGTCACCTCCAGCCAGCGAAGAGACGCTCCCACCCCCGCACGATGCGACGGCAGCGGCCAATGCGCACAGCAGGAGGACTTTGCATAAAACTTTTGTCATAAACTTTAATTCTTTGATTGGCGTTTTGATTACATAATGCGCTTGCCCAGTTCCCGCGCGAAATAGCATCGCAGGAAAACCCTGCGGCAAGCAGTATCACAGAGCGACGAGACCACCAACGACACGAGCAAGGCGATGAAGTAAAGCACGACACGCGCCACGAGAGACTCGCAAAGACCATCGATGAGCAGCCATGACGGGAAAAGCACGGCACCCATGGCCAATATGGACACGAGCAACGCCGGCCGCCTCGCCCGCTTGCCCGCCGCGATGTAGGCTTCATACCTCTCCCTGAACGGCCTCATAACGCCTTGAATATGTCACTCAGCTCATTGATAGCGTCCTCGTCATACAAGATACCGCCGCCCATGCGGAGCAGCCCGACGACCTTGCCGTTGACGACCAGTTGATGACCCACGTAGTTGGTGCCATAGCAATGGTCATGCTTGCCTATCGCCATGCTCTTGACCGCTTCCAAGGGCATCTCACCCTTGACAGACCTCGCGATGAGGGACGAGAAAAAAGAATCCCGCAAACACCTCCAATAGACCTTGCGGTCGGTGACCAGCAGTCCGCTCCAACCATAGCCACCCACGCATCCCGTGATGGACTTGTTGACCGCCAGCAGAAGCCGCTCATCGGGCGACACTGTGGCGTAACGGCGCTTGTGCAAGTCGACCACATCTCTCACATCGTCCATCAGGAACACACTCTTGCTCTTTGCGCGGTGCGAGTCCGCATAGGCCTTGACGGCACGCGCCAACCTCTCGGCGACAGTGCCGTCGGCCTTTTGTTCCACATTGTCACTCATTGTACAAATGATTTATATCCATATTTTTAACCTATCCATTACACACGCGCGGCCCGCCTCACCAGTCGAGCCACCCGCCAAGGTCCTCCAGCCCCTTGCCGAGGTCATAGAGGTCGATCGCCCCCTCGACCGCGTCAAACGCACCCTCGCCGGCGATGTCATCGACATAATCCCTGACCTCCGCCTCGTCCTCCTCCTTGGCCGAGTCCCAGCAATGGCGGAAAGCGTCATAGACCTCATCCTCGTCCACATCGTCCTCACCGACCATCGAGAGATACAAACAAGCCAGGTTGGTCTTGTCATACAAGTCCAGCTCGCCCCAATGCTCATCCCTCACCTCGTCGCAGAGGCGTTTTGCCTTGGCATAATTGCCCGCATCGATGGCATCACTGGCATCATTGATCTTACCCACAGCTTCGCTGCAAGCTGTCATCAGCAGCACCGGCAACGCCATCACGATGGCGAGCAGCGCAAGTCTCATCCTTCTAAACATTTTCATACCGTTTATTTATTACTAAGCAATCACATTGTCATCTGGCCCCGCACGGCGCGCCTCACGCCTTTTGCGGCTTGGACGGCATGAGCATCAGGATGAAGTACCAGATGCTGCCCACGACGGGGATGAAGTTGATGAGCAGCCACTCCCACGTCCTGCCCTGGTCGTGCAGCCTGCGCACGTTGACGGCCAGCCCCGGCACGATCATCACCAGGCCGAAGAGCAGCGACGCTATGGGCACCGGCAGCAACGTCACCATGAAGATCCAGAAGTCCAGCAAGCCCAGCAGCCCCGAGATGACGAGGCAAAAGGCATAGCCCGCCCAGTACCTCCCACGGCTCAGCCGCCCGCGGAAGTCGGCATAGTGACGGAAGTATATGTCCCAGAAATACCAGTCGAGGAAGCCCTTGTCCCCGCGCTCGTTCAACCACTCGCCGCAATGGGCGCATTTGACCGCGCCAGCCGGCACGTCAGCCCCGCAGAGGGGGCATTTGGATGTCTGTGTGTCGTTGTCCATGATGTTTTTCCTTTACAATTGACGGCAGCAAATGTAAACACTAATTAATAATTACCCCCCCCCATAAGTTAATTAGTGTTAATCGCAGCAAAATCGTAGAAAACCAACGCCATCACGTGCCCCACCCCGCCATGTCCCGTCCACACACCACGCAGGGAAAGACGCCACGGGAGGCGGGGAAGACACGGCAATGCCCATCACCCCGTCAATAATCCCCAAGACGTGCGGAAGCACCCGCCCGACAATCGCGAAAAGGTGTAAAATCGACGTTCCAATAATCGCGAAAAGGTGTAAATTTGCACATTCGATAATTCCAAAAACGTGCAAGCACATCCGACACAAATCATTAAAACACTGGCAATGAGACGAAAAATATACAATCAGCTCCTCGATTGGAAACACGACCACAAGGGCGACACCGCACTACTGATAGAGGGAGCAAGGCGAATCGGCAAAAGCTATGTCGTCGAGGAGTTTGCCCGCAACGAATACGAATCCTACATCCTCATTGACTTCAGCAAGGTCAACCCGCAAGTCATGGAGTTCTTCAACCTATATCTCGACGACCTTGACACATTGTTTGCCAACCTTGAGCTCTACTTCAGGCGACGGCTCATCCCGCGCCCAACGCCTGGCGACGAGGCACGCTCGCTGATTGTCTTCGACGAAGTGCAGTTTTGCCCCCGTGCCCGCGCCGCAATCAAGCATCTGGTAGCCGACCGCCGATACGACTACATCGAGACCGGCTCGCTCGTATCCATAAAAAAGAACGTCAAGGACATAATGCTTCCCTCGGAGGAACACGCCCTGGAAATGTTCCCAATGGATTTTGAGGAGTTCCTTTGGGCAATCGGCGACGAGATGCTCATGCCCCACATCCGCACGCAATTTGAACGGATGTCGCCCATGGGCATTTTCCATCGCAGGGCAATGGACTGTTTCCGCAAGTATCTCATCGTCGGAGGGATGCCGCAGGCGGTCGCCAAGTACGTCGAGACACACGACTTCGACAAGGTTGACGAGGTGAAACGCGACATCCTTGCACTCTACCGCAACGACATCCGCAAGTACGCCGACAGCCAGGAGAACAAGGTGGCGGCAATATTCGAGGAAATACCCGGACAGTTGCAAAAGCATGAAAAAAAATTCAGCCTCGCAGCATTGGAAAGCGAAGCACGGATGCGCGACTACTCACAGGCGTTTTTCTGGTTGAGCGACGCAAAGATCATAAACTGCTGCTACAACTCCACGGAGCCGAGCATCGGTCTCAAGCTCAATGAGGAACGCACGACCTTGAAATGTTACATGGGCGACACCGGGCTGCTCATCAGCCACGCATTTGATGAGTGCGGGATTGTCGGTGCAGACCTCTACCGCAAGCTGATGTTTGACAAACTGGAGGTCAACGAGGGGATGCTTGTCGAAAACATCGTGGCGCAGATGCTCCGCGCCGCAGGGCACAAGCTCTACTTCTTCAGCAGCGGGGCAAAGGCACAGGCGGCAGACCGCATGGAGATCGACTTTCTCATAACCAAACACACTGTCACCAGCCGGCACAACATCTCGCCCGTCGAGGTGAAGTCAGGGCAACGCTACACCCTAACATCGCTGAAGAAGTGCATCGTCAAGTACGGCACGCAGCTCGCCACGCCATACGTACTCCACGACAAGGACGTGAAAGTCGAGGATGGCATCGTCTATCTCCCTCTCTACATGACACCACTGCTGTGAGGCGTGCCCGCGCCATCGTATGCTTTCTCCAAAATCATCCGACCCTGCCACTCCGGCACACGATGGTTTTGCCCGGGACATACGGTGTCTCACGCCACTTGCCGGCGGGGGATGCCATCGCCCCGACAGGCCGGGGCGAGGCTGGAGGCGGCGCAGCGCACGAATAATGCGGGGCTGGGGTTGCATTCACCGTTTTTGCTTAATTTTGCAGCCTCAACAAAAATCGACACCACCAAAACTGACACTCACATGGGAGGTTTCTTCGGGATAGTTTCCACGCACAGTTGCAAGACAGACCTGTTCTACGGCACTGACTACAACTCGCACCTCGGGACGAAACGTGGCGGCATGGCCACTTACAGCAACCAGAAAGGTTTCACACGGTCCATTCACAACTTGGAGAGCACCTACTTCCGCACCAAGTTCGAGCCGACGTTGGACAAATTCGAGGGCAACTCGGGCATCGGCATAATCAGCGACACCGACGCGCAGCCCATCATCGTCAAGTCGCACCTTGGGCGCTTTGCCATCGTCACCGTGGCCAAGATCACCAACATCGAGGAGTTGGAGGAGCAACTGTTGGACGAAAACATGCACTTCTCCGAACTCAGCTCGGGCGCGACCAACCAGACCGAGCTGGTCGCCCTGCTCATCACGCAAGGCAAGGACTACGTCTCGGGCATCAACAACGTGTTTGACCGCATCAAGGGCTCGTGTTCGATGCTGCTGCTCACCGAGGACGGCATCATCGCGGCGCGTGACAGGTGGGGACGCACACCTATCATATTAGGTAAAAAAGAAGGGGCATGGGCGGCGACAAGCGAGTCCACGAGTTTCCCCAACCTCGACTTTGAAACGGTGCGCGACCTCGGTCCCGGCGAGATAGTGCGCATCAAGGCCGACGGCATCAAGCAGATGCAGGCGGCGCAGGAGGGGATGCAGGTGTGCTCGTTCCTCTGGGTCTACTACGGCTTCCCCACCTCGTGCTACGAGGGCAGGAACGTCGAGGAGGTGCGCTTCAAGAGCGGCCTGCGCATGGGACAGACCGACGGCAGCGAGGTCGATTGCGCCTGCGGCATACCCGACTCGGGCGTGGGCATGGCGTTGGGCTATGCCGAGGGCAAGGGCATCCCCTACCACAGGGCGATATGCAAGTACACCCCCACCTGGCCCCGCAGCTTCACCCCCAGCAACCAGGAGACCCGCTCGCTCGTGGCCAAGATGAAACTCATCCCCAACCGCGCCATGCTCGAGGGCAAGCGGCTGCTGTTCTGCGACGACTCGATCGTGCGCGGCACGCAGCTGCGCGACAACGTCAAGGTGCTGTATGACTACGGGGCCAAGGAGGTGCACATGCGCATCGCCTGCCCGCCGCTCATCTACGCCTGCCCGTTCATCGGGTTCTCGGCCTCCAAGTCTTCGCTCGAGCTGATAACCCGCCGCATAATCAAGGAACTGGAGGGCGACGCGGACAAGAACCTCGACAAATACGCCACCACCGACTCGCCCGAGTACAAGCGCATGGTGGGCATCATCGCCGAGCGTTTCGGGCTGACCTCTCTCCGCTTCAACACCATCGAGACCCTCGTCAAGGCGATAGGGCTGCCCAAGTGCAAGGTGTGCACCCACTGCTTCGACGGGTCGAGCCACTTCTGACACCAGGGACACATGACCTGCGGCGCACGCATCACCATGCTCGGCACGGGCAGCGCATTCGTCACCCGCTGCTACAACACCTGCTTCGTCCTGCACGACACGTGCGGGGCGATGCTGGTCGATGCCGGCGGCGGCAACGGCGTGCTGTGCCAGATGGAAGACGCAGGCATCGCCATGGCTGACATCCATGACCTCTTCGTCACCCACTGCCACACCGACCACATCCTCGGCACGGTGTGGGTGGTGCGCAAGGTGGTGCAGCTCGCCAAGGCAGGCGACAGCGCGGCGCGTCTCGCCGTGCACGCCCACGGCAAGGCACTCGACACCGTGCAGGCACTGTGCTCGCTGACCCTCGCGCCCAAGGACATGGCCATCGCCAGCGAGCGCGTCACCCTGCACCGCCTGGAGGACGGCGACGCATTCGCCGTGGGCGGGATGGAGGTGCGCTGCTTCGACATCCGCTCGACCAAGGAACGGCAGTTCGGCTTCCGCGCCACCCTCGCCTCGGGGCGCAGCGTGGTGTGCCTGGGCGACGAACCGTTCAACGAGGCCAACCGCCCCGTCGCCCGCGATGCCGACTGGCTGATGCACGAGGCGTTCTGCCTGCACGCCGACAGCGGGCGTTTCAAGCCCTACGAGAAGCACCACAGCACCGCGCTCGATGCCGGGCGCGACGCGGCGAGCCTGGGAGCTGGCGGGCTCATCATCTACCACACCGAGGACAAGACACTGGCCACGCGCAAGGAGGCCTACGCAGCCGAGGCGGCGACGGCATTCGGCGGGCGCATCGTCGTGCCCGACGACCTCGAGGTCATCCCCCTGTGAACGTCACGCCGCACGGCTGGCGGCGAAAGAGGGCGGCATCATTGCATTTCCATGATTTAGCACTAACTTTGGCGGCGACGGCGCGGCAGCCACCAATGCCGCACCCGCGCTTCTACGACTATGAATCTCAAGACACTGGCACTCGCCATCATCGCCCTGGCACTTGCCGCCGTGACGGCACGGGCAGGCAGCGAAGACATCCCCGACAGCCTGCTGACCGAG
Source organism: uncultured Bacteroidaceae bacterium (assembly GCA_939800445.1). Lineage (GTDB taxonomy): Bacteria > Bacteroidota > Bacteroidia > Bacteroidales > Bacteroidaceae > Avibacteroides > Avibacteroides faecavium. The sequence goes on along the minus strand of CALNGU010000073.1, from coordinate 1,353 downwards.
GACAAGGTCTACGAACTGACTTTCACCGACCCCGACCTCGCCCACCGCATCGTGTCCGCCATGCGCGAGCGCACGGACATCAGCGACTATGACCTCAACATACTGGAGGGCGACCTCTACGTCAACAACCACAAGCCCGTGCAGGCACTCGTCCACTACCGCCGCACGCTCGGCAGCGACTCGGTCAAGGGCGACGCGGGCAACCACATGGAGGTGCTGCATCGCATGATCACGTGCTACGACTACCTGGCCGACGAGGAGAATAAGATGCGCTACGCCCGCCAGCTCCTCGACATCGCCGAGGCAGAGGGCGACGCGGCGATGCAGGCCATCGCGCGGTTCACCATCGGCAAGTCGTTCTACCAGCAGCGCAACACCGAGGAGGGGCTGCGCTATATGCTCCAGGCCGTCGAGACGATGGCGGGCAGCGACTACAAGTACAAGTGGGACAACCTGCGCTACGAGTACAACACGCTCATCATCTACTACATCCGCGAGCACCAGTGGGACACCGCACTCGCCATGACCGACAGCCTCGAGCGCATCGTCTCGGCATCGGGCGACGAACCCGGCATCGCCGGCCTCGCCGACAAGGAGCGCAAGACCATGCTCGCCCTGCGCGCCGTCATCCTCTCGTCGATGGGCAGGGACGACGAGGCACGCCAATGCTACGACGAGTGGCGCGAAATCAAGGGCTACAACCAGGACGACTACCTCATGATGCCCTACCTCTTCGGCAAAGGGATGTACGACGACGTCATAGCCACCTACCGCGAGCACGAGCAGCAGCTGGCCGAGGGCGGCGACACCACCAACTACCACATGGTGACAGTCTACAAGAACGTGGCGAAAGCCCATGAGCTCAAAGGCGAATGGCACGAAGCCGCCATCTACTACGAGAAGCTGGCGGCCCTGCGCGAGACCCTCAAGGAGGAGGAACAGCGCACGTCGGTGCTGGAGCTGGCAGCCATCTACGAACTCAATGAGAAGAACGAAATCATCAACGAGGGGCAGCGGCGGCTGCTCGTCACGCGGTTTGTCATCATCGGCTTCCTCATCACCACGGCATTGCTCGGCGCACTGCTGTGGCTCGCGGCACACAAGCGAAAGGCACTGCACCGGCAAAACCTGCTCATGGCGCAGCAGATGCAGCACTACGCCGAGTTGGCCGAGCAGTACCACAACAAACTCATGTCAGCACCCGCCACGGCGGCAAAGGCCGCAGGCGACAGCGGCACGCCACTGTTTGACCAGCTGGAGCAGCTGATGCTCAAGGACAAGCCCTACCTCTCGCCCACGCTGTCGCGCGACGACATGGTGGCGGCGCTCTACACCAACAAAAACAAACTCATC
>CALNGU010000072.1 GCA_939800445.1 uncultured Bacteroidaceae bacterium | reverse complement strand
AGACCCCAACATTAAAAGTGTTGTGCTCTACCAACTGAGCTAGCGAATCAAACCTCTTTGTGCAAGGCTTTTGGCATTGCGGTTGCAAAGGTAGGCATTTTAACCGAACTGCAAAACTTATCGGCTGCTTTTTTGCCCTGTGTGCTGCATTTTGCTGTTGCACGGGGTGGGGATTGGCGTTCAATCCCCCTTGACGATGCTCTCGCGGTCAATCACAAACCGCTTGTAGTAGGAGATGATGAGCGTCGTCATCGGCAGTGCGATGATCATCCCTATGATGCCCATGAGTGCTCCCCAGACCGACAGCGACAGCAGGATGAGTGCCGGATTGAGTCCCATCAGTTTGCCCATGATTCTTGGCACGATGACCGAATCCTCGATGACCTGCACTATGGCAAAGACGGCAATGACCGACACGAGCACTATCCAGAAGTTTTGCCCAGTGTCTGCCGCCTTGACAACGGCGAGCAACGCCGCCGGGGCGAGTGCAATCACCTTGAGGTAGGGCACGAGCGTGAGCAACCCCACGAGCAGGCCGAGGCCGATGGCAAGGGGGAAGTCGATGATGAGGAAACCCACTGCCGACATCACCCCCGTGATGAGGGCCACCAGTCCCTGCCCACGGAAGTAACGGTTCATGCCCGCCTTGAGGTCATCGACAAGTCCCGATGCGAATGGGCGGTAGCGCGGAGGCACAATCTTTATCCATCCGTTCTCAAGCGTCTCGTAATCGAGGAGGATGAAGTAGACATAGAGCACAATCATGAATACGGTCACTATCCCAAACACGATGCTCAACGACTGCGACAGGATGTTCCACAACTTAGGCATGACGGCACTGATGCTTTTGGTGAGGTTCTCCTCGGAAAGGAACTCATTGACCTTATTCATGTCGATGTTGTCGGCGATGAATTTGCTGACGAAGTCGGGTATCGAGCCTCCGGCCGTGTTGTTAGCCAGCTCCTCGGCAATGAGATTCTTGACGTGCATTGTCTCGCTGACGAGCGGTGGCACGACGAATGTGACGACAGCCGCCACTGCCGCAGCGACAAGCACGAGCGTCACGATGATTGCCACGGCGCGGTAGCGCAGCCGTGCCTTGTACTGGAAGAACTTGACAATCGGGTAGACCATGTAGGCAATCACCACTGCCACCACGAATGGCAGAAGCACGCCGCTCAGATAGTTGATCAGATAGATGATGGCGGCGAACACTGCGCCCCCGATGAGCATCCTTATGAATCGGTCGAATGTGATTTTTTTGTCCAGCATGGCTCACTCCTCCTTATGCATTACTTTCTTGTAGCACTCACGGCACAGCGGTTCGTACTCCAGCTTCTCGCCCAGCAGCACTTGCCTGTCGCCCTCGACGGTGCGGTGTGAGACATAGGCGAGCGCGCCGCACCTCACGCAGATGGCGTGCACCTTTGTCACCTCGTCGGCTATGGCACATAGGTCGGGCATAGGTCCGAAGGGGCGGCCCATGAAGTCCATGTCCAGTCCCGCCACAATCACCCTCACGCCGCTGTTGGCAAGGAGATTGCACGCCTCCACTATGCCTTTGTCGAAGAATTGCGCCTCGTCGATGCCCACGACATCGATGTCCGACGACAGCAGGACAAGGCTCGCCGACGAGTCTATCGGTGTCGAGGGAATGCTGTTGCTGTCGTGCGAGACGACATCCCCCTCGGAATAGCGCACGTCAATCGACGGTTTGAATATCTCCACACGCTGCCTTGCGAACTTGGCGCGCTTGAGCCGCCTGATGAGTTCCTCGGTCTTGCCCGAGAACATTGAACCGCAGATGACCTCGATGCGCCCGCGCCGGGCAGACTCTTGCAAGTTGTCTTCGCTGAACATTGCCTGTCCTCCAGTTTTTATTTGATGCCTCCTTTTGTTTTGCAGGCTGTAAAATTACGGTCTTTTAACGCACCAGCCAACATCCATCCTGTCCATTTGGCTGGCAAAGGCGGGCGGGCGCGGCATCATCCGACCTTTTGCGTGACAGCATCAGTTGTTAGTGGCATTAACAAGCATTGTTTTCTGCCGGAACATCTGATGTTTTTCCACCCTACGTCCAGTGTCGTGCTGGCGGCATCCCATTGTACCAAGTGCGGCGGTGCGACTGAATATTTGCGTCAAAGCACAAACATCTGTTAAAAATGGAAGCAAGTAGTTGCCACCCACGGCGGTTTTGCCTTACATTTGCGATGAAGCAAAAGACTTGACACTATGGCCAAACTGTTTGTCGTGCCGACCCCGGTCGGGAATCTTGAGGACATCACGTTCCGCGCCCTGAGGACGCTGCGCGAGGCCGACCTGATTCTGGCTGAGGATACGCGCACGTCGGGCGTGTTGCTCAAGCATTTCGACATCCACGTGCCGATGATTTCCCATCACAAGTACAACGAGCACCAGTCGGTCGCCGCCATGGCGGCACGCATCCGGGGTGGTGAAAACGTGGCACTCATCAGCGATGCCGGCACACCTGGCATATCCGACCCGGGCTTCCTGCTCGTGCGCGAGTGCGTCGCCTGCGGTGTCGAGGTCGAGTGCTTGCCTGGGGCGACGGCGGTGATACCCGCGCTCGTCGACTCGGGACTGCCGTGCGACAGATTCGCATTCGAGGGTTTCCTGCCACAGAAGAAAGGACGGCAGTCGCGCATTGCCGCGCTGGCGGGCGAGGAGCGCACGATGGTTTTCTACGAATCCCCCTACCGTCTCGTCAAGACCCTTGAGCAGTTCATCGAAGCCTACGGCTCTGACCGCCGATGCTCCGTCACGCGGGAAATATCCAAAGTGCATGAGGAGACGGTGCGGGGGACGCTGGCCGAGGTCGCAGCGCACTTCAAGTCCAATGAGCCGCGTGGCGAGATCGTGATTGTCGTCGAGGGATGTCCCGCCGTCAAGGACAAGGAAAAGAAGAAAGACTATAAATCAAAGCAAGAGGAGATAAGCGTATGAAAGGGTTAAAGTTATTCGCCGCCGTGCTTGTGGCGGCTGCATTCGTCTCGTGCGGTCAAAACACCAAGTCCGGACAGACCGAGGCCGATTCGCTCAGGAGCGAACTGGAGTTGAAACAGAAGGAAATGGACGAGCTGCTCGCCACGATTAACTTCGTGCAAGAAGGTTTCAACCAGATTGACGAAGCCGAGGGGCGGATTGACCTGACCGTGGGCGAAGAGGGCGTGAGGTCTGACAAGGACAAACTCGCCGAGCAGATGGACTTCATCATCAATAAGATGAATGAAAACCGCGAGAAGATCGCACAACTCAACAAGATGTTGCAAAGCAGCAAGAACGTCTCGGCACAAACCAAGAAGACGGTCGAAGCCCTGACCCGCCAGCTCGAGGAGAAGGAGGCCGCACTCGTCGAGTTGCAGGAACAGCTCAAGGCGAAAGACATCAGGATAGCCCAGCTCGACAGCGTGGTGGGCAACCTCTCGACACGCGTCTCAGACCTTGAGGCCGACAACGAAAGCAAGGGCAAGGTGGTCGATGCGCAAGACAAGATCATCAACCGCGCATGGTATGTCTACGGCAACAGGAAAGAACTTCGTGACCGCAAGATACTGGACGACGGGGAGGTGCTGAAAAATCAGGATTTCGACAAAGACTATTTCTCAGAGATAGACATCCGCGAGTTCAAGGAACTGCCGCTTTACAGCAAAAGGGCGACTCTCAAGACCTCGCACCCCGCCGGCTCTTACCAGCTCGTCAAGGATGAAAAGGGGCAGTATGTGTTGAAAATCACTGACCCTGCCAAGTTTTGGGAAGTGTCACGCTATCTCGTCATCCTCGTCAAGTGACGCAGTGGCGATTGTGCAATGAAGTGGCGGCGGCAGGTTGCGATGGACGCAATCTGCCGTCGCTATGTTAAAACGGAAGGCGAGAGGTGATGGCACAGCGTTATAGGAATATCTTTTTTGATCTCGACGACACTCTTTGGGATTTCACAGGCAATTCGCGCCAGGTCTACCGCATGATGTACGAGCGGCACGGCTATTCGCGCTTCTTCAAATCGTTTGACCACTACCTTGCACTCTATGAGCGGCGCAATGAGGAGTTGTGGGCGGACTACGGGCGCGGCTTGGTGACAAAAGATGAGTTGAATGTCATGCGCTTCACCTACCCCTTTGAGCATGATGGGATAGGGGGATGCCGTGATTTGGCTCTGTCGTTCATGCGTGACTCTTTGGCCATGATGCCGACGATGAGGGGTGTCGTTGATGGGGCGCACGAGGTCTTGGATTGCCTTGCGCCGCGCTACAACCTCTACATCCTCTCCAACGGTTTCCGTGAATTGCAGTCTGCGAAGTTGGCATCGGCAGGTCTTGAGCATTATTTCTCACGTGTCATCCTGTCAGAGGACATCCAGGTGCATAAACCGCGCATCGAAATCTTCAATTTCGCCCTTTCCGCCACCCAGTCGCTCGCCGCCGAATCGTTGATGGTCGGCGACAACATCGACACCGACATCAAAGGGGCTGCCGCAGCAGGTCTTGACCAAGTCTGGTTTAATCGGTGGGGGAATGATGCAGGGAGCTTCCGTCCCACGTTTGAGGTCAGACGGTTGGAGCAGTTGCTTTCGTTGCTTTGATTGACGGCGTTGCACACTTTCGTAATGGGGTAGGGTGTTAAATAATATTAAATATGGACATTTTCTTGGGGTCGTCTATTGCCAATTCTCCAGGAAGCACTACATTTGCAATGTGTTTTTCATAGTATTAGATTTAAGGTTAACAAAGATTGGGTCAAGGCGTTGACCCTTTTTTATTTTTATCCCCTTGCTGTCTCTAATCCATTGTTTATTAATGCCTAAATCGTTGTGCGATGAGGCTTGTGGCATTTAGTCCTTCAGGTCGTGGTGGCTTGTGTGGTTGTCCTGGAACCGTTTGTGGCTTGCGTTTTTGTCATTGCCATTTGCAAAATGCGGGCAGGCCTGTTTTTCTTGGCATAGTGTCATTGGTTGGCCTCCATATTTTGCCGTTTTGAAAGCGTTTGCTGCAAAATGCAGTTAAAATGGATGCTGTTGCCTTTTCCTCTCCCTATTTTTTCCTCCAGAAGTTGAAGCCCGCGAATATTGACACCGTGCCCGTGTTGTTGACTATGCTTGAGTGTCCTTTGCGGTTGAAGTATGTGCGGAATTGCGCCGTGCATCCTGCAAAGAAACGTTCGTTGTTGTAGGTCAGTCCGCCTTTGGCCAGCAGGTCGAAGTTCAGGTTCTTGTAAATCGGAGTCCCTTCGTCCATCTGCTTCAGCCGTGAGATGTGATAGGCGGCTGAGGGCAACAATGTCAGGTTGGCGGTGAAGTTTTTGAGGAAAGCAAAGTTGTAGGTGTAGCCGACACCGAGGCTGATGTTGTGATAGGATATTTCCTGCAACTCGGAATGTGCCTCGATGAAGTCCTCATAGTCCTGCGGCAATGCCCCGTCGTCAAGGTGGAAATCGTGCAAGGTGTAGGAGGCACCGACCATGAGTGAGCCGCAACTTCTCTTTTGTTTTGATGAGTGGGCGTAGACGGCAGGGTAGGCGAGCCGGCGGCGGTTGAAGATGTACCACGCGTTGATGCCTGCAATCTTGGTTTCCACCCCGTCTATGTCGCGTTTGTCCCAGAAGTTAGGCTCTTCGCCAAAGCCTGTGCTTTTGACCACCCTGAAACCGTCTTTGTAGTTGCGGTAGTAGAGGTCGCATCCGAGAAACGTCCCCACGAGGCTGAAACTGAGATCCGTGTTGCGCGTCTTGCTGCCTCTGTTCAAGAAAGTCTCATGGATGTTGACCGACCATCCGACCGTCAGCACTTCCCATCCGATGTAGGCACCTATGCTGTAGCTTGGCCGTTGGCTGATGGTCAGGGCTTTGTCGTCGCCGCGTCCTCCGCGCAAGGTGTAGTTGTCGTAGCGAATGTCGCTTTTCAGCGAGACATTCATGCGGTAGGCATCAGCCTCAATGAAGTTGGTGTCGATGTCAAAGAAGAAAAAGTCTATTGTCCGCCTGAACCACGTGCGCCCTTCCTTGCTGCTTGTCTCCTGTGCGTGGAGTGCGGGTGCGATGCCTTGCAATAAAATGATTAGGATAGTGGCTGCGGTCGCCGCAAGTGGATGTCTCATTCTCGCGTACCTATATTAATATATCTGCGGCATAGCTCGGCATAGTCCTTGCTTTCCTTGAATCGGCGCAGCCAGCTGTCAAGGCTGTCGTTGAGTGCAGCAGCCCCGTTGTCCGTGCCGAATGAGACGTTTTGTTCAAAGCCGATGGTGAACCATGCGATGTTCTTGCAGCTGTCTGCCGCCATAGCCGCCAGTTTGTCGTCGCAGACGGTCGTGATGGTCGGGTCATTGTCCACGTCGCATAGGATTTGGTATGCGTTTTCGTCCGACACCGTACGCACTTTTATGGTATCCATGATTTCGAGCCCGAGGTTGTTTATCCTTGTTGCGTAGGGTGAACCGTCCGGCAGCGTCACTTCCATCCCGCCCAAATCATAGGGGGAAGTGAGCGCGAGGCCTCGTGCTTTGTTGTAGACAAGCACCGCGTGCGACGTGTGCAATGGTTCTGACAGGTGCATAGTCCTCCTGGCATCCATGGTGCTTGCGATTCCGGTCGCGATGATGTTGCACCCGCCGAGTTGCAGCTCGGCTTGTGCCTTGTCCAGGTTGTTGACCACTTTCAGTTTGAGTTGCAGCCCGTGATGTTTTGCAAAGCGTTTCAGGATGCCATAGTATAATCCTGTCGTGTCGCTGCCCCTGATGGCGCATGACAAAGGGCTTTCCTCAATGGCGGCGGTCATGACGCCTTTGGCGAAGATTCCCTCCATGTCCTTGTATCCGCTGTCGGTCCTCGGGCTGATGATGTCCTTTAGCAGAAACGCGGTGAGCAATGCCCCTGCCGCCACAGCCCCTATGACCGGTCGTTTGGCCTTGCGTCGCAGCTTAGTCATAGAATATCCATGAGATGCCAAACTTGAAGAGCATCGGTGTCATCGGGTAGTGCGGCACATAGAACGCGTTGGCATTGCCGCTGCCATAGTTGACGTGCGACATCATGGCAAAGATGCGGGTGCGTTTCAAGAAGAGGTTGGCGTAGACGTTTATGACCGGATAGCCCCCAATCCTGACCATGTTGTCGCGGGGTTGCAGGTGGAATTGCCCCGTGGCAGGATTGTACGCTTCGGCATAATAGGAGGTGAAGTAACGGAGGTCAGCCCCAATCTCCACGCGCAGCACCTTTTTGGCGATGAGGGCGGATATGTAGAAGTTGTGGTACAGCGACAGCTCGGGCAACGGCAGCACCGAGTTGTTGCTGCTCTTCTGGTAAGTCACCTCATTGTCAAGATGGAAGACCCTGACCTTGAAGTCCTGCCGCAGCTTGGCGGCGAACACCTGCACATTGCCCCCGTACTGGCTGGCGCGGGCGCGGTTGTCGAAGTAGACGAGATTCTTCATGTTGGCGAAACCCACGCTGAGGTGCGTCCTCCACCTCTCGATGTCGAGCGAGCCACCCACGTCGTAACGCCATTGTTTCTCAAAGCTGTTGTCCCACCAGTAGTTCTTGGAGTGGAAATGCTCGGTGTAGAACAGCGGCGACGTGCTGCTTATCGACGCGTTGCCCCTGATGCTCACGGTGTCGCCAAAGAGCCTGAAGTTGAAATCAATGTCCCCGCTCACGTCGAAGTCCCCCACATTGTCGCCCAGCAGCGAGACCTGCCCGTTGACCTTGTAATGCACGAGCGTGCCTTGCTCCTTGGAAAGCTCGCCGCCCACGGCGAAATCATGCGAAGTATAGTCACGCATGGCATAGCGCATCCCGTTCCACAGCGAGTCAATCATGGTGTAGCGGTCGAAACGGTAGGTCGCAAACGCCTTCAGCCCGAACTTTGACCAGCTCTTGAATCCCTCGTTGAGCGTCACTGCCAGCGTGTTTTTGACCGAGAGGGTGTTGTGCCAGTCGTCGATGGTGTCGCCCGGCATATAGCGGTCTGCGAAGAAATCCTCGGGCATCCCGTAGGACAGGAAGTTCCTCTTGCCCCTCTCGACCCTCATCGTGTGGATGAAGCTCGTCACAGGGATGAACGTCTTGACCGTCATCATGCTGTCCTTTGGCAGGTTGACCGTGTCAACCGGGACAAGGTGCTCCTCGGTGATGCCGACATTGTAGCGGTGCGTGAGGTAGACGTAGAAGTCCTTGTTGGTGTTCCACGCATTGTTGTTGGCGAAACGCACGGGCATATCGCTCGACGTGTACTCCGTCCGCCCCTCGTTCATCGCAATCGGGTCGGTTATGTAACGGTCGTCCGCCAGCCCCCCGTTTTCTCGCATCTTGATGCGGAAGTAGCTGAAGAGGAGGTTCGCCTGGTATTTGTCGCCGATGTAGCTTGCAAAGTACGACCCGTTGAGGTGCGCCGTCGATTGCGCCTGGTAGTAGCCGCGCCCGTACACGTAGTCGAAGTTGAAACCCGTCGAGAAACGCTTGTTGAAGCTCAACCCGAAGTAGGCATTGAACAGTTCCTCGCCCTCGTGCTTGCTGCCCCCCTTGTAGTACTGCAGCTTGGTGAACGGCGATTTCGTGTTGACGAAGCGGAATTGGTCGGGTGTCTTATATATGGAATAAGGTGTCACGAAAATGTTCTCGTCCATATCCCTCCGCTCGAAGAAGAGCCGCGAGTAGCGCGGTGAGCCGAGGTTGCCGAGGAAGTTGTAGGTGCTGCGCACACCCTCCTCCATGAACGAATTGTAGAAGTATTGGTACGTCGTGTCCACCGTGACCGGCTCGATGTCGCCCAGCATCTCATCGACGTTCCACATCTCGACGTGGACGGGGATGGTGTTGGCATCAATCTCGGGCATCGAGTCCTGCTGGTTGTAAAACGCGACGTTGGGGTCGTTAGGGTCGTAGTATTCGCTGTCTTCATCGTATGGATTGTCGAATCCATTGCTTTCAAACGGATTCTGGGCGTTGGCAACGACCGTCATGGCCGCCAATGCAATGATGGACAGGAGGTGTTTGTTGATGGCTGTTCCCATATAATCGGCAAAAATACAACACTTTGCGGATTTCTTAAGCATATTGCCCGTCGAATGTGCCCAATCACGTCTGCGATGAGGCTTGTCCCGGCCGCCTCGTGCGTCTGTCGTTGCCTGCCGTCGTGCGGCATCCTGTCGCCCCGCCGTACTTTGTGAAAGGCCGTTCCGTCTGCTGAAGATTTCGCATGATGCCGAGAAAAGTTTGTTTTTAGCCTAAGTTTATGTATTTGCAGGTTAAATCTATATATTTTCAACTTAAAAATATGTAGATTTAGGCTAAAAATAGACTTTTTCTCCGGCACCGCGCCTTGCCCGGCCGTTTGCCGCCTGTGGCGTGCCTTGTCCCACGCCCAGTGGATTGCGCATCTGACAGTGTTGCAACAAAATGTTGTGTAAGTTTTGTCGTTTGGAGAAGTAAGTTTATCTTTGCGCCGCTAAATCCAACTTACGTTGAATATTATTAATAACTAAAACGATATGATAATTGTACCTGTAAAGGAAGGCGAAAACATTGAAAGAGCCTTAAAGAAATTCAAAAGGAAATATGAGAAGACTGGCGTTATCAAGGAATTGAGGCGCAGGCAACAGTACGACAAACCCTCGGTGGTCAAGAGACTGAAGATGGAACACGCCATCTACGTCCAGAAGCTCCGCAGGGAAGAAGAGTGATTTAAAATTTCTCTAATCTTTTTGAATAGTCTGACCTTTTCTATATATTCGTAGCATGAATTTCGGTTTATGCTCGTATGTATATAGATAGGTTTATCGATTACATAGCTTCAGTGAAGAATTATTCCAAGTTGACGTCCGAGAATTATCGGCGCGACTTGGAACAATTCTCTTTTTATCTGAGCGGAATAGAGCAGGGGCTCGGGATAGAGAATGTGGATGCCGACCTTGTCAGGGGTTGGCTCGCGAGCCTTGTCGATAGCGGATATTCGGCAACGTCGGTCAACCGCAAATTGAGTTCTTTGAAGAGCTTTTATAGATTCATGCTGCGCAACCATTATATAGAGGTAAACCCCGTGGCGATGTTGTCCGGCCGGAAGAAGCCCAAGCGCGTGCCTGAAGTCGTGCGTGACCGCGACATGGAGCGTCTGATCGACACCATGCCCGATGAAGGCTTTGAAGCCGTGCGCGACAGGCTCATTGTCGATGTGCTTTATGAGACAGGCATTCGCCGCGCTGAGCTGGTGGGACTGGATGTCGCCGACGTTGATTTTTCGTCCAGCCAGGTGAAAGTCCTCGGCAAACGTGACAAGGAACGCATAGTCCCGATAGGCGGCGGGCTGGTTGGCGCGATACGGTCGTATCTGGACGTCCGTGCCGGCGTGGCGCGTTGTGACGCGTTGTTTGTCTCGTCACGCGGGACGCGCATATCCCCCACCAAGGTCTACGGGGTGGTGCGTGCTGCGCTCGGCGCTGTCCCGGGCTTGAAAAAATGCAGCCCGCACGTCCTCAGGCATTCATTCGCGACGGCCATGCTCGACAATGGTGCCGACCTTGAGTCGGTCAGGGAGCTGCTCGGGCACAATGAATTGGGGACTACTCAGATTTACACGCATTCCTCATTCGAGGAGCTAAAGAAGATTTATAAACAAGCCCACCCACGGGCTAAATAAAAAAGGAGGTTTTATGGAAATCAGGATTCAGTCTATTCATTTTGACGCTTCTGAGAAACTGCAGCAGTTCATTGACAAAAAGGTGTCGAAGCTGGACAAGTATTTCGACAACATAAGCAGTGCCGAGGTGTCGTTGAAGGTGGTAAAACCCGAAACTTCTGAAAACAAAGACGTGAGCATCAAAGTGACCGTGCCCAACAACGAATTCTTCGTCAACAAGGTCAAGGACACGTTTGAGGAGGGTGTGGATGATTGCGTTGAGGCACTCATCAAACAGCTCATCAAGTACAAAGAAAAGGTGCGCAGCTAAAAAATGATGCAAAAGTTTTTGCGTTCTGAAAATAACACTTAAATTTGCACCCGTTTCCGTGAAAGCGGGTGCAAATGTGATGCCTCTTTAGCTCAGCTGGCCAGAGCACGTGATTTGTAATCTCGGGGTCGTTG
>CALNGU010000071.1 GCA_939800445.1 uncultured Bacteroidaceae bacterium | reverse complement strand
AAAACTTTTGTTTATATAAACAGAAGTTTTGAATATATAAACAAAAGTTTTGAATGTACTTTACTCGCCGAGAGGTGTAACTTTTCTCGGCGTGTGGGGGAGGTTTGCCCCTATTGTCACGGGCTTTGTGCCCTGCCGTGTTTGCCTGTAAATGTCGTGCTGCCTGCTGTGGAGACGCATATTATGCGTCTCTACACTTTACGGATAGCAATACTGACCACGCCTCAGTTGTAGAGACGCATAATATGCGTCTCCACTGCGTCTCGTGCAAATCTCGCTGTTGCATCCTGCCGCATGAAAAAGCCGCCCATCTGCGGCTTATGCGCTGCGATGGGCGGCTTGGGGTTGTCCCGTCTGGCGGGTGGTCAGAGACCGAGTGATTTCTTCACCTTCTCGATTTTCTCTTCTGCCTTGACGTTGACCTCGCGGTAGTCGTCACGGCTGTGCATGAGTTCCTTGACCTCGACGTAGAACTTTATCTTCGGCTCAGTGCCTGACGGGCGGATGGAGACCTTGGTGCCGTCGGCTGAGAAGAATTGCAGGACGTTGGACGTGTCTGGCATCACGATGTCGCTGACGTTGCCGCTCGCGTCGGTCTGCTTGAGGCTCTTGTAGTCCTTGAAGAGGACGACGGGCGAGCCTGCGAGTTCCTTGAGGGGGTTGTTCCTGAAGTTTTCCATCATCGCCTTGATCTCCTCCGCGCCGCTCTTGCCGGGCTTGACGATGTTGATGGCGCACTCCTTGGAGAAGCCGTACTCGAGGTAGATGTCCTGGAGGAGCTGGTAGAGCGTCTTGCCGTTGTCGGCTGCCCAGGCTGCGACCTCGGCTATGAGGCAGCAGGCTGACACTGCGTCTTTGTCGCGCACGAAGTCTTCGGCGAGGAAGCCGTAGCTCTCTTCACCGCCGCCGATGTACTTCTTCTTGCCCTCGTTGAGGCGTATCTCGCGTGCTATCCATTTGAAGCCGGTGTAGCAGTCGAACATCTCGATGTCGTTGCGCTCGGCGATGTTCTTGATGAGCTCGGTGGTGACGATGGTCTTGACGACGAATTCATTGCCTGTCATCTTGCCGAGCTTGGTGTACTGGGTGATGATGTAGTAGAGGAACATGAGGCAGGTCTGGTTGCCGTTCATCAGCACCCATTCGCCCTTGTCGTCCTTGCAGGCGATGCCCACGCGGTCGGCATCGGGGTCGGATGCCATGACGAGGTCGGCGTCAAGCTGCTTGGCGAGGTTGACTGCCATGCTGAGTGCCTCGGCGTTCTCGGGGTTGGGGGAGACGACGGTGGGGAAGTTGCCGTCCTTGACCATCTGCTCGGGGACGGTGTTGACGTTGTCGAATCCCCATTGCTTCAATGCCCGTGGGATGAGCATCATGCCTGTGCCGTGGATGGGGGTGTAGACAATCTTCAGGTCTTTGTGCCTGTTGATGACCTCGGGGTCGATCGAGACGGTCTTGACTTGGTCGAGGTAGGCGGCATCGACGTTTTCGCCGATGATTTCGATGAGCTCCTTGTTGCCTTGGAACTTGATGTCGGCTGCCGATGTCACCTTGTTGACTTCGTCGATGATGCCTTTGTCATGCGGGGCGAGCACTTGCGCGCCGTCATCCCAGTAGGCTTTGTAGCCGTTGTACTCCTTGGGGTTGTGTGATGCGGTGAGGATGATGCCGCTCTGGCAGTGCAGGTGGCGTATGGCAAACGACATCTCGGGTGTCGGGCGCATATCGTCGAAGAGGTATACTTTGATGCCGTTGGCCGAGAAAATGTTAGCCGAGATTTCGGCGAACAGGCGGCTGTTGTTGCGGCAGTCGTGGCCGATGACGACGGAGATTTGCTTCATGTCTTTGAAGTTCTTGAGCAGGTAGTTGGACAAGCCTTGCGTCGCCGCTCCCACGGTGTAGATGTTCATGCGGTTGCTGCCCACTCCCATGATGCCGCGCAGGCCGCCGGTGCCGAACTCGAGGTCTTTGTAGAATGCTTCAATCAACTCGCTCTTGTCGTCGTTGTCTAGCATACGCTGCACTTCCTTGCGTGTTGCTTCGTCATAGTCTGGTGACAGCCATTTCTTGGCTTTCTCAGTCACCATCTGCAATAGTTCTTGATTTTCCATAGTTGTTTTTATGTTTTTAATGCGTTGGTTTTTACTTCTCTGTTGGTTGCGGGTAGACGTAGCGGTCTCCGGTCAGCTTGATTACCTGCTCCATGAATTGTTTGTCGTAGGCAGGACGTTCAAAGGAGTTGCAGCGTCCGTTGGCGTTGAGGACGAACTTGCCGTCCTTGACTTCCTTTTTCACATTGTCGTTGTAGCGGACGATGAGGAATTCTGCCAGTTCCTTCCAGCTTTGGAATGCTGTCTGTGCAGCCGACGTGGTGTAGGAATTGAGCAATTCCTTCAATGCCTCCTTGTCGGTGTCGTAGAGGGCGGCGGCCACTCTCTCAAACCCTGGCTGGACGGTGACGTAGGTCTTTTCGAGCCTGTCGCGCACCTCTTTCAGGTCGCCAAACATGAGGCTGTAGCGTGGGTAGACCATGTTGGCCACCCAGTTGTATATCCAGTAGGCGTTGTCCCATGAGAACCGTGTGTCGCTCGCGCCGTTGGCGGCGTAGCAGGCGGGAACTTCATCCGCACCGCAGTAGACAGGGGTGAATACCGACATATTGGCATCATCGAGCGTGAACCATATCACACCGCCGACTGCATCGGGAAGCCATGCACGGAGCTGCGACACGAATGAAAAGGCTGTCTGGTAGGTGGAGATGGGACGGTCGTTGAAGTATTTTTTGCCGTTCACTTCAAACTCAAGCAACGGGAAACGGTAGGGCGATGAATAAGGTCCGGCGACAACGTCGTTGGACATATCCAGCGGTGTCCCCTCATAGTGGTCGCGCATCATGTCCCTCACGTCTTCAAGTGACAGTTTCCTCTCGGGCTTGACATAGAGCGGCATCCCGTCGTTGTTCTCACCATTGACGTAGGGAAGATATTGATCCATGCCTGAGACATAACGGTTGAAGAAACTCCACACACGTCCTTCGCAGAAACGTGCTGTGCTGAAATCAGCCGGGGCATAGGCTTCCGAGAAACTGAACTCCGAATTCTTGCCATTGAAATATCCTTTTTCCCGTGCGAAAGAAATCACATCGGGCGAGAAAAGGCAGTTGTCCTTGTCGTCAAACGTCAGTTGCCTGATGCGTGATTGGTTGGCGTGTGCCGAAATGCAGTCGTCAGGTATCCTCACGGCTGCCCACACAGCACCTTTCACCCCAGGGCCTTTGCCTATCATTTCGAGTATCCATGCTTCTTCGGGGTCGGCTATCGAGAATGATTCCCCGCTGCTGTAATATCCGTATTCTTTGACGAGGTCTGTCATCACTTCTATCGCTTCCCGTGCCGTGCGTGAACGTTGCAGGGTGATGTAGATGAGGCTTCCGTAGTCGAGTATGCCTGTCGTGTCCACGAGTTCCGGACGTCCGCCGAATGTGGTTTCAGCAATCGACACCTGGTATTCGTTGATGTTGCCGATGACATTGTAGGTCTCGGGTGCTTGCTCTATCTCGCCAAGGTATTTCCCCGTGTCCCACTCGTGTATTGGCAGCATCGTCCCATTGGCCCATTTGCCTGCCGGGAAATGCACCAACTGGCCGAACATACAATATGAGTCTGCCGAGTAGGTTATGAACACTGAGCCGTCGGTCGATGCCTTTTTGCCCACAATCAGGTTTGTGCAGGCAAATGAGGCGGTAGCACCCAATGCCAAAAACAAACTAATCAATGCAATCTTCTTCATTCTTTATCATTATTATTAGGAATGCCCAAATATAGCAAAAAGGACAGACAGGCAAATGTTATATAAGGCAATTTTAAATTAAGGATTTCATCCATCCGTGTTGCAGGTGGTGGCAGGAGCAAAAACAAAATGGCTGGATGCCGTTTGCAGCATCCAGCCATCGCATAGTCGTTGCCATGCCCTTTATTCGGGATTGACTTCCAGCAGGTTGATGTCGAAGATCAGTGTCGAGTAGCCTTGGATTGAACCTGACCCTTCGGCCCCGTAGGCCAGTTCGGGACGGATGTATACCCTGAAGAAATCGCCTTTCCTGTCCGTCTTGTTGGCGGCGGGACGCATCACTTGCAGGATTTCGGTCCAGCCCTGGATTATCCCCGACTGCGATGCCTGAAGACCCGACACGAGGAAGTCGGACGGGATGTCCAGTTCATAGTCAGGATAATCGTCCGAGAAATTGGAGTCAAACATCGTGCCGTCAATCAGCCGCCCTTGGTAGTAGACCCTTGCGACATCTGTGAATTTGGCTGTCTCGCCGATACCGATGAATCCGTCTTTTACCCCCAGTTTCTTATAATATATGGTATAGTTTGACAGATGTTGCGGTGTCAGTTTGTAGATGGTGTCGTCCTCGGCAATCGATGACGGATCGGCTTGCTGTGTGTCATAGGCTGCTGCCAGCGAATCAAGGAACGCATAGTTCCTGTCCTGCCATTCGGTTGTGGCTGGAGCATCTTCCTTGTCGCATGACGCGGCCGCCAGTGCGAGCAGGGGGATGGCTAACCAATGGAGTTTGCTGTTCATCGTGTCAGACCAATTTTTTCAACAGACTCGTGATGCTGACTTTCTCGGCAATGATTGAGTCGAGGCTGTCGATTGGCACGCGTTCTTGCTGCATCGTGTCGCGGTGGCGGATTGTCACCATGTTGTCCTCGAGTGTCTGGTGGTCAACCGTTGCGCAGTAGGGTGTGCCGATGGCATCCTGGCGGCGGTAACGTTTGCCGATAGAGTCCTTCTCGTCGTATTGGCAATTGAAGTGGAAACGGAGTTTGTCTATGATTTCCCTTGCCTTCTCAGGCAGTCCGTCTTTCTTCACGAGCGGCATGACCGCAAGTTTGATCGGTGCGAGTGCTTCGGGCAGACGCAGCACGACGCGTGTCTCACCATTGTCGAGTTGCTCCTCACAGTAGGCGGCTGACATCACGCTGAGGAACATACGGTCAACGCCGATGGATGTCTCGATGACGTAGGGCGTGTACGATTCGTTCAATTCCGGGTCAAAGTACTTTATATTCTTCCCGCTGAACTTCTCATGCTGGCTCAGGTCGAAGTCGGTGCGTGAGTGTATACCCTCCACCTCTTTGAACCCGAATGGCATGAGGAACTCGATGTCGGTTGCGGCGTTGGCATAGTGGGCCAGTTTCTCGTGGTCGTGGAAACGGTAGTGGTCGTCGCCGAAACCGAGTGCTTTGTGCCAATTCAAGCGATATTCCTTCCATTTCTTGAACCATTCGAGCTCTTGGCCGGGGCGGACGAAGAACTGCATTTCCATCTGTTCAAACTCGCGCATACGGAATATGAACTGGCGGGCCACTATCTCGTTGCGGAATGCCTTGCCGATTTGGGCTATGCCGAAAGGTATCTTCATGCGTCCCGTCTTTTGCACGTTGAGGAAGTTGACGAAGATGCCTTGCGCTGTCTCCGGGCGGAGGTAGACTTTCATCGAACCCTCGGCCGTTGACCCCATTTCTGTCGAGAACATCAGGTTGAATTGCCGCACCTCAGTCCAGTTCTTCGTGCCTGAGATGGGGCAGACGATGCTCTCGTCCATGATTATGTTGCGCAGTTCCACAAGGTCGTTGGCCTCCATGGCGCGTTTGTAACGCTCGTGCAATGCGTCCATCTTAGCCTTGTGGTCGAGCACGCGCTGGTTGGTCGTCACGAATTGTTCCTCGTTGAATGCGTCGCCGAAGCGTTTGCGCGCTTTCTCGACTTCCTTGTGTATCTTCTCCTCGTATTTCGCGATCTGGTCCTCGATCAGCACGTCGGCGCGGTAGCGTTTCTTCGAGTCCTTGTTGTCGATGAGGGGGTCGTTGAACGCATCGACGTGTCCTGATGCTTTCCAGATGGTCGGGTGCATGAAGATGGCCGAGTCTATGCCCACGATGTTCTCATGCAGCAAGACCATGCTGTCCCACCAGTATTTCTTTATGTTGTTCTTCAGTTCCACCCCGTTCTGCCCGTAGTCGTAGACTGCCCCGAGACCGTCGTAGATGTCGCTTGAGGGGAACACAAACCCGTATTCCTTGCAGTGTGAAACCAGTTTCTTGAAAACGTCTTCCTGTGCCATACTATCTTTTTGTTTGTTTCATACAATGATTTTGTTCCTGGCATACAATGCAAAAGGCAGTAGCATCGTATGCAAACCGCATTGGCATCAAACCCCGCGTGGCGTTGCATACCTATGCCAGTTGGGGTGCAAAGTAAGTCAATTTTCCCAATTTAATTTGTATTTTTGCCTTGCTATCATAGCTGAAAAGTGTAATAATGTTAATCGGGACGACAGCTTCCCGCGCAAAATGATATGAGTGAAATAGAAGAGACTCCGGACAAAGAGCAGCATTCATCTTACAAACCGACTGATTTTGAGGCAAACATAACCCAGCACCTGACAGGGATGTACCGCACGTGGTTCATCGACTACGCTTCCTACGTCATCCTTGAACGTGCCGTCCCGCACTTGCTTGATGGATTGAAGCCCGTGCAACGCCGCATCCTGCACGCTATGAAGCGGATTGACGATGGCCGGTTGAATAAGGTGGCCAACATCGTCGGCTACACGATGCAGTACCACCCTCACGGCGATGCCTCCATAGGCGACGCGCTGGTGCAACTGGGGCAGAAGGAGTTGCTCATCGACCATCAGGGCAACTGGGGCAACATCTACACCGGCGACCAGGCAGCTGCGCCGCGTTACATCGAGGCACGGTTGTCGCGGTTTGCCAACGAAGTGCTGTTCAATCCCAAGACTACGGAGTGGAAGCTCTCATACGACGGCAGGAACAAGGAGCCGATAACGCTGCCGGTCAAGTTTCCGCTGCTGCTTGCGCAAGGGGCAGAGGGCATCGCGGTGGGATTGTCGTCAAAGATTCTGCCGCACAATTTCAACGAGATATGCGATGCGGCCATCGACTACTTGCATGGTCGCGAATTCCAGCTCTTCCCCGACTTCCAGACAGGGGGGCTTGTCGATGTCACCAAGTATAACGATGGTGCCCGGGGAGGTTCGGTGAAAATCAGGGCGCGGATTAACAAAATAGACAACAAGACACTTTCCATCACAGAGATACCCTACGGCAAGACGACATCGTCGCTTATTGATTCCATAATCAAGGCCGCCGACAAAGGGAAAATCAAGATAAAGAAAGTCGATGACAACACCGCCCAGAATGTCGAGATATTGATTTACCTCGCTCCTGGCGTTTCGCCCGACAAGACTATTGATGCGCTCTATGCGTTCACCGATTGCGAGGTGAGCGTGTCGATGAACTGCTGCGTAATCTATGACAACAAACCCCATTTCCTGACAGTCAGCGACATCCTGCGCCGCACGACTGACAATACGCTCCAGTTGCTCAAACGCGAGCTCGAAATCGAGCGCGCCGAGTTGCAGGAAGACCTCCTCTTTGCGACCTTGGAACGCATCTTCATCGAGGAAAGGATATACAAGGACAAGGAATACGAGGAGTCACGCTCCAAAGACGAGGCGTGCCAGCACATCAGCAGACGCATCGAGCCGTTCAAACACCTCTTCATCCGCGAGGTGACGAGGGACGATTTGGACAAACTCTTTGAGATAAAGATGTTGCGCATCCTCAGGTTCAGTTCCGACAAGGCGGATGAGCGCATCGCTAACCTCAAGAGCCAACTGGAAGACATTGCGAAGAAACTGGCCGACCTGGTCGGCTACACGTCCGATTGGTTCCGGATGTTGAAGGAAAAATATGGCAAGGACTTCCCCCGCAGGACGGAAATACGGGGCTTCGACACCATAGAGGCTGCCAAAGTGGCCGAGGCGAACGAGAAACTGTATATCAACCGCGAGGAAGGTTTCATCGGGACAGGGCTCAAGAAAGACGAATTCATAGCCAACTGCTCGAACCTTGACGACGTGATAATTTTCTACCGCGATGGCAAATACACCATAACTCCCGTCTCCGAAAAGAAGTTTGTCGGCAAGAACATCATCCACATCGACATCTTCAAGAAGAATGACAACCGCACGGTCTACAATGCCGTCTACAAGAATGGCAAGGACGGCATCTACTACATCAAGCGTTTCTTCGTCACTGGCATAACCCGCGACAAGGCATACGACTTGACGCAGGGCGAGAAGGGATCGCGTGTCGTCTACTTCACCGCCAATCCCAACGGCGAGGCCGAGGTCATCAAGGTGGTTCTCCGCCCGAACCCGAAGCTGAGGAAAGTGGTCTTTGACAAGGATTTCAGCGAAATATCCATCAAGGGCAGGCAGTCCATGGGCAACATCCTGACCAAGAACGATGTGCAAAAGATAACGCTCAAGCAGCGCGGCGGCTCGACGCTCGGAGGCCGCAAGGTGTGGTTTGACAGGGCAGTGCTCAAGCTCAACTATGACGAGCGTGGCGACTATCTGGGTGAGTTCAACAGCCAGGACAAGGTGTTGGTCGTCACGACGGATGGCGGCTTCTACATGACGGCATTCGACCCGTCGGTGCATTTCAACGACAACATCCTCCGCATCGAGCGGTATGATGCGGGCAAGGTCTGGACGGCGTTGCTGCATGATGCCGACCAGCAGTATTACCTTTACATGAAGCGTTTCCAGTTTGAGGTCTCGAACAGGAAACAGTCCTACCTCGGTGAGAACAGCAACAGCCGTCTCGTCATGCTGACCGACGAGGCGTTGCCACGGTTTGAGGTGGTGTTTGGCGGAGCGGACAGTTTCCGTCAGCCAATCACGGTGGATGCCGAGGACTTTGTGGCGGTCAAGAGCTTCAAGGCAAAGGGCAAGCGTGTGACCACGTTTGAGGTAGCCGCCGTCAACGAGCTGCCGCCGAGGGAACAGGACGAGGTGCAGCCCGAGGCGGCGGAGTTTGAAGAGCCAGTCGTTGACGATGACATAAAACTGGGATTTGATGAACCCGATGCTCAGTAGGCTTGCGGCCATAGTGGCATTGTCGTGTGTGTATATATATATGGTATACGGTCAGCCGCTCGACACCGACACCGTGCCGTCGCGCTACCGTGTCGTTGGCACGACATTCGGGGTGGGCAGGCAGAAGGTGCTTGACACTTACCTCACGCCGTTGCAGTATGCCGGGCCGGAGGTAAGCGTGGCGAGGGAGACAATGCGCTTCACACGATTCAACAGGAAATTGTCCGTGCAAAACCTCTTCCGGATATACGCGGCGATGCCTGGCAAGAACGGCCATGACATCTATTCCGCCCTCGTCAACTGGAATTACGGGATGCACTACCAATTCAACCTGCGTGAAGACCTCAAGCTGCTGGTCGGCGGATTGGGCGACATGAATGCCGGTTTCATCTACAACCCCCGGAACAGTAACAACCCCGCCTCGGCGAAAGCCTTTGTGGACTTGGACGCGTCGGCGATGCTCATCTACCGCTTCAAGCTGGGGCGTTACCACCTCACTGCCCGCTACCAGGCCAACCTGCCGGTGCTGGGGGTGATGTTCTCGCCCGACTACGGGTCGTCCTATTACGAGATGTTCTATCTGGGCTATCGTGACAACACTGTCAAATTCACCTCGCTGCACAACCACCTGTCGCTGCGGCAGATGGTGACGCTCGACTTCCCGTGCCGCAGGGTGACGTTTCGCGCCGGATACTATTGGGAAATCCAGCAATCGCACGTCAACAACCTCAAGACGCACACCTACTCGCATTCCTTCATGCTCGGCTTCGTCCGCAACCTGCGGTTGTTCCGCGACCGGCACGGCAGGCAGTTGCCGTCGGGCGTGAACCCCTTTTGATGCCAAGCCACGTCACGTTTAACAGAATGAGAAGATGAAAACCTGGATCGCACGCCTCTTCGCCGTCGCCTCGTTGGCCGCAGCTGCCGCCACCCTCGCGTCATGCGTCAAGGAGGATGAGTTTGACAACACGCCCGAGGGCAATTTCGAGCTGCTGTGGAAGATCATCGACGAGCACTATTGCTTCTTCGAGTACAAGGACATCGACTGGAATCTGGTGCACGACCAGTATGCCCGCCGCATAACTCCTGATATGCCGTCAAAGGCATTGTTTGAGGTGTGCGGCGATATGCTTGCCGAGCTCCAGGACGGCCATGTCAACCTTTATGCCGCTCATGACGTGGCGGCCTACCGCAAGTGGTACGAGGACTACCCGTCCAACTTCAACGACAGCATAGCCCGCCTCTATCTCGGCAAGACGGGTGACTACATGACGGCGGCGGGGATGCTCTACAAGGCATTCGACGACAACATAGGCTACATCCGCTACGCCAGCTTCAGCGACGGGGTGGGCGACGGCAACCTGAGCGAAGTGCTCTCATATCTTGCTATCTGCGACGGGCTCATCATCGACGTGCGCGACAACGGCGGGGGCAACCTCGACAACGCGCAGCGCATCGCCGCGCGATTCACTGACAGCAGGGTGCTGACCGGCTACATCATGCACAAGACGGGACCGGGTCACAACGAATTCTCCCAGCCGCAACCCGTCTGGCTCGAACCGTCGCCCCACATTCGCTGGCAGAAGCCCGTCGTCGTGCTGACCAACCGCCACTCCTACAGCGCGACCAACGACTTCGTCAACATGATGCGCCTCTTGCCCGGCGTGACCATCATGGGCGACCGCACGGGTGGCGGTTCGGGGCTGCCGTTCTCGGCAGAGCTGCCCAACTCGTGGTCGGTGCGCTTCTCGGCCAGCCCCGTGCTTGATGCCGCCAGGCAGCACATCGAGTGGGGCATAGACCCCGACATCCGCGTGGACATGACCGTCGAGGACATCCGCAACAACCGCGACACGATGATCGAGGCGGCACGCGAACTGCTGCGGAGCGGGGCGTGAGGCCGGGCAAACCATGGAGACATGATGTGAAGTGTGTGAAACCGTGCGCCGCCTCTCGGCGTGTGGCTCCGGCACTGCCGTGCGGTTGTCCGCCCGACAGCGGCGGGGGATTTTGCCCTCTGCGGCAGGCATAAACTTCCATATGGGTAGGGGAAAAGTGTGAAGTGGGTAAGGGAAAAGTATATTCAGAAGTTTTGTTTATATATTCAAAAACTTCTGTTTATATAA
>CALNGU010000070.1 GCA_939800445.1 uncultured Bacteroidaceae bacterium | reverse complement strand
CCCCCACACCGCCGGCGATGAGCCTTGCGCGGATGACAACTGGCACAAACCGCCCCCACACGCCGAGAAAACTTCCCTCTCTCGCCGAGAAAAGTTCCTTGTCTCGGCGAGTAAAGTACATTCAAAAGTTTTGTTTATATAAACAGAAGTTTTGAATATATAAACAAAAGTTTTGTTTTAATATTCAGAAGTTTTGTTTTTACTTTACTCACCGAGACAAGGAACTTTTCTCGGCGTGTGATGGAAGTTTATGTCTATCGTCACGCGATTTGTCCCCCTTTGCGCCTGCCCGAATGCAAAGGCGCGGCCAGCCACGAGGCGAGAAGCCACCCCCGCCACGACAAAAGAAAGCCGCCCGAAGGGGGCGGCCTATACCTTATATAATATGTCTCCGGCGCGGCGGTCAGCGGAACATCCGCGCGACGCGCACTATGCCGTCGGCCAGCGCGTCAACCTCCTCCAGCGTGTTGTAGAAACTGAACGAGGCGCGCACCGTGCCCTCAATGCCGAGCAGGTGCATCAGCGGCTCGGCGCAGTGGTGGCCTGTGCGCACCGCTATGCCGAGGCGGTCGAGCAACGTCCCCATGTCGAGATGGTGGATGCCGCCGACGAGGAACGAGATGACCGCGCCCTTGGTCGGCGAAGTGCCGAAGATGCGGATGCCGTCAATCGCCGAGAGACGCTGCATGGCGCGGTCGGTCAGCTGGCGTTCATAGGCGGCGATGTCGTCCATCCCTATGGCTGAGACGTAGCGCAAGGCAACGGCCAGGGCATTCGACCCGACGTAATCGGGCGTGCCTGCCTCGAATTTATAGGGGAGGTCGTTGTAGGTGGTGCGTTCAAACGTCACCGTCCTGATCATCTCGCCGCCGCCCTGGTAGGGGGGCATGGCGTCGAGCCAGCGGCGTTTGCCGTAGAGCACTCCGATGCCCGTCGGCCCGTAGACCTTGTGCCCCGAGAATACGTAGAAGTCGGCATCGATGTCGCGGACATCCACCGCCATGTGGGGGACTGCCTGCGCCCCATCGACCAACACCGGCACACCCTTGGCATGGGCTGCGGCGATGATTTGCTTGACGGGGTTGACCGTGCCGAGGACGTTGGAGACGTGGGCGACGGCGACAAGGCGGGTGCGGCCGTTGATGAGGCCGAGCATCTCGTCCATGACGATTTCGCCGCGCTCGTCGATGGGGGCGATGCGGAGCTTGATGCCGCGCCGTGCGGCCAGCATCTGCCAGGGGACGATGTTGCTGTGATGCTCCATGGCGGTGATGACGACCTCGTCACCCTCGTGCATGAATGCTTCGCCGAATGAGGAGGCAATCAGGTTGATGCTCTCGGTGGTGCCACGGGTGAAGACTATCTCGTCGGAACTGCCGGCGTTGATGAACGCCCGCACCGTCTCGCGGGCAGCCTCGTGCAGCTCGGTGGCCTTCTGTGAGAGGAAATGCACGCCACGGTGGACGTTGGCGTTGACCGAACAGTATTCGCTGGCAATCGCGTCGATGACCTCGCGGGGCTTCTGCGTCGTGGCGGCGTTGTCGAGATAGACAAGCGGTTTGCCGTAGACCTCCCGCGAGAGGATGGGGAAGTCGCGGCGTATTTCGTTGACATCAAACATGGCGGCCTATTCGTATTTGCATTTGGTGCATCCGCCACAGCGGTCGAGTTCGCCCCTGAAACGCTTCTCGACGAGCAGGTGCAGGCGGTCTTTGAGCGCGTCCATGCGGATATTGTCCACGACTTCGTTGACGAATGCGAACATCAGCAGGTTCATTGCTTCCTTTTTGGACAGTCCCCGCTGGCGCATATAAAACACTGCATTCTCATCCAGCTGCCCGACAGTCGCGCCGTGGCTGCACTTGACATCGTCGGCATATATCTCCAGCTGCGGTTGTGCGTACATCCTTGCCTGCTTGGTGAGGCAGAGGTTCTTGTTGGTCTGCTGCGACGAAGTCTTTTGCGCTCCGGGATTGACGCGCACCTTGCCGGCGAAAGCACCGACGGCCTCGTCATCGAGGACGTACTTGAACAGTTCGTTGCTCGTGCATCGCGGCACGCGGTGGTCGATGAGTGTGTTGTTGTCGATGTGCTGCCAGCGGTCAACGGTGGCAATGCCGCCGAGCATGATTTCGGCATTCTCGCCCTCAAGCATGACCGTGACGTGGTTGCGGGTCGTCCCGTTGGTCAGCGTCACGCCGTTGACCAACACGTTGGAAGAGGCTTCCTGACGGACATAGGTGTTTGCCACGCGTGTGTTGGCGGCCGTCGTCTCCTCAAGCTCGTAGTAGTCGAAGACGGCATTCCGCCCGACGAATATCTCGACGACCTGTGTCGAGAGGTAATTGACTTCGCCGTCGGCATGGTCGCACACGAGGAACTTGGCCTGGGCATTCTCACCTATTATAATAAGCATACGGCGGTTGGCCATCATGTCAACGTTGGCACTCATGACGTTGATGAGCTGTATGGGCTTCTCGACCACAACGTTGTCGGGGACATAAAGGAATACGCCGTCCTCGGCAAACGCCGTGTTGAATGCCGTCAGGCTGTCCTGCGACTGGCCGGCCAGCTTGTCATAGTGGGCGGCGAGCAACGATGGATGCTTGGCTGCCGCCTCCCTCAGGCTCATGATTTCAACGCCGGCGGGAAGAGCGGTCAGATGTTCATGCCTGGCACAAAATGTGTCGTTGACCACGAAGAAGAGCGAAGTGCTCAGGTTGGGCACGTCGCATCTGAAAGTCTTGTAGGGATCGACCTTCACGTCCAGACGGTTCAAATTCATGCCATAGTCGATGGCGAACTTTGGACGCAGGTCTGTGTACTTGTAGCCCTCATCCTTCGGCGACGGGAATCCCTTTGCCTCAAAAAAAGAGAAAGCCTCATCACGCACGGCATCCATCACAGGCGAAGAATGCCTTGCAAGCATCGTCCGTGCTTGCCGGAAGAGGTCAACGTATTGTTTCTCTTGTGATGCGTTCATGTCAGATGGTTTAGTCATTCACCAAGCTCCTTCTTAATCCAGTCGTAGCCTTTTTCCTCCAGTTCCAACGCCAGTTCGGGACCGGCAGTCTTGACGATGCGTCCTTTGTAGAGCACATGGACGATGTCCGGCTTTATATAGTCCAGCAAACGCTGGTAGTGGGTGATGACGATGACACTCGTCTCTGGCGTCTTGAGTTTGTTGACTCCCTCGGCAACGATGCGGAGTGCGTCGATGTCAAGTCCCGAGTCGGTTTCGTCGAGGATAGACAATGTGGGCTCGAGCATCGCCATCTGGAAGATTTCATTCCGTTTCTTTTCACCGCCTGAGAAGCCCTCATTGACGCTGCGGTTCGCAAGTTTGTTGTCAAGCTCAACGATGGCACGCTTTTCACGCATGAGCTTCAGGAACTCGCTGGCGGTGAGTTGCGGCAGTCCCTTATGCTTGCGGTGCTCGTTGACGGCGGCACGCATGAAGTTGACCATGCTGACCCCTGGGATTTCAACAGGGTACTGGAAGCTGAGGAACATCCCCTCACGCGACCTTTCCTCTGGTGACATGGCCAGCACGTCCTTGCCGTTGAAGCGGATTGTCCCACGTGTGACCTCGTAGGCCGGGTTGCCGACCAGCACTGAGGAGAGTGTGCTCTTGCCTGACCCGTTGGGACCCATGATGGCGTGCAATTCGCCAGCGTTGATTTCAAGGTTTATCCCTTTCAAAATCTCCTTGCCCTCGATGGAGGCATGGAGGTCGTTTATTTCGAGTAGTTTCATTATCGTTGGTTTAATCGTTGTTCTTAATCTTTCGCATCATCCCACGCTGCCTTCCAGGGAAACTTGGAGAAGTTTCTGTGCCTCTACGGCAAACTCCATCGGCAGTTTGTTGAGAACCTCGCGGGCATAGCCGTTGACGATGAGACCTATGGCCTCCTCAGTCGCGATGCCGCGCTGGTTGCAATAGAAGATTTGCTCCTCGCTGATTTTGGACGTGGTGGCTTCGTGTTCCACCACTGCCGTGTCGTTGTGGATGTCCATATAGGGGAATGTGTGAGCCCCGCACCTGTCACCGAGAAGCAGGCTGTCGCACTGGCTATAATTGCGCACATTCTCGGCTTTCTCGGCGACGCGCACCAGCCCTCGATAGGAGTTCTGGCTGCGGCCGGCTGAAATTCCTTTTGATATTATCGTACTGCGTGTGTTGCTGCCCAGATGAATCATCTTGGTGCCAGTGTCTGCCTGCTGGTAGTTGTTGGTAACAGCGACCGAATAGAACTCGGCCTGCGAGTTGTTGCCCGCAAGCACGCAACTGGGATATTTCCACGTAATCGCCGACCCCGTCTCGACCTGCGTCCATGACAACTTGGACGACTCGCCCTTGCACAGGCCGCGCTTGGTGACGAAATTGTATATTCCGCCCTTGCCCTCCTTGTCGCCTGGATACCAGTTTTGCACCGTGGAGTACTTCACCTCAGCCCTGTCGTGGACATAGATCTCGACTATCGCCGCGTGAAGTTGGTTGGAGTCACGCATAGGGGCGGTGCAACCCTCCAGATAGGAGACATAACTGTCATCGTCGGCCACTATCAACGTCCTCTCAAACTGCCCCGTCTCAGCCGCGTTGATACGGAAATAGGTGCTCAGCTCCATAGGACAACGCACTCCCTTAGGTATGTAGACGAATGAACCGTCTGTGAAAACCGCCGAATTGAGCGCGGCAAAGAAGTTGTCAGTGTAGCTGACGACCGACCCAAGGTAGCGTTTCACCAAGTCGGGATGCTCCCTGACCGCCTCGGAGATGGAGCAAAAGATGATGCCCTTCTCCATCAAATTCTCCTTGAATGTGGTCTTGACCGACACCGAGTCCATGACTGCATCGACTGCCATGCCGCTCAACGCCATCTGCTCCTCGAGGGGGATGCCCAGTTTGTTGAACGTCTTGATGAGCTCGGGGTCTACCTCGTCCATGCTCTTGGGACGGTCTTTCTTCAACGGGTTGGCATAGTAGCTGATGTCCTGGAAATCTATGTCCGGGATGTCAAGATGCGCCCAACGCGGCATGGTCATAGTCGTCCAATGACGGTAGGCCTTGAGGCGGAAGTCAAGCAACCATTCCGGTTCCCCTTTCTTTGCCGAAATCAGGCGGATGACATCCTCGTTCAATCCTTTTGGGATGATTTCCGTCTCGATGTCAGTCGTGAAGCCGTATTTGTAGTCGCTCGCCGCGACCGTCTTCACGTACTCATTATTGTTGTCTTTTATCTGCATAGGCAATGTTTCTTTAGTCTTTGGCGGCATCAAGCCCCATGTCTATCAAGTCATCCGCCGTGCCGCTCACCGTCTCGACGAATGGCATAAGCGACCCGAGGGACTTTTTGCTCACATCGTACATTATCGACCGCTCCTCCACCCCGGGCGGGAACAGGGCATCCTTGGCCTCGAATATCTCGACAAGGTTTATCGCCACCCCGACCACTATGAGGAACTTGAATGCTCCCAGCACCCCGCCGGCCAGACGGTTTGCCCACCCCAGGTCGATGCTGTGGAGCAACGACTTCAAAGCCTTGGAGACGAGCATCCCGACGACAAGCACAAGGATGAATATCAATGCAAACGACACTCCGTAGGCGAGGTTATAGTAGCCCTCGTCAAACATCACCGCCGTCACGGGCGACAACGCCCGTCCCGCCACCACGCCGACAATGACGCAGACGATGGAGACGAATTGCTTGACGAAACCCTTGACCACGCCGACGATGAAGCCGACTGCCAGGATGAGCAATATGATGATGTCAAACTGTTCCATAAACCTCCCGACGACCGGCACGGCACGAGCCGCGCGGCACCGCTTACCAGAATTTATTGGCTTTGGCGTTGTAGTCGAAACCTGCCTCCTTCATCCTGGCGATGATGTCCGCCTTGCTGAGATTCAGGTCCTCGCACAAGGCATCGAGGGAAGCATAGTTGTCACGGAGTTTCATGTTCAAAAAGCTCATCAGCATGAATGGATCTTTGGGCAATTCCATATCAATATACGTTTTTTGGCAAGTGCGCAAATATACAACATCATACAGACAACGGCAAAACAAAAAACGCCGCCGCCCCGCCATTCCCGCACACGGGGCAGGATGACCGATATGCAAAAAATGAATACCTTTGCGCCATGACACAGCAAACGACGGCACCACGCCACACATTCAGGCGCAACGAGCGCATCAAGAGCCGCAAGGCCATCGAAGCCCTGTTCGCAGGCAAGCGGGACGCGATGACGTGCTGGCCGATGCGCGTCATCTACCTCAAGAGGGAGCTGTCCCCCGACCGCGCCACCGCCGACATCCTCGTCAGCGTCCCCAAGCGCAAGCTCAAGCACGCCGTGGACCGCAACCGCGTCAAGCGTGTGGTGCGCGAAGCCTACCGCCTCAACAAGCACATCCTCACCGACAAGCTGGAGGGCAAAGGCGTTGCCGTGTCAATCGCCTTCATATGGCTCGCGGCGGAGCTGCCCGACACCGCCACCGTCATGCAGCGCGTCCGCGACGCATTGACCAAGATAGGAGAACGCCTATGCTGAGACGCATCATCACCACGCTGCTGCTCGCGCCCATCTACTTCTACCGCTCGTTCATATCCCCCCTGACGCCGCCATCGTGCAGGTTCACCCCCACCTGCTCGCAGTACGCCATCGAGGCCATCAAGCGTCACGGCCCGCTGCGCGGCACATGGCTCGCCATCCGCCGCATCATGCGTTGCCACCCGTGGGGAGGCTCGGGCTACGACCCAGTGCCATGAGCGAGACCATCCGCGACATACACACACACCGCCCCGGCACGCCCGGCTCCATCCTCAGCGTGCGGCTGGGCATAGGCAGCATCCCCGACACGGGCTTCTATTCGCTCGGCCTGCACCCATGGGACGTGTCGCCCGGCACGTTGCTCCTCCTTGACCAATTGGAAGAAATGTGCCGCGACCCGCGCCTCGTCGCCATAGGCGAAGCGGGCCTCGACCGCCTCTGCCCCGTTCCGCCCGCGTTGCAGGCCGAGGCATTCACCAGACAAGCCGCCATCGCCGACCGATGCCGCAAGCCGCTCATCATCCACAACGTGCGATGCACCGCCGAGCTGATGGAGCTCAGGCGGCAACTCCGCCCCACCGTCCCCTGGATTGTCCACGGATTCCGCGGCAAGCCCCAGCTGGCACGGCAGATGACGGCGCACGGCTTCCTGCTGTCATTCGGCGCACGGTTCAACCCCGACACCGTCCGCGCCTTGCCCATCGGCACGCTGCTCACCGAGACCGACGAGAGCGAGGCGACCATCGGCGAAGTGAGGGACGGCATCGCCCGCGCCATCGGCATGGCATCCGACCAACTCGATGCCGCCATCGACGCGCACACGGCGGACGTTTTCGCCCTCCCCGCCCTGCCATCCGCGCCGCAGGAGTAAGGACTGAGACCAATGTTGCCCAACCAAAACTTCCACCACATCTGCCCCAAACCACGATGTCCCCTGGGGAAAAGTTGCATAGGGTCAGGGGAAAAGTAAAAACAAAACTTTTGTTTTAATATTCAAAAGTTTTGTTTATATATTCAAAACTTCTGTTTATATATACAAAAGTTCTGAATATACTTTTCCCTTAGGGATATGCAGGTTCGAGAGCAGGGACATGGAAGTTTTCCCCTGATGGAAGCAAGTCTTGGGCTTGCCCTGTTGGTGCAAGGGGACGTGGGAAGGGCGTTTAACTGAGCAATGCCAGGTAAAGCAAAGCCTTGGCACTCATGCTTCCTGGACGGACGAGCCGCACATGGCGGCTGATGATGTCGTCTGGGAGGCCGTAACGTGCACGGATCAAGTCGCCGACAATGTTCATGTCGTATTCGCCCTCACGCCGCCCGGCAATGCCAGCACGGGCGGCGAGATGTTTCATTATAGTCCTTTGGTCACGGCTTAACAGGGTGGATGCCAGCCGGGAGAGCGGCGAAGGGGCGCACCGGGGTTTGCGCCAAGCGACACCCATCGGCTCGAAATAACGCTCGAACATGAACTGCTCATACAACGCCGACCCGCGCCGCACCGTGCATGGCACGCTCTCCCACAGTCGGACGAATGCTGCATCCCACAGCGGCAGCGTCCACTGCAAACCGGCGAACTCGTAGGCACGCACCGAGTTGATGATGAAGTTGGCCTGCCGCGCACGTTTGCACCAGACATACCACGCCTCAAGGCAATCTTCCTCGTCATGCAACCCGTCTGGCATGGCTGCGGCGAGGTGGGTCATCGCCAAGGCTTTGGATGCGGGACGCAGGACATTGAGTTCATAGTACTTGTCATACATCATCCGCATCATCCGACGCGACGTGCATTGTGGTTTGAAATGGCTTCCACCTATGAAATCGCCGCTATGTCCCGGCATGACCACTGCATCTGGCGGCAACGTCCCGTCGGCGGTGAGCCGCAAGACGACGGGCAAGTCCTGGATGTGCCCGATGGCGTTGAGGTTGCCGGCACGGAGCAGATATTCCTCCAGCGTCCCGCCATCCAGCAAACCGCGCCACAACGCTTCGGTGCACTCGACATACGTCCATCTGAAGCCGAGCTTACGGGCGACTTGTCGCGACACTTCCACCTCTGGGTTGCCAGCCTTGCCGTAGGTGTAGCAGACGACCCGCTCCAGTCCTGCCGCCTTGCAAAGACAGGCGACAAGGCGCGAGTCGTAGCCTCCGCTAAGGGGGATTGCCAGGGTGCGGCCGACAGCAAGGCGGGCGATGTGCGAAAAGACATCTTCGAGGGTGGCGGCAGACCTGTCAAACAGCTGCCCGGCATCTCCGTCAAAGGACGGCCGGCAATTGCCGCCATATTCCAAGACCTCTTCCCCGTCCCGCGTCAGACGGACGCAGGTCGAGGGCGGGACGATGCGGCATCCCTCATACAAGGTGTCCGCGCCCCACAGATGGCCCAAGGCGAGGAATGTCGGCAACATCGATTCGTCAAGGCGGTGCGAGGGCATCGACCGGGCCATGTCTATCCCGTTGCCGCACACGACCCACGCGCCGCCATCGCCGCTCCGTGCATACAGCAGGGGATAGCTGCGCATCCTGTCGGACACGAGCCACGCGCCGGTTCCATCCTGCACTACGGCGGCAAATTCTCCTCCAAGCGAGGACAGCACAACACCCATATTGCCCGCAAGAGCCGCGCGGCGCAAGCAGTCAAGCAACTCCGCGCCACGCAGCAAACCTTGGGAGGTGTATGCCCAACCCTTGACATATCCCCCACGGTCGTCGGCAATCCAGCCGCAATCGGGTGTCAGATGTATTTGTACCATATATATATGCCCCAGACGAGCAGCAACAACGACATATAGGAAAGAAACGCCACCATCCTCGTCCGGCGCAATTGCAGGATGCGCATGATGATCACGCCCTCAACAAACCACACGGCTATGCTGCCCAAAGCATAAAGCAGCACGACACACTCGGCCGACAATGCCGCGCAACCGCCCACTACCACGGCAGAGGTGCGGCACGCGAATGCCGCCACGTTGAGCCACATCTCAGTGCGCTGCCTGTCCTTGGCATCGAAAATCATGCTCAGCGGCGAGAAGCACAGGACCAGGACAAACCACGGGAGCAGCAATGAGGCATAACAGCCTATCGCCTCCCACCCGTCACCGAGCAGGAACGCGAAAAGAGGAGTGCCAACCGATAGAACCACGACGAACGCAACGGCGGACAACACTCCGCTGAAGCATAAGATGTGCCAAGCGAGGTCAGCCACCCTGCCGATGTCCCACACGGCGGCTTTCTTGTAAAAGACTTGCCCTATGGATGTCGCAAGCAACGACACGGGGAGATAGAGCAACGTGGTCGTCATGGTGAAGTAGCCGACTTGCTGCTCCGCGAAGAAAAGGGCAAAAAGTATGACGGGCAGATTGGTCGAGAGAGTGTTCAAAAGGGAGGACGGCAGGACATACTTGGGGAAATTGGCATACCGCCGCGCCGCTACTGCCAGCCGCCGCACAGACATTCCACGCCACATGGTACCGAATCCGCGCAAGGACAAGGCGAATGCCCCGACAACGCCGGCCAACGTTCCCCAGACAAGCCCGTTGAGCCAGTGCGCCAATGACAGGAGCAAACGTGACAATGCTTGCACTACATTGCGCGAAACGGTCAGGACGGTGATGGATTTGTAACGTTCCTGATAGTTCCTCACTCCCAACTGCACCTGCATAAGAGCGGCAAACAGGACGAATGCGGGCAGAACATGACGGCCAGGGATGCGGCTCACATAATTGGGTGGTAGCAAGTCGGCGACACCGACCACGAGCCACAACAGCAAGCAGAACGCCAATGCCAGACAGACGGACAGCACTGCGACGGCATTGGCCTCGATGTCCGAACGGGCACGGACTATCGCCAGCTCGTAACGGGCAGATGCGAGTATGAGCAAGATGCCTGCATAGTTGATGAAAAGCCCCAATTCGCCAAAGTCGTCCGGTGTGTATAGCCTGGCGAGGACAAACGACATCACAAACGGTATCAACTGTGCAATGACTGCCCCTATGCCCAAGGTCAGGATTGGGCGCAGCACTTCGGATGTCGGCACTAAACTGTTCTTCATCTGTCGTTGATGCCGCAACTTCTTGCTGGCATGGATGCGGCTATGGCTTGCAATATTCGTAAAATTGCATGATTTGTAAAAGTAATCAGCCTGAAATCATGCCGGGTTGCTTGCAGGCGGAGATTAATATACCATTATATATATGTACAAAAAGCGACCCGCCCCGCAACGTCTGCGGAACGGGTCGCCACTTATTCCCTACACCCTCGGCATCACTTGGCGACGATGAGGAAGTAGTTCTTCTTGCCCTTTTGAGCGATGAGGTACTTGCCGTCGAGCAGGTCGTCCTTGCCGAGCGTCTGGTCAAAGGCGGTGAGCTTCTCCTTGTTCACCGACACACCGCCGCCTTGGGTGAGCTTGCGCATCTCGCCCTTTGAGGGGAAGACTGCGGCGTGCTCGACCAAGAGGTCAACGGCTTTCACGCCTGCCTCAAAGAGGGTCATAGGCACTTCAAACGTCGGCACACCCTCAAAGACTGCCAACAGGGTGGCCTCGTCCAACTTGCGCAAAGCTTCGGATGTTGCATTACCGAACAATATGCCTGATGCCTCGACGGCGTTGTCATAATCTTCGCGTGAGTGGACCATGACGGTCACTTCCTCGGCCAGCTTCTTCTGGAGCAGGCGCAGATGGGGAGCTTCGGCATGGGCTGCAATCAGGGAGTCAATCTCCTCCTTGGTGAGCATCGTGAAGATTTTGATGTATTTTGCCGCGTCGTCATCACTGACGTTGAGCCAGAACTGATAGAATTTATAAGGCGACGTGTAGCGGGCATCGAGCCAGACATTTCCC
>CALNGU010000069.1 GCA_939800445.1 uncultured Bacteroidaceae bacterium | reverse complement strand
GCACCAGAAGTGGTGCGTCGGAGGCTCCAAGGAGCACTGGGTCATCATCGACCTCAAGCAGCCCTACCAGCTCTACTGGTTCAGGATATATGATGCACAGACCAATGAGGGCGGCACGGACAACCTCAACAGCTACCGCATCGAGCTGAGCAACGACCTCAACACTTGGACTGAGGTGGTCGATGCCAGCGACCGTGGCAGCGAGGATATACACGAAGATTGGATCAAGCCCACCGTCGCGCGCTACGTCCGCTTTGTCCCCTACGATGAGGATATGCCTATAACGATACGTATATGGGAGTTCCAGGCCTACGGTGCCGAGAGCCCCTTGACTATCGAGACTGTCCAGCCGCAGACGTTGCAGACCAACTCGACGCTTGAGGTGAGCGGCAAGTTTGATTTCGGTGAGACGAAGCCCGAGGACAACTTTGCAATCACCGCAGTGTCCGACAATTCCGACATCGTGACCGTCTCTGATGTCGAATTCAGCGAGGATGGCAACTACACGCTCACGTTACAGTCTGCCGGACTTGCAAACGTTGCCAACGTCACAGTGACATTCGTCAATGGGTCATACATGGTCTACACCTCATTCATGGTGACTGTCACCGACCCGTCCATGACCAACCTCGTGTCTGGCAAGATGCCCGAGTTCACGGATGTCGAGTCTGTGTGGGGCGCGCCTGATGACCGTGGCGAATTGGCTAATGTGACCGACGGCGACTATGCGTCGTTCTTCGCTCCAAACTACGGTGACGGAACCACTGCAGCTCGTTTTGAGTATGACCTTGACGGGCTCAAGGAACTCTCATCAGTAGTCCTCAGGCTTGACTATGACGAAGGTAGTTCCACCGATTATACCGTCCCCGTGGCAGTAAGTCTGGAGGTCTCGACCGATGGCACGTCATTCTCCAAGCTGACTGACATTGATCCCGACAAAGAGGTACGTCTCAACCTGGAGGATGCTCCAAAGGCCGCAAAGATTGCGCTCTGTGTCACTCCGGGCTTCTTCACTTCTACCAAGGTGGTAGAGTTTGAGGTCTACGGCAAGGATGCCGAGGGCGACGGCATAGCATCTGAAATCGTCGATGTCATTACCGTAGCTCCTACCGCTGTGGCAGCCGGCGAGAGCGTCATGGTCGCAGGGCAAGGCGCGGACGTGCAGAGCATCAAGGTCGTCTCGTTGCAAGGCGCAGTGCTCCGTGTCGTCAATGTCGCTGACAGCATCACTGCTGTGCCGACAGACGGTCTGGCAGCTGGCACTTACCTTATGGTGGTCAGCGGCGAGGGCTACAACAAGGTCGTCAAGTTCGTCGTGCGTTGACGTTGCAAACATGAGCCGCACGGGGCGATGATGTCCCGTGTCGGGCTTGGATGACAGGCGGGTCGCTTCCCACAGCGGGATGGCGACCCGCCTTGCTTATGTCCTTTGCTCGCTCTCTCGCCTGTCCCTTGCCTGTTGCAACCGCTGGAAAGATAGCTGCATGGGAGGTAAACTTTGTTTTTAGGTTGAAAATATATAGTTTTAGTCTGAAAATATATAGACTTAACCTGCAAATACATATTTTTAGCCTAAAAATAAAGTTTTTGTACTGCCTTTGCAGGTTTTAGCGGTGTGCAAGATGCTTGCTCCCCATTTACCCGCGCATTGCCGTCTGGAGGTGATTGAAAGTGGGCTAAGTGTTTCGTCTTCAAATGTTTTGCCCAGTCTGTGAAAATTCTAAAATAACATAAATCTTGGTAGCATGGATGGACTTGATAAGATAAATGTCTTATCTTCGCGACTTTGAACAACTATACCTTTGGAACAAATGAACATCGGCAAAGTGATTTCATTGCTGTGGATTGCTGCGGTGGCGTTGCTCGTGTCCTCTTGCCTCGGGTCCGAGGACGTGGCAGAGCCGTCGGCCTACAACCTGGTGCGGTCGTGCCAATTCGGTGCGCCGGTGGTGGCATATACGTCCGACATGGTGCGCGACGCGAAAGGCCAGATGGTCGAGGTGCGTGACACTGTGAGCTATCCAGCGGAGAATTTCACGTTCACGATTGACCAGGTGGCGAGGATGATATACCTGCGCGACTCTTTGCCCTATGGCAGCCGCGTTGACAAGATGCCCATAACCATCACGTCGGCTGGTGCCTATGGCGTGAGGTTTGAGGATGACGGCAACGGCGGCGAGCGTGAGGTCGTCTGGTCTTCGACCGACTCCCTCGATTTGACCAAGCCGGTGCGGATAAAGGTCTATGCCAGCGACGAGGTGTCGGCACGTGTCTACACCATCACCGTGCCTGTCCACCAGGTCGAGCCCGACTCGCTCATGTGGCACAAGGTGGCAGGTTCGTTCTCGTCAGGTGTTGTGACCGGACTGACACGGACTGTGGTGCTGGGCGATGAGTTGGTCACGCTGGCTGAGACGGATGGTGGAGTGGCTGTCTACAAGAACAATTGGCGCAATCCCTCGCCGGCATGGAGCGTGACGCTCCTTGGTGCAGACATGGCTGACGCTGTCGTCGGCTCTGCCCAGGTGTTTGGCGGGCAAATCCTCATGACGAATGCCGGTGGCAAGGTCATGGCTTCGGCCGATGGCATCAATTGGTCGGAGACTGCGCTTGCGGGCACGGTTCAGACACTGGTCGGTGCTGTCACGACGGGTGGCGGCGCACGGCTCGTGGCAATAGTCGATGAGGACGGCACGCGGCGGTTCAGGCTGACTGCCGATTGCCAGTCGTGGACGGAGGATGCGGGCGATGTGCCTGCGGCATTCCCCGTCAACAATTTTACAGGCTTTGAACTCCCGTTGGCGACCAACAGCAGGCAACACCGCCTGTGCGTGATGGGGACTGAAGATCCCGAAGCTGCGCTCAACGACACCACATCATTTGCGTGGTACACCCTTGACGGCATCCGCTGGACGGAGATGGAGGGGGCTTCGACATTGAGGCTTCCCAAACTGGAGTTGCCCACCCTTTTGCACTATGCAGGTGAGACGTGGGCTTTCGGCACGGGGGAAGACGAGAAACTGACGCGGCTTTTCACCTCCGAGGACTATGGTCTGGTGTGGAGGGAGAAGACGCGTGACGCACGTCTTGACTATTCGTTTGAGGGACGCACCGCCTATTCGGCCGCAGTTGACGGTGACGGATGGCTGTGGATGGTGTTCAGCAGCGAGGACGGACTGAGCGACGAGGTGTGGCGTGGCAGGGTCAACCGGCTGGGCTTTGCCAAGTGATGCCGCTGCACGGTGATTTTGTGCCGTGAGGTGGCAATTTATTGTGTGAAAGAGCGTTTTTATGTTATGACTACCTATGGATGCTAATGACGGAAAGATTCATGCACAAGGTTCTGGGAACGCTCGTCACGACGTTGATGCTTGCACTCTGCGCCCTGCCAGTCAAGGGGCAGGAAGAGGAGTACAAGATGGAGATAGGAGGGATGCTCGGTGGCAGCTTCTACATGGGTGATGCCAACTGGTCGCGTCCTTTCAAGGACATGAGGCTGGCAGGAGGAGTGGTCGCGCGGCAGATAGTGAACCCGCACATGGCAGTCAAATATGACTTCGCCGTGGCAGGCATAGCCGGCGACACGAGGGACTTTGCCGGCAAGTACCCCAACGGTGGGCAGGCTTCGTTCAAGCGGACGGTGTTTGACCTTGGGGCGCAGTTTGAGTACAACTTCCTTGCCTATGGCATGGGAGCGGCTTATATGGGGACGAAACGTGTCACTCCCTACATCCTTGGGGGCGTAGGGCTGACATTCGCACCTGCACCGGCCGATTTCACGGGTGCGCTAAATTTCCCGCTGGGGATTGGCCTCAAGTGGAAAGCGGCACGGAGATTGAACGTCGGTCTTGAGTTCACGATGAGGTTCAGCATGACCGACAAACTGGATGTGACTAACAACGAGGGGTTGAGGTTGAATGACCCCTACAACATAAAATCGAGGGGGATAAAGAACAAGGACACGTACGCGTTCATGACATTGTTCATAACCTACGATGTCTTCCCGCGATGCAAGAATTGCAACAGACTGTGATATGGACAAGGCAGCAGACATGGCCTATAAAGATAAAGTAGATTTCACACGCATCCCTGCGCACGTGGCTATCATCATGGACGGCAACGGGCGTTGGGCCAAGCAGCGTGGCTATTCGCGCAGTTTCGGACACAACGCGGGTGCGGAGACCGTGCACCTGATAGCGGAAGAAGCGGCGCGGGCAGGGGTGAGGTGGCTGACCTTGTATACGTTCTCGACAGAGAATTGGAACAGGCCGAGCGACGAAGTGGCCTCACTCATGCAACTCCTCATTGACCAACTCGAGGAGGAGACTTTCATGAAGAACAACATCAGTTTCCGTGTCATCGGCGAGATGGACCGTCTCCCGTCCGATGTCCGTGCACGGCTTGAGCAGTGCATCGAGCGCACGGCCGCCAATGACCGTATGTGCATGACATTGGCCATCAGCTATTCGTCGCGCTGGGAACTGACCGATGCCGCCAAGCGGATAGCCTCGGAGGTGGCGCTGGGCTTGTTGTCACCGGATGCGGTCGATGAAGACTGTCTCACGAGGCATCTCGCGACCAGTTATATGCCCGACCCTGACTTGCTCATCCGCACGGGGGGCGAGGTGAGGCTGAGCAATTACCTGCTGTGGCAGTGCGCTTACTCCGAATTGTACTTTTGCGACACCTACTGGCCCGACTTCAAGGAGGAGGATTTCTACAAGGCCATCTATGACTACCAACGGCGTGAGAGGCGGTTCGGCAAGACGAGCGAGCAATTGTGAAACATTAGGATACACAAGAAAATATAGATGTACAAGAAGTTACTGGCAATAATATCAATCATAGCCCTCACCGCCGTGGCGGCGACGGCACAAACCCAATCACGACAGGACAGCACCGCCACGGCGGCAGCGCGGCAGGACGAAGATGCGCCATTGATATACAGACCGGCCGAGGAAGAGACTGAAGAGCTGCCGGTCATCATCTACTCGACCAATCCCAAGAAATATGAAATCGCCGGCATAGAGTTCGAGGGCATCAAGAACACCGAGGACTACCTGCTTCTCGGCATATCGGGACTTGCCGTGGGGCAAGTGGTTTCCGTGCCGGGCGAGGAAATTACCGAGGCCACCAAACGCTACTGGCGGCACGGCCTCTTCTCTGACGTGAAGATAGAGGCGACGAAAATCGAGGGCGGCAAGATATGGCTCAAGATAACCCTTGCCCCGCGTCCCCGCATCTCGGATGTCCGTTACCACGGCCTGAAGAAAGGCGAAAAGGAAGACGTGCAGGACATCGTCAAGTTTGCCAAAGGCAACCAAATCACCCCAAACTACATCGACCGTGCCGAGAAGCTGATAAAACGGCACTTTGACGACAAGGGCTTCAAGAACGCCGAGGTGCACATCACCCAACGCGATGACGTGTCGGCGGAAGGAGAGGTAATCATAGATGTCTACGTTGACAAAAAGGAAAAGGTCAAGGTCAACAGCATCACATTCGAGGGCAACAGCGTGCTCAGCAGCAAGAAACTGCGCCGCACGATGAAGAAAACGAGTCAAAAGGGCTATCTGCTCACGCTCTTCAAGCCCAAAAAGTTCATCGAAGAGAAGTACAAAGAGGACAAACAGCTCATCATCGACAAGTACAACGAGCTGGGCTACCGTGACGCACGTATAGTGTGGGACAGCGTGACACCGCACAACAGCAAGACGGTGGACGTCAAGATGAAGATCGAGGAGGGACAAAAGTACTACCTGCGCAACGTCACGTGGGTGGGCAACACACTCTACTCGACAGATTGGTTGAACTATATCCTCGACATGAAGAAAGGGGATGTCTACAATCAAAAGAAACTCAACGAGCGTCTCAACACCGATGAGGACGCTGTGGGCAACCTCTACTACAACAACGGCTACCTCTTCTATTCGCTTGACCCGGTGGAGGTCAACATCGAGGGCGACTCTATCGACCTTGAGATGCGTATCTACGAGGGACAGCAAGCGACGATCAACAAGGTGATAATCAACGGCAATGACCGCCTCTATGATTATGTCGTCCGGCGCGAACTGAGGACCAAGCCCGGAGCATTGTTCAGCAAGGAAGACATGGAGCGTTCCTATCGTGAAATCGCCCAGATGGGACACTTCAACCCCGAGACCATAGACATCGTGCCAGAGCCGCATCCCGAGGAGGGGACGGTTGACATGATCTACAACCTTGAATCAAAGGCCAACGACCAGATAGAGTTCTCCGCAGGATGGGGGCAGACGGGCATCGTGGGCAAGCTGAGCCTCAAGTTTACCAACTTCTCAGCCCGCAACCTTTTCCGCCGGT
The DNA here is from genome assembly GCA_939800445.1 of uncultured Bacteroidaceae bacterium. GTDB lineage: Bacteria > Bacteroidota > Bacteroidia > Bacteroidales > Bacteroidaceae > Avibacteroides > Avibacteroides faecavium. The sequence continues at coordinate 5,072 of CALNGU010000069.1, read as the reverse complement.
CGGACAACTACAAGGGCATCCTGCCGCAAGGCGACGGGCAGACATTGACCATCAGCGGGCAGACCAATGCGCAGTACTACCAGTCCTACAGCATATCGTTCTTCGACCCATGGTTCGGGGGCAAGCGGCCCAACTCGTTCTCGTTCTCGCTCTATTACTCCAAGCAGACCGACATCAGCGACCGTTACTATAACTCTGCCTTCCTCAACAACTATTACAGTATGCTCGGCGGGTACAACTATGGCAGCTATTACAACAATTACAACAGCTATGAGTCCTACTACGATCCCGACCAGTCGGTGCAGATATGGGGTGCGTCGCTCTCTTTCGGAAAGAGGTTGAAATGGCCTGATGACTATTTCACCATCTCGGCCGAGGTAGCCTACCAGCGTTACAAGCTCAAGGACTGGCGTTACTTCGCCGTCACCAATGGCGAGTGCAACGACCTCAGCTTGAACATCACGTGGGCTCGCAACTCGGTGGACAACCCAATCTATCCCCGTCGTGGTTCGGAGTTCATGGTGTCGGCGCAGTTGACCCCTCCCTATTCGCTCATCACGGGCAAGGACTATTCGCATTATGCCCAATCGCCAAGTGATCCCAACTGGCAGGATGATCAGAACAGTATGCACAAGTGGGTGGAGTACCACAAATGGAAGTTCCGTCTGAAGACCTACACGGCACTCTCGTCCAAGTCCAAATGTCCGGTGCTCATGACACGCTTCGAGTTCGGCATACTCGGGCATTACAATAAATACAAGAAGTCGCCATTCGGCACATTCGACGTGGGCGGCGATGGGATGTCAGGCTATTCGAGCGGCTATGCGACCGAGACCATCGCGCTGCGCGGTTACGAGAGCAACAGCCTCACGCCCAACCTTTACACCACGGGCTATGCCTATGCAAGGCTCACGCTGGAGTTGAGGCAGGCCATCGTGCTTGAGACTTCCACTCAGGTCTATGCGCTTGCGTTCCTTGAGGCGGGAAATGCTTGGCATGATGTCAAAAACTTCAATCCATTCGACCTCAAACGCTCGGCGGGAGTCGGCGTGAGGATATTCCTCCCGATGATCGGGTTGATGGGTGTCGATTGGGCCTATGGTTTCGACCCGGTGTTTGGCAGCAAGCAGTACAGCGGCAGCCAGTTCCATTTCATCCTCGGCCAGGAATTCTAAATGTGAAACAACAACCAACCGATACAGTTATGAAGAAACTCATTCTGACAATGGCGTTGGCCGTCGTCGCGGTGGTGGCGGCAAACGCGCAAAAGTTCGCATTGATCGACACGGAGTATATCTTGAAGAACGTGCCAGCCTACGAGCGTGCAAGCGAGCAGTTGAACCAAATCTCGCGCAAATGGCAGAGCGAAATAGAGACTATCTCAAAGGAAGCCGAGACTTTGGCCAAGAACTATGAATCTGAGTCGGTGTACCTCTCGGAGGAACAAAAGGTGGCGAAGATGCAGGAAGTGTTTGACAAAGAGAACGAGGCAGCCGAACTCAAACGCCAGTACTTCGGCCCCGAAGGCGAGCTTTTCAAGAAACGCGAGAGCCTGATAAAGCCCATCCAGGACGAGCTCTACAATGCCGTCAAGGAGATTGCCGAATCCAAAGGCTACGCCATGGTCATCGACCGGGCGACGGCGGTTGACATCATCTTCGCATCCCCCAAGGTTGACATCAGCAACGAGGTGCTCGACAAGATGGGCTACGGGCAGTGACCATTCTTTGCCGCAGCAATGCAAGATTATTTGATTATAATACATATATTTGTCGCATAACAACAAAAAAGATAACAAAACAATGATGAAAAAGATTCTTATCATGCTCATGCTCGCCCTCCCCCTCGGAGTGATGGCACAAAACTTCAAGTTCGGTCATGTCTATATGTCCGAAATCATAGTGATGATGCCAGAGTACAACACGGCGAAGACTGAGATGGAAACACTGCAAAAGCAATACGTCGACGAGATACAGAAAGCCGACCAGGAAATGCAGAAAAAGTACACGGAATACATGGCTCAGCGCGACTCCCTGCCACAAAGCATCCGTGAGCGTCGCGAGAAGGAAATCCAGGACCTCGCCCAGCGCGGCGAAGAGTTCAAGGCCGAAGTCGAGCAAATCCTTGGCCAGAAGCAGCAGGAACTGACCGAACCCATCATCCGCAAGGCCAACGACGCGCTCAAGGCGGTCGGCACGGAGAAGAGCTTCACCTACATCTTCGACCTCAGCCAGACACCCATCCCGTTTGTCAACGAGCAACAGAGCATAGACGTGACTGCCGACGTCAAGGCCAAGCTGGGCATCCAGTGACACCACAGGCAGGCATGGCCACAGGCACGGGCGGCGCGGACAGCGTCGCCCGTGCTTTTTTGTATCCCCCGCGCCGGCAGCGTGCAACGCATCAGGCGACCGGCGAAAAAACATCAGACCTTTCGGGCAAAAACACCGTATGACAGCAGGCAAATCATACGGTGTTTTTGCCCTTTGCATACAATGCTTTCGGCAGGCGGCCGCTATGCCGCCGCAGCTTTGTCAAACCAATGGACAAAATGGACTGGGAGTGGGCGGAAATGGGCTAAAATGGACAACCACAGACGTGCGGAAAAATGGTTTCTTTGGAGGGAGAAAAATGAATGTCAGATGCCTGGCTTGGCTGATGGGCTGAGATTTAGTGGAAATGACAAATAGTGGATAAACATTGTTAGTGGAAAACAAAAAAGATAAATAATATGACAAGCAATAAGAAATCAGTAATCTGTGGCGAATACATCATAGAAATCGACAAGACAAATCATGTGTCTGTCTATCGGATTTATGACAATGTAAGGGGTTCTCTCCGAGAAATCTACGAAAAAGAGGGCTTGGAGTATGACAAGGAATGGACACAGCGTCAGATGGGGAACAATCTTATAAAGCGGTACTGCGATGATGACAAGACGCAGGCTACCATCGGAGAATACATTGTCCGTAGGCTTGAAAATGGCTCAATAGAAACGTTTCGTGAGTACGGCAAAGGAAATGTCAAAGGGGCTTTAAGAGAGATTGCAGAAAAGATTGGATTCCCGTTTGACCCGAATTGGACTAACCAGCAATTGGGAAATAGATTAGTGGATCACATCAATAACGAACTTTAAAAATGTTATAAATCATGAAAGCGATTGAAATTAATGGCCGTATGACCGTATCGGCATTGAAAGACGACTTTAAAACACAGACTGGCGGCACGTTGAGGGTAAAGGACGGCGGCAGAAAAGCCGACGAATCCGCAACCCTTGCATCTATCCGCAAGGACAGTGATAACAAGGGTGGTGCGTTTGCACTTGACCCCGAAATGACGGTTGGCGACTTCAAAGCCAAGATGCTTTCCGACTACGGTCTGAAAGTGGAGGTCGGAACTCCCGACGATTGGGTTTCCGTGCCCGATGGCATCACGTTGGGGCAACTTCGTGAGCTTCCGAAGAATGCAGTTAAGGCACAGTTGGAGGCGTTGATAAAAAATGAATTAAATTTAGAGGATAAAAAAGAAGCAAACAATACAATGACAACAGACAGCAAAGATACATTACCATTCTCTGGGGACTACAAAGATGGTTTGCCAGTAGTCAATATTGATTTTGTCTCTATGGATTAAGGTGGCGAAGAGGCAGAGGAAGCAAAAGGTGGTCTTGCCATAATGCTGACGTCTCATTCATACAGAGAAATTAATGAAGGATGTGGGGCAATCGCTCATTTAAAATTACTTGATGATAACGAGTCTTTTCAAGATTGGTTTGACAGTGATTCTGGTGGTATGAGTGTCTGGAGCACCATAGACTATTGTAATGAGGTTACTGGTGATAGCTATAGATTTTTCTATGCAGCGCTTGATGGAGCGACACGTTTGCAAAAGCAATGGTTGTCTATGTTTTATACGCAAGCTCTTAGAAGTAGTTACTTATTTAACAAACTCAGTTTTATAACTGACCTCAAACATTATGAAGGACCTGATGCGATTGTGCGTGTGACTTTTGACGGAAAAGAAAATTCTGAATTTAAGATAGAAAATGGAGGAGCATTTTTTATATGATAATTAATATAATGCCCTTCGTAGTATCTCTAAAAACATCCGAGATGAAAAAGAAATTTAACATCTTTGACGAAGATAGGTGGCGCGAAATCGAAAAATCCTTTGAAGAAGCCGCCAAACGGATGGAAGAGACGGGAAAGTCGCCAGAAGAAATACTTGCTGAAATGGCAGAAGAAGAGAGGAAAGAGGCAGAACTGCAATCTGACCTTGAATGTTATATCCGTATGGCATTGTGCCGTGAAGTTACAACTCTCATAGTTGATACAGGAACAAGGGATGTCAAACGCATGGTGTGCGACGCAGTTGATAAGATAGGTGTAAAGTTCGGTGATGCTGCCAGCATTAAACTCAGTCAGTTTGATAATTGCAAAATGTTTTGGCAACACCTGTTGAACCTCGGGAAAGACATCCTCTGGATCGTATGGGATGGAGTGGAGAATGTGACAGATGAGTATATACAGCAGTGTATTATATATATGATGAAAAGGGAGGAATACGTACCTGCCATTCTTCACGCTGTAGAACCGATAGATTTCGATAAACTGAGACTTATTATCATCACCAAAGCAGAAATTGGAATCAAAGTAGACGGTGAAGCTAAAGCCGGTGAAGCAACCAAAACTGATGATGAAGTCAAAGCAGACGATGAAACCCAAGTTTATCCACCGTATTGCAGAGGTTATTCGACGAATACTGTTGTGATAAAAGTGTGACAGACTGAAACAAACAACCCCCAAAGGCTAAAAAAAATAAGCTCTTGGGGGTTGTTTGTGTTAAATTGAAAATGAATCGTACAGAACGTAGTTTCTTTCTCTCCTCATTCATATAAATTATGTCCCGAGCTTGCATGGACGCTTTTGTATGTGTGTCCTTCTTGTCCTTGCACATATCCGCCATCAATGGGAATCCTGCCCCGGTGTAGAGACGCCCCCTGGCGCGTCTCCGCCCGCCGCCGCCACCGGCTGCGTATTACCCCCGTGCAGGCTTCGCGCCTCCCTCTCCTC
>CALNGU010000068.1 GCA_939800445.1 uncultured Bacteroidaceae bacterium | reverse complement strand
TTTGTTTATATAAACAGAAGTTTTGAATATTAAAACAAAACTTTTGAATATACTTTACTCACCGAGACAACCAACTTTTCTCGGCGTGTGGTTGAAGTTTTCTCGGCGTGTGGCGGGGTTTAAAACTTATGTTTATGATTGTGAATATAGCTTCAGTCTATTAAATTTGAAGTCAAAGAATGGAGGACATACCATGGAGGATAATAAATCAAAGGTTGAGAATGCCAATGGCGAGGCTTCGGGCAAACCCAAAGTCGAGGTGCTGATCGTGCGGCACAAGCAGCTGTTTGAGATGCTCAAGCGTCCCGAGCTGATGTGGAGGGTGCTGTTGTCGCTCTTCTTCGTGATTGTCGTCCTGTTTGCGGGGCTGGCGTTGGTGGTGATTTCGATAAAGAGCTTCTACCCATACAACTCCATCCGCACAAACTCCTATGGCGCGACGATCATGGAGAGCGAGGACACGGAGGTGAGCTACTGGCTATTCAACACGGCAGAGCTGTGGGCTAACTCGGGCATAAGGGTCAAAAAGGACGAGGTGCTGACCATCCGCGCGTCGGGTGCGGCGCACACTGCCATACATCACCTTGTTGAGGACGTGGACAACAACAATGAGCTGAGGGACGAGTGGGTAGGCACGGGCGGGATGTACCGCGAATCGACCGACATCCGCGACCGCAACCGCCGCCGCCACCGCATCGCGCCCGACAACCTCGAGGGGATGTTGCTGATGAAGGTAGACCCAGTGGATCTCGGCACGGGTGACAAGGCGGCCGGCGGTGCGACGGTCAACGACCTTTATCTGATCGGGGAGGAGCGCGAGGAGTTGGTAATCCGCCAGGACGGCGTGCTCAAATTTGCCGTCAACGACATCGAGTTGCAAAAAGACACGATCAAGAGGATGTACAGGAAGAACTTGCGGCTTATGACAGATAGTGGAGTTATCGATGAGGATCAGTTTGCCATCATCTCTGACGCTTTCACCAAATGGTGCAATGGGGAGGACAAAAACGTGTTAGTGGCTCTCAACGCTGCCATATTTGATGATGAAAAGAGGGTGGAGGCGGCTGGCAAGTTTTATGCTTTAGGTCATTATCCGGAGAGTGAGTGCAAGGAGTACTATGAGGCGTATCCTTTGGTAAACGAGTTGCTATACTATTATGATAAGGGTTTCACTAATGCCTGGTATGTTGACAATGTTGGCTCGTTTCTGATAGTTATCGAACGCAAGAAGGAGTGACCATGGATCTGAATTCACTGATTGACACCATCAAGAGGAGCATCGTCACCGGTACTTCCGCCGATGTCGAGATCAACGACAAATCGTTGTTGTCGGGGCTGATGGGCGAGGATGCCGGCGATGGGGGCAGGCCATTTTACCGCCGCGTGCTTGCCGGGTGGCGGTTTGACAGCAAGGACAGGTTTCCGGTGGCGATGTTGTTGTGCCGGACGTTGTGGGTGCTGTTTGGTCTGTTCGTGTCATTGTTTTACTTCCTTGCGAGCCTGTTGATGATGTTGCTCACGGGCAAGTGGAAGGAGCGCAGCACTTCGCCCCGGTTGAATGCGGTGCTTTTCGTCTCGACCATCATCGTTTACATCGTGATGATAGCCGGGATGGTCTCGTTTTTCTTCACCAATGTCCTGTTTTTCACCCCCGACAATCATGCCAACGGGGCGGGTGCGCTGGTGGTCAAGCAGCCTTGCGGCAAGGAGCATTATGTGTTCCTGTTCAACACCGCCGAGTGTTGGGTCAACACGGGGATAGACTTGGTTGAGGGCGACCGGTTCACGGTCTCGGCCTCTGGGGCATTCTATGGCAGGGTGCAAGACCTTGTGGAGAAGGCTAATGACAATGAGCGGCTGCCGTTTGACTATAACCGCCCTTTGTCCGAGAGAGCGGACAACAGCGGGGTGAGCCGATACTGCATGTACCGTGTGCAGGGCGGGAGTGATCCTGCCCGTTTCGGCTCTATCTTGTGCCAGATCCAGCCTGACACCCAGCCGTGCATCTGTGATTATGGTGGTCCTGACAGTGTACAGGGCAGGATCATCCAATTGCGTGCGGACTCCTTGGACGAAGGACTCAATGAATTTGTCGCGGACAGGTCTGGATTGCTCCATGTCTCGGTCAATGACATCTATTTGTCCCGTTCGAATGTCGAGAAGATGCAGAAAGACGCTAACGCGGTGTTGAAAGCAAGTCTTGGCATTGACAGCAGTTTTGTATATGAGCAGGGGATGGAGGAGCGGTGGTTTGCTGACAACATCGGGGAGATCTTGATGAATGTGGTTGTCACACGCAATGCGGCGAACGCCTCGTTGCTTGAGCCTGAGGGGATGATGCAATCGTTTTACAACTATGTCGATGAGTGTGTGGCTTCACCAAGCAAGCGCACCGGGTTGTATAAGTTTCTCGGCATCGTTGCGGCAGTGCTGTTGGCAGACTTCGGTCTTGGCTTTTTGCTGCGGGGATTGCACCGTGGCAAGGGCGTGGGCAGGGGATAGCCTGCGATGGCGGCGTGCCGTTGCTTAATCTTTGCTCCCGAATTTCTCTTTGTATAGGTCTTCGAGCTTGATGAGCTCGTCGCGGTAGGCGGCGGCTTCGAGGAAATCGGTGGCTTTGGCCGCATCGTACATCCGTTTCCGGGTGAGTTCGATGTTCTTGCTGAGTTGGTCGGCGGTCATGTATTGTATTACCGGGTCTGCTGCGATGGTCGGCCGCTCGTCCTCGATGTATGGTTTGTATCCATTCTTGGCATCCGTCGTTCCGGTCTCGGCGAGGAGCGGGTTGCGCAGTTCTTTCTTGATTTGCTGGGGTGTGATGTTGTGCTCCTCGTTGTACTTCAATTGCTTTTCGCGCCGGCGGTTTGCTTCGTTTATGGTCTTTTCCATGCTCTCGGTAATCTTGTCGGCATACATGATTACCTTGCCGTTGACGTTGCGGGCGGCGCGGCCTGCCGTCTGTGTGAGTGAACGGTAGGAGCGGAGGAAGCCCTCCTTGTCAGCGTCGAGGATGGCCACAAGCGACACTTCCGGCAGGTCAAGCCCCTCGCGGAGCAGGTTGACCCCGACGAGGACATCGTACATCCCGGCACGCAGCTCCTCCATTATCTTTACTCGCTCGAGAGTGTCCACGTCGCTGTGTATGTAGTTGCAGCGGACACCGTTGCGCAAAAGATATTCGGTCAACTCCTCTGCCATGCGTTTGGTGAGGGTGGTGACGAGGATGCGTTCTTCCTTTTCGATTCTTACTTGGATTTCTTCGAGCAGGTCGTCTATCTGGTTGAGGCTGGGACGTACTTCGATTATCGGGTCGAGCAAGCCTGTGGGGCGGATTATCTGTTCTACGACAACGCCCTCGCTCTCCCTCAATTCATATTCGGCGGGGGTGGCACTGACATAGATGACCTGATTGGTCATCGCCTCGAATTCGTCAAATTTGAGCGGGCGGTTGTCCAAAGCGGCCGGGAGGCGGAAGCCGTATTCGACGAGGTTGACCTTCCTGGCACGGTCGCCGCCGTACATGGCATGGATTTGTGGGACGCTGACGTGGCTTTCGTCTATCACTGTGAGGTAGTCCTTTGGGAAGAAGTCGAGTAGGCAATAGGGGCGGCTGCCGGGACTGCGCCCGTCGAAGTAGCGTGAGTAGTTTTCTATCCCCGAGCAGTGCCCGAGTTCCCGCAGCATCTCCATGTCGTAGGTGACGCGTTCATAGAGCCTTTTCGCCTCCAACGGTTTGCCCATCGACTCAAAATATTCTACCCTTGCGCGGAGGTCATCCTCTATCTCGTGTATGGCACGCAATGTCCCCTCCTTGGTGGTCATAAAGAGGTTGGTGGGATATATGTTGTATTCGTCAAAAGCCTGCACCCTCGTCATCGAAACGGGGTCAAGTTCCTCTATGCTATCCACCTCGTCACCCCAGAAACTGATGCGCAAAATGTTGTCGGCGTATGCAAGAGCTATGTCGATGGTGTCGCCCTTTACGCGAAATGCACCGCGTGCCAGGTCGATGTCGTTGCGGACGTAGAGGCTGTCCACCAGATGCCGCAGCAGGACATTCCTGACGATGGTCTGCCCGACGCGCACCCTGATGACGTTGTTGTAGAAATCTGCCGGGTTGCCCATGCCATAGATGCATGAGACCGATGAGACGACAATCACGTCTTTCCTGCCCGAGAGCAGTGAAGAGGTGGCAGCCAGCCGCAGCTTGTCTATCTCCTCGTTGATGGCGAGATCCTTCTCTATGTATGTGTCGGTCGAAGGGATGTAGGCCTCGGGCTGGTAGTAGTCATAGTAGGAGACGTAGTATTCGACTGCGTTGTGCGGGAAAAAGTTCTTGAACTCCGTGTAGAGCTGCGCTGCCAGCGTCTTGTTGTGACTGAGGATGAGCGTCGGTTTGTTGATGTTGGCGATGACATTCGCTATGGTGAATGTCTTGCCAGATCCGGTGACACCGAGCAAAGTCTGGGCATGAGTGCCTGACAGCACGCCTTCGGTCAGTTGCCTGATGGCTTCAGGCTGGTCGCCTGTGGGCTGGTAGTCTGAGCAGAGTTCAAAATCCATGGTGGTCAGAAGTCGATGTGGCGGAAGTATTCAATGGTCTTTTTCAACCCTTCCTCCAGTTGCACGGTGGGTTCCCAGTCGAGGATGCGTTTGGCAAGGCTGATGTCGGGCTTCCTTTGCTTCGGGTCGTCGCCCGGCAGCGGCATGAAGCACAGTTTGGACTTCGAGCCGGTGAGCCTGATGATTTCTTCGGCCAGCTGCCTTATGGTGAATTCCCTCGGGTTGCCCAGGTTGACAGGCCCGGTGAAGTCGTCACCGGTCTGCATGGTGCGGACGATTGCCTCTATCAGGTCGTCAACGTACTGGAAGCTCCGTGTCTGCGAGCCGTCGCCGTAGATGGTGATGTCCTCGCCCTTGAGAGCCTGTATGATGAAGTTTGAGACTACCCGCCCATCGTTGACACTCATGTTGGGGCCGTAGGTGTTGAATATCCGGATTATCTTTATCCTTGTGCCATGCTGCCTGTGGTAGTCCATCATGAGCGTCTCGGCGCACCGTTTCCCCTCGTCATAGCACGAGCGGATGCCGATGGGGTTGACGTTGCCCCAGTACTCCTCCCTCTGCGGGTGCATCACCGGGTCGCCGTAGACCTCGCTTGTCGAGGCATGGAGTATCTTGCTCTTGCCATAGTCGGCGAGCTTGAGCATATTGGTCACGCCGAGCACCGATGTCTCGATGGTCTTGATGGGGTCGAATTGATAGTGTATCGGCGATGCCGGGCAGGCAAGGTTGTAGATTTCGTCCACTTCTGCCAGATAGGGCATCACTATGTCGTGCCTGACGGCTTCGAAGTGCGGGTTGCCTATCAAGTGCTTTATGTTGTCCTTTGCCCCTGTGAAGTAGTTGTCAAGGCTGATGACATCGTTGCCGTCATAGAGAAGCCTCGTGCAAAGGTGCGAACCGATGAAGCCGGCACCTCCTGTGACCAAGATTTTTTTCATTTATGCAGTTATCCTTTACTTCGTTAGACATTCATGCGTCTTGCTGCCACGTGTCATCCTGTTGAAACGCCAAAGGAACAGGCATCCCGCCGTCGTCAGCCCGACGGGGTAGGCGAGCCAGATGCCGTACAGCCCCAGGTCGAATGTGAACGCGAGCAAGTAGCCCGTTGGCAGCGACACCACAAAGTAAGCAAAAAAAGCAATCACCATCATCGGGCGGACATCCGAAATGCCGCGCAAAGAGTTGGCAAACACTATCTGCGTCGCATCGCCCAACTGGTAGAGCACCATCAGCAGCATCAGCACGCTGGTGATGGCACTGACTTCCTGATTGTCGGTGAACCATCCGCCGACATGATGCCTGACCGAAGCGAAGAAGACGCACGCCACGGCGCATATCACCACGACGACGTGGAAGCCCGCGAATGCAGCCCTCCTGACATTGCCCATGTCGCCCTGCCCCTTGAAGTGGCTGACCCTGATGGCAATCGCCGCCCCCATGCCATAGATGACCATGAAACTCAGCGTCGAGAACGTGATGCCTATCTGGTGCGCCGCCAGCGCGATGCTGCCTATCCACCCCACCATCACTGCACTCAGGCTGAACGAAGCCGACTCCATGCCCATCTGCAACGCCACAGGCCACCCCATGCCGTTGAGCCGCCTGAAAGCTGTCAAGCGCAATCGTCCCAGGCGGAAGCCCTCGCGGTAGGCGGCATAGCGGCGCGACCGTGCGAAGATGATGACGAATGCCGCCAGCATCGCCACCCTCGACGCCAAGGTGCTCAGCCCTGCGCCGGCAAGCCCCAGCTCTGGCGCGCCCAGCTTGCCGTAGATGAGGACATAGTTGCCCGCGATGTTCATCACGTTGCCGCCCAGCAACAGCCACATCGGCGTTTGCGTGTCGGTCGTACCCTCGGCGAACTGCTTGAAAGAGTTGAACAGCATGACAAACACCATGCTCGACAGCACGATGAGGTAGTAGGGTTTGATGAACACCATCAGCTCCTCGGGCTGCCCCATCCTGTCCAGGTTGGCATAGACGATGCCCATCGCCGCCATGATGACGGCGGCCATGACGAGGTTGGCCAGCAGGCTGTTTTTGAGCAAAGCCCCGATGCCGCCCTTGTCATCCTTGCCGAACAGTTCGCCGATGAGCGGTGTCAGCCCGTAGGAGAACCCTGTGCCGAAGATGATTGCGAGGTTGAAGAGATTGTTGACCAACGACGCGGCGGCAAGCTCCTCCGTCGTGTGGTGGCCGATCATGATGGTGTCGGCGAAACCGAGGACGATGACCCCGATTTGCCCGAGGACAATCGGCAGCCCTATCCTGAGCAGCTGCCGGTAGTGTTGCTTGTAGCTCTGTGCCATGTCAGGTGATGTCGTGATGTTGCTTGATGTACACCTCCATGAGGTGCTTTGTTAGTGCGACTAACAAGCCTTGTTAATGCGACTAACAAAGCTTGTTATTGCCACTAACAAGGCGTGCCATTCCAGCCATCATAAGTCCTTGTCCGTGAAGCCCGGCGCGAGGGGGCGCAGGTTGTAGCGTGATGCCATCGTCTCGCCGTATGCTCCCGCCGATCTGATGGCGACCAGGTCGCCACGGCACGTGACGGGCAGCACGGCATCGCAGGCGAAAACGTCGGACGACTCGCACACTGGTCCCACCACGTCATAACGCTCTGTGCCGCCGTGCGGCGTGAGGTTCTGGATTTCGTGGTGAGCCTTGTACATGGCGGGACGCACCAGGTCGTTCATCCCCGCGTCGAGGATGACGAATCGTCGGCCGCACCCGTGTTTGACGTATGTCACCCGGCTGATGAGGCTGCCGCACTGGGCGACGATGGAACGGCCCAGCTCGAAGTGCACCGTCTGTCCCGGGCGGGTGCGCAGGTGGGTCTTGAACACGCCGAAGTATGCCCCGAAGTCGGCGACCGCCGCCGTGTCGGGGTTGGCGTAGTCTATGCCCAGCCCGCCTCCGACGTTGATGGTCTCGACATCCAGCCCTTTGCCCTCAAGCGTGACGACGATGGCGTTCATCGATTGGGCGAGGCGGACGAAGTCGTCCATGTCCGTTATCTGCGAGCCGATGTGTATGTGCGTGCCCTTGAAGACGATGTGCTTGCAGCCCTTGACGGCCTCGGCCACTTCGTCAATCATGTCGGTGGATATACCAAATTTATTTTCACGCCTCCCCGTGGATATTTGGGCGATGGTGTTGGCCTTGATGTCGGGGTTGAAGCGTATGGCGACATTCGCCTTCGTGCCTTTCAGTCCGCTAAGGTGGTCGATGACGGCAAGCTCTTCGAGCGACTCGATGTTGAAGCAGGCGATGCCCTGGTCGAGCCCGAGGTTGATTTCGTCATCAGTCTTGCCCACGCCGGCGAAGACTGTCTTGCCAGCGTCCATCCCTGCGCCGAGCGCGGCCGAGATTTCCTCACCGCTCACGCAGTCGGCTCCCAGCCCATGCCGGGCGATGATGCGCAGCAGGGCGGGGTTGGCGTTGGCCTTGACGGCATAGTGCACGATGAAGTCGGGGCGGTCGCTCGTCTCCGTGGCTATGGTCTCCAGCGTCCGTTCCAGCAGTTCGGTGTCGTAGTAGTAGAATGGTGTCCTCCTTTCGGCGAGGCGTGCGGTGGGGAATGTCGTCATGCCTTGCCCTCGTCGTGGTTGAACAGTTTGTCGTTGAGCATTTGCAACGCCTTCACCTTGTCTTCAGCCTTTATCAGGAAGGTCATGTTGTAGCGGCTGCCGCCGTAGGAAATCATCCTGACGGGGATGTCACGGAGCGCATCGACGATTTTCGCCTCAAATCCGAGGTTCTCATATCGCAGGTCGCCGACGACGCACACCGTGCAAAGGTCGGTGTCAACCTCGACCGTGCCATAGTTCTTCAGATCCGAGACAATTTCGTCAAGGTTCTTGTCGTTGTCGATAGACATTGACACGCCCACTTCCGAGGTGCACACCACGTCGATGGGGGTGTGGTAGCTCTCGAATATCTCGAATATTTTTCTCAGGAAACCGTAGGCGAGGAGCATACGGCTTGACTTGATTTTGATTGCGGTTATGTTGTCCTTGACGGCGATTGCCTTGATTTTTCCCCTTTCGGTGTCATTGGAGATGAGTGTGCCGGGTGCTTCGGGCTCCATGGTGTTGAGCAGGCGGACGGGGATGTTGGCCGACTTGGCTGGCTGGACGCACGTGGGGTGCAGTATCTTCGCCCCGAAGTAGGCAAGCTCGGCGGCCTCGTCGAAGCTGAGTTTCCTTATCGGGAACGTGTGTTCGACGACTCGCGGGTCGTTGTTGTGCAGGCCGTCGATGTCGGTCCATATCTGGATTTCGTCGGCATCGATTGCCGCTCCCACCAGCGATGCGGTGTAGTCGCTGCCGCCCCGCTGGAGGTTGTCGATTTCGTTGTAAATGTTGCGGCAGATGTAGCCTTGTGTGACGTAGATGTCCGCATCGCTGTTCTTTTCGACAAGCTCCCCGAGATGTTTCCTGATGAAGTGCAGGTCAGGCTCAGAGTCCTTGTCGGTCCTCACGTAGTCGAGTGCCGGCAGCAGGACGGAGTTTATGCCCTGTTCCTGCAAGTAGAGGTTGAACATCTGGGTCGAGATGAGTTCTCCTTGAGCCAGGATGATTTTCTCTTCATATAGGGTGAAAAGCCCTTTGGTGTAGCTCCTGATGTTGTCGAAGATGCTTGAGATAATCTCCCACGCCTTTTGCTTGCAGTCGTCGTGTGCGTAGAGTTCATCGACATGATGCCTGTATTTCTGTTGGAGGGCGTTGATTGTCTCGCTTGCTGCATGGATGTTCTTCTTGTGCAGGTAGTCCGAGATTTCCACGAGGGTGTTGGTCGTACCCGACATGGCCGAGAGGACCACAATCTTCTTTTGTCCATCGTTGACGAGGCGTGCGACTTCTTTCATCCTTGCGGCTGAGCCTACGGATGTGCCTCCGAATTTCAATACTTTCATCTTGCTGTGTCTTCTTGTTTTATTCGGAGTGCAAAGATAGGTCTTTCTTTATGTTTTTTACGTTTGCCTGCCTCCTTGACGGATGTTATGTCTGAAGTTTAGCAATTTTTATGGCAATGTTGCATCAATATGCGTCCCATATTTATCTTTTTGTCATGCAGCACTGCGTTTTTGCTGTCCCTTTGTGCGGCAAGTGGCGGTCAGTGCGCGTCGTTCAGGCCCAGGTAGTCGAAGATTTCAGATTGCTTGTCCGGGTCGAACCACTTGATGCTCTCGTCCTTTTTGAACCATGTCATCTGCTTGCGGGAGTAGATGCGTGTGTTTTGCCTTATCTTGTCGAGGGCGAAATCGAGCGTCCATTCGCCGTCGAGGTATTTGAATATCTCCTTGTAGCCTACGGTGTTGAGCGAGTTTGTGTCCCTGTAGGGCATCAGCCGCCTGCACTCATCGACCAGCCCGGCTGCCACCATGGCATCGACACGGCGGTTGATGCGGTCGTACAGCTCCTGACGGTCGCGGCGCAAGCCCACCTTGACGATGTCGAAATCCCTCTGCTTCCTGGCCCGTGTCCTGAATGATGTGTAGGTCTGCCCCGTCATGTAGCAGATTTCCAAGGCGTGCATCACCCGCTTGGGGTTCTTGATGTCGGCCGTGGCATAGTATTCGGGGTCGAGCAACTTCAGTTCCGCTGCAAGGCGGTCAAGTCCCTCTTTGGCATATTTATCCAATATGAATGCCCTCGTCTCGGCATCGACCGTGGGGATGTCGTCTATGCCGTTGCAGACAGCATCGACATACATCATCGAGCCACCCACCATCACCACCGTGTCGTGTGAACGGAAGAGGTCGCCGAGCAGGGCGATTGCGTCGCTCTCAAACTGTGCCGCGCTGTAGTAGTCGCCAGGCTCTTTGACCGCAATGAAGTGGTGCCGCACCTCGGCCAGTTGCCTGTCGTCGGGGGCGGCAGTGCCTATGGCCATGCCTTTGTATATCTGCCGCGAGTCGGCTGAGATTATCTCGGTCGCGCAACGCTTGGCGATGGCGATGGCAAGGTCGGTTTTTCCCGACGCGGTAGGACCTATGACGGTGATGAGCCTTTTGTCCATGTCAAAACAAAAGACCTACGCCCGTCCAGGCATAGGTCTTGATGTGTCGTGGTGGTTATTATTTCTCCTCTTCAAAGTTGTTTTCGCCGTCCATGGTGAAGCTTTCGGGGTCGAAATCCTCGCTGTCGAAGTCTTCGTCACCGTAGAAGTTCTCGTCCAGATCCATGCTCTGGTCGATTTTGGCAACGTCGTCATAGTCCAATGTCTGCTTGGGTGCTTTGCCTTGCTGCCTTGTGCAGAGCGGTTCCATCAGTTTCTTGCCCGTGATGATCTCGGTCAATTCGATGAAAAAGACGCGTTCCGACAATGGGTCGAATACATATACCATCTTCTGTTTCTCATCCTCAAGCAATTCGTCGAGCTTTGTCTCGCTCATGACCCAGCAGTCCTCCTCAGAGCTTGTCCCCATGTCTTCGAGCGTGACCTCGGTCTCCCTTTCCCAATTGTCGTCGCAAATGAAGAATGAGGTCATCTGGTTGTCGTCGTACTTGACTGACTTGAGGATTGCAGTGTGCAGGTCATAGAACGTGGCCTCGGAATCAATTTGTATTTCCCTTACGAAATCATCAACTTCATCGGAGATGATAGTAAATCTGTATACCATAAGTCTTTTGTCTGTTGTTTCAAATTGCGCGGTAAAATTAGCAAAAATATTATTCTGCAAACTTTGCCTAATATATTTTTTGGGTGAATGTGCGGGCATCGCCCTCACTCCCCGCTGGTGGCTGTGTGGCCTGTCTACGGCTGTTCCATGCGGCTCTTTGTGCCTGGCATAGGGATGGTGATGGAAAATCTCTGTATCTTTGCTTTGTAAATTAACGAGAAAG
>CALNGU010000067.1 GCA_939800445.1 uncultured Bacteroidaceae bacterium | reverse complement strand
TTCAAAACTTCTGTTTATATAAACAAAACTTTTGTTTTAATATTCAGAAGTTTTGTTTTTACTTTTCCCTTACCCACTTCGAGGTTTATGCCAGACCGCATGGGATTTTTCACCGACCCTCTTGGAAGTTTTTGCCTGCCGATGGCGGCCGCCGGGGTTGATTTGTGGCAACAAAACCCGTGGGGCGCGTCCGGTTTCCGGGAATTGTCTTACATTTGTGCCAGCATTCTAAAGCGTTTGTCATGTTAAAGGCGTTGGCTTCAGTCGGCAGGTATGTCTCGCTCATGTGGCGCGTGTTCGCACGGCCCGAGCGTGTGGGGATGTACGCCAAGCAATATCTCAAGGAATTGCAGCAGCTGGGGGTGAACTCGATAGGCATCGTGCTGCTCATCTCGTTGTTCATCGGTGCCGTGATAACCATCCAGATCAAGCTCAACATCGAGAGCCCGTGGATGCCCAAGTGGACGGTGGGCTATGTGACGAGGGAAATCCTGCTGCTCGAGTTCTCATCGGCCATCATGTGCCTCATACTTGCCGGCAAGATCGGCTCTAACATAGCGTCGGAGCTCGGCACGATGCGCGTCACACAGCAGATTGACGCGCTGGAGATCATGGGGATAAACTCGGCCTCGTATCTCATCCTGCCCAAGATTGTGGCGTTGATGACGATGATTCCCGTGCTGGTCATCTTCAGCATATTCGCAGGAGTCATCGGCGCATTCGCCTCGTGCTGGCTCATCGGGATAATGCCCGCGACGGTGCTGGAGTACGGTCTGCAGTATATGTTTGTGGAGTGGTACGTGTGGTGCGGCTTCATCAAGTCGTTTTTCTTCGCGTTCATCATCGCGAGCGTCTCTTCCTATTTCGGCTACACGGTGGAGGGCGGCTCCATCGAGGTGGGCAAGGCCAGCACCGACGCAGTGGTGCTGAGCAGTGTGCTCATCCTGTTTGCCGACCTGGTGTTAACTCAATTGCTGATGGGATGATAGAGGTCAGTCATTTATACAAATCTTTCGACGGCACGGATGTCCTCACTGACATCAATGCCAAGTTCTATGACGGCAAGACAAACCTCATAATAGGGCAGAGCGGCTCGGGCAAGACCGTGTTGGTCAAGTGCCTCGTCGGGCTGCTTACGCCGGAGAGGGGCGAGCTGATGTACGACGGCCGCAACTTCCTCAAGATGGACAAGCGCGAGAAGAAGCGGCTGAGGACCGAGATGGGTATGCTGTTCCAGAGTGCTGCCCTGTTTGACTCGATGACGGTGCTCGAGAACGTGATGTTCCCGCTCGATATGTTTTCGGACAAGACCTACCGCGAGCGTGCCAGGCGTGCCATGTTCTGCCTCGACCGCGTGAACCTGACGGCGGCCAAGTCCAAGTATCCGTCGGAGATAAGCGGCGGTATGCAGAAGCGCGTCGCCATCGCCCGTGCCATCGCCCTCAACCCGAAGTACCTCTTCTGCGACGAACCCAACTCGGGGCTTGACCCGAAGACTTCGCTGGTGATCGACGAGCTCATCCACGGCATCACGCACGAATATGACATCACCACCATCATCAACACGCACGACATGAACTCGGTCATGGGCATAGGCGAAAGCATCGTCTTCATCCACAAGGGCGTGAAGGAGTGGGAGGGGACAAGCAAGGACATCTTTGCCGCGAAGAACGAGAAACTGGGTGACTTCATCTTTGCCAGCGATCTTTTCAAGAAAGTGCGCGATGTCGAGCTGCGCGGGACTGCATCAAGCAGCGCGGCAGGCGCTGCGGAGTGATGCCTGCGGTCGCTTTTATGCGGATGGCGGGAGGAATGGCGCAGTTTGTGCGCCAGTTGTTTCGTGCCATTTGAAATAAAGATGTATATTTGTAGCTACTTTTGACAACAACTTATTGTTTTAGGATGAGACAACTTAAGATTACTAAAAGCATTACCAACCGCGAGAGCGCGTCGTTGGACAAGTATCTGCAAGAAATCGGGCGTGAGGAACTTATATCCGTGGAGGAGGAAGTCGAACTCGCGCAGAAGATAAGAAAAGGCGGCATCGAGGGACGCAAAGCCTTGGAAAAACTGACGAGGGCAAATCTGAGATTTGTTGTTTCTGTTGCAAAACAATACCAAAACCAAGGACTCAGCCTGCCAGACCTCATCAACGAAGGCAACCTGGGACTGATCAAGGCGGCAGAGAAGTTTGATGAGACGCGAGGTTTCAAGTTCATCAGTTATGCCGTGTGGTGGATTCGCCAGTCCATATTGCAGGCTTTGGCGGAACAGTCGCGCATCGTCAGGCTGCCTCTCAACCAAGTGGGGTCGTTGAATAAGATAAGCAAGGCGTTCTCCAAGTTTGAACAGGAGAATGAAAGAAAGCCTTCTGCCGAGGAATTGGCGGACGAGCTTGAGATTCCGGTTGATAAGATATCAGACACATTGAAAGTCTCTGGGCGTCACATCTCTGTCGATGCCCCGTTTGTGGAGGGTGAAGACAACAGCCTGCTGGACGTGTTGGTCAATGACGATTCGCCAATGGCCGACAAGAAGTTGGTGAACGAGTCGCTCTCCAAGGAGATTGACCGCGCCTTATCAACCCTGTCGGAGAGGGAAAAGGAGATAATCCAAATGTTTTTCGGCATCGGGACTCAGGAGATGACGCTTGAGGAAATTGGTGATAAATTTGGTTTGACGCGTGAACGCGTCAGGCAGATAAAGGAGAAAGCAATCAGGCGGTTGAGGCAAAACTCCAGGAGCAAGTTGCTTAAATCGTATTTGGGATAATCTGACTGCCAAGAGGTGAGGGTTGACGGAAGCGAAAGGCTTGTTTGATTCTTGCCTCTTGTCTTGTGTTCAGTCATGTATTTTTGTTACTTTAGCGTGTTTTTAAGAAAAGACCAATGTTAGACCAAGGGAAAATAATCAAAGTCAATATCGAGGATGAAATGAGAACCTCCTACATCGACTATTCAATGTCCGTGATTGTCTCAAGGGCATTGCCGGATGTAAGGGATGGTTTCAAGCCTGTGCAGAGGAGAATCCTGTTTGGAATGAAGGAATTGGGCAACACCTACTCGCAAAAACATAAGAAGTCGGCGCGTATTGTCGGTGATGTCATGGGTAAATATCATCCACATGGTGATTCATCCATCTATTTGGCAATGGTCAGGATGGGACAGGACTGGGCGATGCGCTACTGCCTTGTTGATGGACAGGGCAACTTCGGCTCGGTTGACGGCGACAGCCCGGCGGCGATGCGTTACACCGAAGTACGCCTCACAAAGATGGGCGAGGAGATGATGAGCGACATCGACAAAGACACGGTCGATTTCGTTGACAACTATGACGGAACGCGTAAAGAACCTTTCGTGTTGCCGTCAAAATTCCCTAACCTCCTTCTCAATGGCACATCGGGCATAGCTGTCGGCATGGCAACGAATATGCCACCGCATAACCTCTCGGAAGTCATTGATGCTTGCGTTGCTTATGTAGACAATAATGACATCACGGTGGATGAACTCATGAATTATGTCAAAGGACCAGACTTCCCGACTGGTGGCATGATTTATGGCATCAACGGTGTCAAGGAGGCGTATGAAACCGGGCATGGTCGCGTAATAATAAGAGGTAAGGCGGAAATTGAAACTGAAAAGAATTCCCTTGATAAGATTATCATATATGAAATCCCTTATAACGTCAACAAGGCGGAATTGGTCAAAAGCATATATGATTTGGGTGCCGAGAAGAAGATTGAAGGCATTGCGGCAGTCAGGGATGAAAGCGATTTCGATGGCATGAGGATTGTGGTAGAAGTGCGCAGCGATGCGAATCCAAACGTCGTGCTTAATAAGATATATAAGCTGACAGCCTTGCAAAGTTCCTTTGGCGTAAATAATATCGCTCTCGTTCCTGAAGAGAACAATCCTTTTGCCTTGAGACCAAAATTGCTGACGTTGAAGGATTTGATTGCAAGTTTCGTCAACCACAGGCATTCGGTCGTTATCCGCAGGACAAAATATGACCTTGCGGAGGCGGAAAAACGTGCACACATCCTGCAAGGGTTGATTATCGCATCGGAGAACATTGATGAGGTGATTGCCATCATCAAGTCCGCAGCCAATCCGCAAGCAGCCATAGAGGCGCTGATGAGCAGATTCAACCTCTCTGACATACAAGCTTCGGAAATAGTGGAAATGAGGCTGAAACGTCTCACAGGGCTTGAACAGGACAAACTGCGGGCTGAATATGAGGAGAAACTCCAATTGATAGATTATTATAAGCGTATCCTTTCGGATGATGAGCTCTGCCGCCAGATTATAAAAGACGAGATGATAGAAGTCAAGGAGAAATATGGCGACGAGAGGAAATCTGAAATAATGTATGCTTCCGAGGAGCTCAATCCTGAAGACTTCTATTCTGACGACAAGATGATTATCACCATCTCGCATCTTGGCTACATCAAACGTACGCCTTTGAGTGAATTCAAGGCGCAGAACCGAGGCGGGGTAGGTTCAAAGGGATCAGAAACAAGGGATGAGGACTTTGTAGAGTATATCTACCCGGCAACGATGCACAACACCATAATGTTCTTCACCCAAAAGGGAAGGTGTTATTGGAAAAAAGTGTATGAAATACCCGAAGGCACTAAACAGTCCAAGGGTCGTGCCATCCAAAACTTGCTTAACATTGATTCTGACGATTCGATAACGGCGTTTGTCCGCGTCAAGACGCTCAATGATGCCGATTACATCAACAATCACTATCTATTGTTCTGCACTAAAAACGGTGTGGTCAAGAAAACGTCGTTGGAGCAATATTCCCGTCCGCGTGTAAATGGTGTCAATGCGATTACTATCCGTGAAGATGACAAGGTCATAGAAGTAAGACTCACCAACGGGAAAAACGAGATAATCATTGCTGACAAGAATGGTCGTGCCATCCGCTTCAACGAAGAAAAGGTTAGATGTATGGGACGAACAGCTACTGGTGTGCGTGGCATAACCCTTGATGACGATGGCGAGGATGAAGTCGTTGGCATGATTTGCATAAAGGACAAGGAGCGTGACACTGTGCTTGTCGTTTCAGAGCAAGGCTATGGCAAGCGTTCCGACCTCGATGACTACCGCATCACCAACCGTGGAGGCAAGGGTGTTAAAACATTGAACATTACAGACAAGACCGGTAAGCTCGTATCTATCAAGGCAGTCAACGATGACAACGACCTCATGATAATCAATAAGTCAGGAATTGCCATAAGGGTCAAGGTTGCAGATTTGCGCGTCATGGGACGTGCGACACAAGGCGTGCGTCTCATCAACTTGGAGAAACGTGGAGACCACATCAGCTCGGTCTGCAAAGTGGATTCCGAGGAGGATGTGGATGAGGTTGATGATGATGCTGTTTCTGACATGGATACGCAACAGGAAACACAAATTAATAATCAAAATAATTAGTTATGAAAAGAGTATTATTGCCAGTAGCTCTTCTGTTTGCCGCGTTGACAATCAATGCGCAAGAAGATGCAGTCAAAGAAGCCAAGCGTAAGATGGCAACAGACCCGATTCAGGCCGAAGCTTTGATTCAGGGCGCTTTGACCAATCCTGAGACCATGTCCAAGGCTGATACGTGGAACACTGCTGGAAAGATTGAAAAGGCAATCTTCGACGCAGAACAGGAAAAGATGTGGTTGCAGCAACCTAACGATACGGCCAAGATGTTCTCCAGCTTGGTCGATATGTGCAGCTATTTCTTCAAGTGCTACGAATACGAGAATGTCCCTAATGAGAAGGGGAAAATCAAACTGAAATACAGCAAGGCCAATGCTGCCATGATTGACCAGAGCAGGTTTAGCCTTATTGATGGTGGTAACCATTTC
This sequence comes from uncultured Bacteroidaceae bacterium, assembly GCA_939800445.1. Classification (GTDB taxonomy): domain Bacteria; phylum Bacteroidota; class Bacteroidia; order Bacteroidales; family Bacteroidaceae; genus Avibacteroides; species Avibacteroides faecavium. The sequence continues at coordinate 5,742 of CALNGU010000067.1, read as the reverse complement.
TATATGGCAGGTGATGATGCGTCAGCCCTGAAATCATGGGGAATGTATGTTGATTTGGCTTCCGCGCCGTTGATGCAGTCATTCAACTATGCCCAGACTGACACCAATATCGCAAATGTCGCTTATTATGCGACGGTCGCAGCAATCCGTGCCAAGGACTATAAGTCTACTATAAAATATGCTGCCGTTGCCGCTACTGATTCTGAATATGCAGAAGAGGTTGCCGAATATACGGAGGCATCATATCTGGAACTCGGTGACACTACTGGGTGGGAAGCTTATGTCAAGGAATGTATCCAGCGTTTCCCGACCAATCAGTATTTCTTTAGCAGGCTGATCAACCATTACATCATGCACAACCAGCTTGATGTTGCCGAGCAATACGGCAAGGATATGCTTGCAAACAATCCCGACAATGCCAATACGTTGTTCGTCGTTGGATATATCTACCAACTGCTTAACAACTATGACAAGGCTGTTGAGTTGATGGAAAAGTCAGTGTCAATCGATCCGACAAGCGCCAATACTTTCTCTGCGCTTGGTGGCGTGTACATTGATTTGGCGCAAAAGGCTTCACAGGAAGTGCCAGTCGATGTCAATGACCCCAATTACAAGCAAGCTAATGAAAAGTACCTTGCCTATGTTGACAAAGCAAAGGTCAATTATGAGAAATCAAGACAGCTTGCTCCCGACAATCGTGACTTGTGGCTGAGACCTCTCTATTCGATTTACTATGCATTGAATGCTCCTGAGTTTGAAGAGATGGAACGTCTCATGAACGAATGATATTGGAGTTAACTCTTATAATTGACGCAGCCTGGCAATCCGCCAGGCTGCGCTTTTTTTATGTCGCGTCAGTCTGATTCAGGTTTGTATGTCTGGTGCGGATATGAAAAAAGCGTCCTGTTTGGGGACGCTTTACATTCATTTTATTGGTTAATTACTTTTTTCCTGTTTTTGCTTCATGCTGCTTTCAGCTTGAGAAGCTTTTGTTTCAACTGTTGGCACATAACGCCATTTCTCACTCTCTGGTAGCGTTGGATCTGTCGTTCCAACATCGCCATTTCACTCGTTAGTTCTTTCATAGATTCCTTTTCGTTTTTGTCAGCACCGTTTGTGTTGACTGTTGTTTACTCTCATTTTACGCTGCAAATATACGCAAATGGCAGGACATGGCAAAATAAGCAATGTTACACTCGTGTTAATTTAGCAAATATTCAAAATCCTGCTGTTTTCTTTTTATTTGCATTACATCTACTATTGTTGTAATTTTGGCGGCAAATGATGTGATATATGTCTGTTAACAAAGTGATTTTGGTTGGCAATGTGGGCAAAGACCCCGACGTGCGCTATGTTGACAAGGAAGTCGGTGTCGCGACTTTCCCTTTGGCCACTACTGAGCGCGGTTACACTTTGCAAAACGGGACACAAGTCCCCGACAGGACAGAGTGGCACAACATCGTCGCTGCACGGAGGTTGGCGGACATCTGTGACAAGTATGTCCACAAGGGGGATAAGCTCTACATCGAGGGCAAAATCCACACCCGCTTTTACGATGACCAGAAAGGCATTCGCCGCTACATCACAGAGATATATGCTGATGTCATCGAATTGATGACCCCGCGTCATTCGTCCGTTTATCCACAGCAACCGCAGCAAAACGGGGGTGGGGATACGGCGGCATCAAAATCGGAGGATAAGGAACTTCCGTTCTGATGCCTTGGTATTAACTTAAACGTTTCATTTTGGACCCTGATTCTGATTATTTAAGTTTCACAGCTTCTGTTTTTGCTGATGCCACTGTGGTTCCCCTTGGAGAGTGGGGGATGCTGGCACTTTTGTTGGCGGCATTGGCATTGTTCATGTCCGCGTTGATTTCTTCGTTTGAGGAAGCCTTTTTTTCGCTTTCTTCTGCTGAAATGGAAGAGATTGAAGATGCCAAGAGCAATCGCGACAAGATGATTTCGTCGCTTTTGGACAACGAGGGGCGCATCCAGACCTCTATTGTCGTTGCCAACAATTTCTTTAATGTCCTGGCAGTCCTGTTGAGCGGCTATGCGTTCTGGAATTCATTTCACTTCGCGCACTTTGCCGTCGAGTTTGTGATCGTGCTTGTCGCAGCCTTTCTGCTTGTGGCGGTGCTGGGAGAATTGGTGCCGCGGGCATACGCAGCGAACAACCCGTTGAAGACGTTGCGCCTTTCCGCCCCGGCAGTCTTGGCGGTTGACAAGGTCTTCTATCCGATAGTGTGGTTGTATCTCCGGTTCGTTTCATCCTCAGGCAGCCGTTTCACCCGTTGCAAGCGCAGCATTTCGGTGGACGAATTGTCGCAGGCGTTGGATTTGGACGACGAAGGCGGCGAGCCAAGCGATAACAATATGCTCAAGGGCATAGTCAAATTTGCCGACGAGAGCGTCCGCGAGGTCATGACATCGCGCCTCGACATGGTGGGTGTGGATGTCACGGCCACCTATGAGCAACTGATGGACTGCATCGTCAAGAATGTCTATTCGCGCATCCCGGTCTTCGAGGACACACGTGACAATGTGAAAGGCATATTGTACATCAAGGACCTGTTCCCCTACCTAGACAAGCCCGCCGCATTCGAATGGCAGTCGTTGATACGTCCCGCCTTCTTCGTGCCGGAAACGAAGAAGATTGACGAGCTCCTCAAGGAATTCCAGAAAAACAAGGTCCACATCGCCATAGCGGTTGATGAATTTGGCGGCACTTCCGGACTGATAACCATGGAGGACATCATCGAGGAAATCGTCGGGGACATCCAGGACGAATACGATGACGACGAGAAACTCTATGTCAAGCTCAGCGACAACACCTACGTCTTCGAGGCGAAGATATTGCTCTCAGACTTCTACAAGGTGATAGGCAGCGAGCCGGGTGATGTCGAGGAAGCCGCCGGCGATTCCGACACGCTTGCCGGCCTGTTGCTGGAGGCCAAGGGCGAATTCCCCGCCTTGCATGAGCACATCAAGATAGGCATCTACGACTTCGAGGTGCTCGAAGCCGACAAGAGGCGCATTGTCAAAGTCAAACTTACAATCGATGAAGAAGAGTAGGCTGTTCATCCCGGCACTCATCATTGCAGTTGTCATGGTGTTTGCCCTCATATTCGGCTTCCACTTGGGTGAAGTGCATGACGAGCAACTGGCGGAGCAGGCGGCGGAGGCCTACGTGACGTTGGACGGCGACACCATCCCGTTCCGTGCCGACATCTCGTCGCAGGCCGCGTTCACCATCCGCACCAACGATTCGACGACCTACTTCTGCGACATAATCTACCCGTCCACCTTGGCCCACCTCTATTGCACGTTCCGCTGGACGGACACCTGCCACATCGGGCAGTTGCACCACGAGGCGCGGCGCATGGTGTCGTTCCACTCCAAGGTCGCGCTTGCCATCGAGGAAGTGCCTTTGCGCAACCAGCAGGGCGCGTCGGGTTCGCTGTTCGTCCTCAAGGGCGACGTGGCGACCCCCTACCAGCTGGCGTTGACCGACGGCAACACCTACTTCTTCAACGCTTCGCTCTACTTCGACAGCGGGGCGCACGCCGGCGATGTGCCCGACCTCGTCGCAGCCATGCGCCGCGACATCGACAGGCTCGTCTATTCATTCTCGGCCATCCGTTAAATCCCGCAGCCGATGCCACTGTTCCTCACTGGCCAGCACTCAGCCGCCTCATTCGCCATCTGGCGGATGACGGAGACGCGTGACGAACTGGAGGAAATCATTGGCCATGACGCTGCCTCCGCTGCGGTCGAGGGCATCACGTCCCCCAAGCGGGTGATGGAGCGGCTCGCGGCGCGTGCCTTGTTCCGCACGGCATATCCCGCCCATTACTGCCCAGTCGCCTACGACGGCGATGGCCGTCCTTTCCTCCCGGGGAGGGGGATGCGCGTCTCGTTCTCGCACACCCGAGGCCATGTCGCCATGGCACTCGCCCCCTGCGCCGTCGGAGTGGACATCGAGCAGCACGGCGGCAAAGCCCTCCGCATCGCCTCCCGCTTCCTCAACGATGGCGAGCTTGCCCGCGTCAACGCGTCGCCTTCGCCCGAGGTGGCTGCCGTGGCGATGTGGTCGGCCAAGGAGACCGCCTACAAAATCATCGGGCAGAGCGTCTACGACTTCAGGCGCACGCTCGACGTGTCGCCGGCCGTCGCGGCGGGCGAGGAGAGCCTGATTGTCACTTGCGTCGCCCCTGGTTGCCCGTCCAATCTCGCGTTGCATTGCCAGGTCTTCGACTGGGGTGTGCTGACGGTCGGGGCTGCCGAGTGACACGGCGCACGGCATCGGCAATCCCGCCGCCATCCCCGTCAGGCATGGTCGGGGTATGAAATCAATGAAGCCAGACATAAACTTCCACCTCCCGCCGAGAAAAGTTGCTTTGCTCGGTGCATAAAGTATATTCAAAAGTTTTGTTTGTATATTCAGAACTTTTGTTTATATAAACAAAACTTTTGTTTTAATATTCAGAAGTTTTGTTTTTACTTTATGCACCGAGGTAAGCAACTTTTCTCTTGACTTGGGTGAAGTTTATGTCAGGCTTGGGGCGGTTTTTCTTCCAATCTTGCCGGTCATGCCCTCGCGGGTGTCGTGCGGGAATGTTATATTTGCCTTGCTATTACATTGTAAATTACGGACGAACATGAGGACTGAACTTGAGAAATGCCTGGCTGGCGAACCGTTCAACGGCGGCACGCCCGAGCTGGATGCCATGGCGACGCGGGCCAAACGCCTCATCCAACGGTTGAACGCGACCGACTATGCCGACACCGAGGCACGGCAGGCCTTGCTGCGTGAGCTGCTGGGCGGCATGGGCGAGGGGGTGGGAGTGGGCATGGACTTCCACTGCCAGTACGGCAGTCATATATTTGTGGGCGACAGGGTAATCATCAACATGAACTGCACGTTCATCGACGACAACCGCATCGACATAGGCAACGACGTGCTCATCGCGCCCAATGTGCAGATTTACACCGCCACCCATCCGACAGATGTGCGCGAAAGGATGGTAGCCGACTGGTCGCCCGGGCAGGACATCTGCATCACCCGCGCCCTGCCGGTGAGGATTGAGGACGGTGTGTGGATTGGCGGCGGTGCAATCATCCTGCCTGGCGTGACCATCGGGCGCGGCACGGTCATCGGGGCGGGGAGCGTGGTGACGCGCTCTGTCCCTGCCGGCTGCGTGGCGGTGGGTAACCCGTGCCGCGTCATCAGACGGCTGGAGGCGGGGAGGTGAGCATGGGACGTTGCAGACACGTGGTCTTTGACATCGACGGCACGCTGCTCGACACCGAGGCGGCTACGCTGTCGAGCCTGCAAGCACTCATCCGCGAGGTGCAGCACCGCGATGCGGGGGTGGATGGACTGAGGTTCGCGCTCGGCATACCGGGCGAGGTGTCCCTGCGGCGGTTGGGCTTCACCGACACGGTTGCCGCCAATGCCCGCTGGGGCGAACTGTTGCGTGAGCGGTGGTCGATGATGCGCCCGTTTGACGGCATCGAGGAGCTGTTGCGCCGTTTGCAGTCCGAGGGGTATGCGCTCGGCATCGTCACGTCAAAGGACAGGGGCGAGTATGCGTCAGACTTCGTGCCATTCGGCCTCTCTGGCTACTTCGGCAGGGTGGTGTGCGCCGGCGATGCGCCACGGTCCAAGCCTGCGCCTGACCCGTTGGTCGCCTATCTTGCCCGTTGCGGCATCGGGGCGGGCGAGGCGGTCTATGTG
>CALNGU010000066.1 GCA_939800445.1 uncultured Bacteroidaceae bacterium | reverse complement strand
CCGAGACAACCAACTTTTCTCGGCGTGTGGTGGAAGTTTAAGCCTATTGTCACGGGGTTTATGCCTTGGCTTGCCATCGTTGGGCGGCGGTGGGAGTGCGCCTGCCGTGCGGTTGATGTGGGCGGGGGAGTTGGCGGCATGGGGCGACATTCACTATCTTTAGGCGCGAATTGCGTTGCGCCCCTCTGCGGCGGGCGCGTCATGATGATGTGTAACAATTGATATGGATATGAAAAAGAGTGTGTTTTTTCCTCTCTTGTTCGCCCCGCTGCCGCTGCATCTGGCGGCGCAGGAGGCGCAGCGTCCCCACGTGGTGCTGATAATGTGTGATGACATGGGCTTCTCGGACCTCGGCTGCTATGGCGGCGAGGTGCGCACGCCGCACCTTGACAGCCTGGCGATGGCAGGGGTGAGGTTCAGCCAGTTCAAGAACACGGGACGAAGTTGCCCGAGCCGTGCCGCGCTGCTGACTGGGCACTGGCAGCACGAGGTGGGGATGGGGTGGATGACGGCTGTCGATGAGCATCGCCCGGGCTATCGCGGGCAGATTGCCGGCGGTGTGCCGACGATTGCCGAGAGGATGAGGGGGGCGGGCTACCGCACCTACATGAGCGGCAAGTGGCACGTGACGGTCGAGGGTGCGTTTGACGCGCCCAATGGCAGCTACCCGACCGAGCGGGGCTTTGACCGCTACTATGGCAGCCTGAGCGGAGGGGGCAGCTACTATGCGCCGCGACCGCTCTACAGCGGGGTGCAGAGGGTTGACAGTGTGCCTGACGACTACTACTACACGACGGCGTTGACCGACTCGGCCATAGCTTTCATCAACGCTCACCCGGCCGACGAGCCGATGTTCCTCTACGTCGCGCACTTCGCCCCGCACTTGCCATTGCAGGCTCCGAGGGATAGGGTCGGGCGGTGCATCGACCGCTACCGTGCGGGCTACGACGTGCTGCGGCGGCAACGTTTCGAGCGGCAGCAGCGGCTCGGCATCGTGCCCCCAGGGATGGAGCTGCCGACGCACCAGAGGGAGTGGGGCGGCGACCGCCCTGCCTGGGATGACTTGACCGAGGCTCAGCAGCGGCAGTGGACGGAGGACATGGCGACCTATGCCGCCATGATTGAGATAATGGACGACGAGGTGGGTCGGCTCATCGATGCCTTGCGGCGCAAGGGGATGCTGGATGACACAGTGCTGATGTTCCTCAGCGACAACGGGGCGACCAACGAGGGCGGCCGTCTCGGGCAGCTGATGGCGGACCTGAGCAACACGCCGTACAGGAGTTACAAGCAGTGGTGCTTCCAGGGCGGGACGAGCACGCCGTTCATCGTCGCCTGGGGTGACGGGCGGCGCAACACGATGCGCGGGCAAATCTGCCGCCAGCCGGCGCATCTGGTTGACATCGTGCCGACGTGCCTTGACTTGGCCGGTGTGGAGTGGGGCGGCGAGGGGCTGCCCGGCATGAGCCTGCTGCCTGCTATCGGCGGGGGAAGGGTGGAGGAGCGGACGCTCTTCTTCGAGCACCAAGGCTCGTGCGCCGTCATTTCGGGGCAGTGGAAGCTTGTGCGCCCCGACAGGCATTCGCCATGGGAACTCATCGACCTCGACACTGACCCGTTTGAGACGCAGGACTTGTCCCAGGAATATCCCGCCAAGGCCGCCGAACTCGAAAGGATGTGGGACGAATGGGCGCACCGTTGCAACGTCCTGCCGCTGGAGGACAAGCCTTGGACGGAGCGCATCAACTACTACAAGGGCTTGTACCCCGACCAGGACGGGCGGGAATGACAATAAGGTGATAAATTACTAAATTTGCAGCCTGTAAAATCAGATGAGACTTATGAATATACGCTGTTTGACCGTCTTGGTGGCCGCATTGCTCGGCACTTCGCTGGCCGTGGCGCAGGAGACTGCGCAAGGCATCGTGGCCGATCCCGTGGCAGTAGTCACCTCAAGCAACAATGTGACGCTCGAAGTGCCTGACACGATAATGGAGGGCGGCTCGAATACCGAACTGGACAACACCACGACCAGCAAGACCGCCGCACCGATTGTGGTGGAATTCCTCTCTAATGTCACGTCGGACGGGACTAACCTGCGCTACGAATGGGCGTTTTCCTACGACCAGCAGTGCGAGACTTCGTTCCTCACGCGGTATGACGAGGACACCAACTACACTTTCACGTCGGCGGGGACAGTCTACGTGCAATTGCGCATCTCGGACGAGGAGAGCGGCGACGAGTTCTATTCCATGCCCTTCTCAATCACCGTGAGCGAGTCGATGCTTGAGCTGCCCAACGCTTTCTCGCCCAACGGCGACGGCATCAACGACCGTTTCATCGTGCGGCATCAGTCGCTGGTGAGCTTCAATGCCTACATCTTCAACCGCTGGGGGCAGGAGATTTATTCCTGGTCCTTGGAGAACATTGACGAAGGATGGGACGGGACGTACAAAGGGCGCACGGTGAGCAACGGCGTTTATTTCATCGTCGTCGAGGCTGTCGGGGCTGACGGAATCGAATACAAGAAGAAATCATCCATCAATGTCCTCACGGCGACAAACGGCAATCTTAACAACAGCACATTCCAGGAATGAAGCATAAAGGCAGTCAGACAGAAGAAATCGAGGTCAGAGGGGCACGTGTCAACAATCTGAAGAATGTCAGCGTGGACATCCCGCGCGATGCCCTGACGGTTATAACCGGACTGAGCGGCAGCGGCAAGTCGTCGCTGGCGTTCAACACCATATATGCCGAGGGGCAACGACGCTACATCGAGACGTTCTCGGCGTATGCCCGCAATTTTCTCGGCAGTATGGAGCGTCCCGATGTCGATAGCATCACGGGGTTGAGCCCGGTCATCTCCATCGAGCAAAAGACCGTCAACAAGAATCCCCGCTCGACTGTCGGCACGGTGACTGAGATATACGATTACCTGCGCCTGCTGTTCGCCAAGGCATCCACCGCCTATTCCTACGAGACGGGGGAAAAGATGGTCAAATTCACCGAAGAGCAGGTGGTTGACATGATACTCAAGAGCTATGCAGGCAAGAAGATATATATCCTCGCACCGCTTGTCAAGGCCCGCAAGGGGCATTACAAGGAGTTGCTCGACCAGACGCGCCGCAAAGGTTTCGCCTATGTCCGCATCGACGGCAAGGTGGAGGAATTGAAATACGGCATGAGGCTCGACCGTTACAAAATCCATGACATAGAGGTGGTGATTGACCGTTTCACTGTCAAGGACGAACAACGCCTCAAGCAGAGCGTGACCGTGGCGATGAAAGCCGGAGACGGCCTGTTGATGGTGCTGGATGCCGAGACGATGGAGGTCAAATACTTCAGCCGCAAGCTGATGTGCCCGACGACGGGGATAGCATACAAAGACCCGGCACCGCACAACTTCTCGTTCAATTCTCCGCAAGGGGCTTGTCCCAAGTGCAAAGGTCTCGGGTATGTCAACCGTGTGGATGTTGACAAGGTTATCCCTGACAGGAGCATATCAATATATAATGGTGGAATAGTTCCCCTCGGGCGTTACAAGAACCTTATGATATTCTGGCAAATCCAGTCGTTGCTTGAGAAGCACGGTCTGGACATCAAGATGCCCATATCGGAACTGCCCGACGATGTGATTGATGAAATCATGCACGGCAGCGAAGACAAGATAAAGATGCGGAGCGAGTTGATACACAGCAGCTCGGACTACTATGTCAAGTTTGACGGCCTCGCCAAGTACATCCAGATGCAACAGGACGATGACGCTTCGGCGACGGCACGCAAATGGGCAGAGCAATTCTCCATCGTGGACGTATGCCCGATGTGCGGAGGCAAAAGGTTGAAGCAAGAGGCACTGGCGTTCCGCATAGAGGACAAGAACATCCATGACCTGTCGGTGATGGACATCGAGGATTTGCTGGCATGGTTTGAGCAATTGCCTGGCAAGCTCGATGAGCGGCAACTGAAGATAGGTGGCGAGATAATCAAGGAAATCAGCAACCGCTTGGGATTCCTTTGCGATGTCGGGCTTGACTATTTGTCGCTTGACAGGTCATCGATGACACTCTCGGGAGGTGAAAGCCAACGCATACGCCTCGCCACGCAGATAGGGTCGCAGCTCGTCAACGTGCTGTATATCCTTGACGAACCGAGCATCGGTCTGCATCAACGCGACAATGAGAAGTTAATCAACTCACTGAAGAAGCTGAAAGACGAGGGCAACACCGTCATCGTGGTGGAACACGACCGCGAGATGATGGAGAAGGCGGACTACATCATCGACATGGGACCAGGTGCAGGGCGGCTCGGCGGAAAAGTCGTTTTTGCCGGAACACCGAAAGAGATAGCAGGCAGTGATTCACTGACAGCACAGTACTTGAATGATGTCAAGGAAATAGCAGTCCCGGCACAACGCCGCAAGGGCAACGGGACTTTCCTTAAAATATCCGGCGCAAGGGGCAACAACCTGAAGGGCATAGATGTCTCATTCCCTCTCGGATGTCTGATATGCGTGACGGGAGTTTCAGGCAGCGGAAAGTCCACATTGATTAATTCCACACTCCAACCCATATTGTCACAAGCGATATATCATTCGCTTAAATCCCCATTGGGCTATGATGCAGTCGATGGACTCAAGTATGTTGACAAGGTAATCTCTGTGGACCAGTCACCCATAGGCAGGACTCCTCGTTCCAACCCGGTCACTTTCACAGGAGTATTCACTGACATAAGAAGCCTGTTTGCCGAATTGCCTGAGGCCAAGATAAGAGGTTACAAGGGAGGACGTTTCTCGTTCAACATCGCTGGCGGCAGATGTGAGGAGTGCGGTGGCAATGGCTATAAGACGATTGATATGCGTTTCCTGCCTGACGTGACCGTCCCTTGTGAGGCTTGCCACGGAAAGCGGTACAACAGGGAAACGTTGGAAGTCAAGTACAATGGCAAATCCATCGCTGACGTGCTGGACATGACTATCAACATGGCAGTGGAGTTCTTTGAGAATGTGCCACAGATTGTCGGAAAACTCAAGGTGTTGCAAGAGGTGGGTTTGGGTTATCTGAAACTCGGGCAATCATCAACTACCCTGTCGGGCGGCGAGAGCCAACGGGTGAAACTGGCCGCCGAACTGTCGAAGAAAGAGACGGGCAAGACTATCTATATATTGGATGAGCCTACAACCGGCTTACATTTTGAGGACATCAGGATACTTTTGACTGCCTTGAACCGTCTCGTGGACAAGGGCAACACAGTCATAGTGATTGAGCATAACCTTGATGTCATCAAATCTGCCGACTATCTCATTGACATAGGTCCCGAGGGAGGCAAGAATGGCGGCAATGTCGTTTTTGCAGGAACGCCAGAAGAAATGGTCAAGTCTGATGCAGGTTATACAGCAAAGTATTTAAAACAGGAACTCAGTCATGCAAAAGATCAATAAGACGAATGTCGCCCGTTTGCTCGACAAGGCTCACATTGCATATGAGTTGATACCTTACGAAGTTGATGAGAATGATTTGAGCGCAATCCACGTAGCCGAGCAGCTGAATGAACCCGTGGAAAGGGTTTTCAAAACCTTGGTTCTGAAAGGTAATAAAAGCGGTTACTTCGTTTGTGTCATACCAGGTGACAAGGAAGTCGATTTGAAAAAAGCGGCCAGGGTCTCTGGCAACAAGAGTTGTGAGCTAATCCATATGAAAGACTTGCTGTCAGTTGCTGGTTATATCCGTGGGGCTTGTTCGCCAGTCGGAATGAAAAAGGCCTATCCGACCTATTTTCATTCTACGGCCATGGATTATGATTACATTTATGTCAGTGCCGGGCAACGAGGATTACAGATAAAAGTTTCCCCTAAGCCTCTGCTTGAGTATGTCGGCGGTGAAGCTGACGATTTGATTTGTAGCGAGTGATTCATGGATATAACAGGATTAAAAAGCCTTTACCAGAAACACTGCAACGTGGCCAAACTTTCCAAGCTCGTTGCAGCGGGGAAAGAGAAGAATGTCACTTTGCATGGTCTGAAAGCTTCCGCCGCAAGTGTGGTCGTTTCTGAGCTTGTGGGAAAAAGCAACCTCCTTGTCGTATTGGACGATGGGGAGCAAGCAGGCTATTTCTATAATGACCTCGTGCAGCTATGCCCAGGGGGCAACATTGATTTCCTCCCATCGTCGTATAAACGTACTATCAAATACGGGATAAAAGACCCCGCCAACGAAATCTTGAGGACCGAGGTGCTCACCCATCTGCAATCGCTCCAAGGGACAATGTGCACGGTCACATACTCAGAGGCATTGGCGGAAAAAGTGGTTGACAAGCAGGCATTGTCCGACAACACCTTGGTGCTGCGGCGTGGCGAGCGGCATGAGATGAGCGAAGTCGTCAACCGCCTGTCGGACATAGGTTTCAGGAAAGTCGATTATGTCTATGAGCCGGGGCAGATGGCAGTGCGTGGCAGCCTGATAGACGTCTATTCCTATTCGAGCGAGAACCCCTATCGCATCGATTTCTGGGATGACGAGATAGACAGCATCAAGACTTTTGACGTTGTGGACCAATTGTCAAAAGAGAAACTTGAAATGATAACGTTGGTGCCAATCTTTGAGAGCAGGGAAGACATCGGGACTTCCTTCTTTGACTTCCTGCCCAAAGACACCGTGGTGCTGTTCAAGGACAAAAGGCTCATAACGGAGCAGGTGGCACAGATGTCCTCTTGGACTTTCGCCAAGCAGGCTTTGCTGGCCGATGCCGGACTTGAAGCTGTCAAACTCACCGACTTGATCATATCAGGTGAGGCCTTCTTGCAAAAGGCAAACGCTTTCAGGCAAGTGGAGTTCGGGACTACCGCTACCGAGGCAGGCGCAAACGCAGTTTTGGACTTCAACGTATCCCCACAGCCGCTCTTCCATAAAAACTTTGATTTGCTGGGCGATGCCATAAAAAATCTGGCGGCGGAAGGATACCATATATATATAGCGAGCGACAGCGACAAGCAAACAGAGCGCATCAAGTCCATATTTGAGGACAGGGGCGAAAGCATCTCGTTCACTGCAATCAGCCACGTGCTGCATGAGGGCTTCGTTGACAATGATTTGAAGCTGTGCATATTCACCGACCATCAGATCTTTGACCGCTATCACAAATACAATCTCAAGGCCGAGAAAGCCAAGAGCGGGAAGATAGCCCAAAGCCTGAAGGAGCTGAAGTCATTCCAAGTGGGCGATTTCGTCGTGCACGCCGACCATGGCATAGGGCGGTTTGCCGGGCTGGTCACTATCCCCAATGGTGACAAGATGCAAGAGATGATGAAGATCGTCTATCAAAACGATGATGTCGTCTTCGTCTCGATACACTCGCTTCACAAGGTCTCAAAATACAAAGGCAAGGACGGCGAGCCGCCACGCATCAACAAGCTTGGCACTGGTGCATGGGAACGGTTGAAGGAAAAGACCAAGACCAAAATCAAGGACATCGCCCGCGACCTGATCAAACTGTATTCCAAGCGCCGTCAAGAGAAGGGGTTTGCTTACAGCAAGGACACTTTCCTGCAACACGAGTTGGAAGCGTCATTCATCTATGAGGACACCCCCGACCAAAACAAGGCCACGCAGGACGTTAAACGGGACATGGAGCGTGATGTGCCGATGGACAGGCTCGTCTGCGGTGATGTCGGGTTCGGGAAGACCGAGGTGGCAGTGCGTGCTGCATTCAAGGCTGTCTGTGACAACAAGCAGGTGGCAGTGCTGGTCCCCACGACCGTGCTGGCCTATCAACACTACCAGACGTTCAGCAAGAGGCTCAAAGACTTCCCCTGCAAAGTGGAATACCTCACCCGTGCCAAAAAGCAATCAGAGGTCAAGAGCATCCTCAAGCGATTGGCCGACGGTGATGTCAACATACTCATCGGCACTCACAAGATCATAGGCAAGACGGTCAAGTTCAAAGACCTCGGCTTGCTCATAATTGATGAAGAACAGAAATTCGGCGTAAGCGTAAAAGAAAAGCTCCGCCAGATGAAGACGAGCGTCGATACTCTCACCATGACGGCGACCCCGATACCGCGAACGCTGCAATTCTCCCTGATGGGTGCACGCGACCTGTCTGTCATCTCGACACCGCCGCCAAACCGTTACCCGATTCACACGGAGATACATCTCTTCGACAACGAGATCATTTCCGAGGCGATAAACTTTGAGATGGGACGCGGCGGGCAGGTGTTTTTTGTCAACAACAGGATCACCAACCTCCCGGAATTGAAAGCCCTCATCGAGAAGCTCGTCCCGGGCGTGCGGGTCTGCATCGGGCATGGGCAGATGCAACCGGAGGTGTTGGAGCAGACGATCATGGATTTCATCAATTTCGACTATGATGTCATGCTGGCAACCTCGATCATCGAGTCAGGCATAGACATCCCTAACGTCAACACTATCATAATCAACCAGGCTCACAACTTTGGATTGAGCGACTTGCACCAATTGCGCGGCAGGGTGGGGCGCAGCAACAAGAAGTCGTTCTGCTATCTCCTTGCACCGCCGCTCAGCGTGCTGTCGCCCGAGGCGAAGAGACGTTTGCAGGCCATCGAGAACTTCAGCGACCTCGGCAGTGGCATAAACATCGCAATGCAAGACCTTGACATCCGTGGGGCGGGCAACCTGCTTGGAGCGGAACAGAGCGGCTTCATCGCCGAACTCGGATATGAGACCTACCAGCGCATACTCAACGAAGCCGTGGAGGAATTGAAGACCGACGAGTTCTCCGACCTGTATGCCGATGAGGACAAAGGGCAAGTCTACACCAAGGAGACTGCCATCGATTGCGACCTTGAGGCTTTCTTCCCGAGTGACTACGTGCCGAGCAGCAGCGAGAGGATGCTCATTTACCGCGAACTCGACAAAATCTCCACTGAGCGCGAACTCGAAGCATTCAAGACCAAGCTCATCGATCGTTTCGGCCCGATTCCGCCCGAGGGGGAAGCCTTGGTGCGCATCGTCAGGCTGCGTCAGATTTCGTCGTCGCTCGGCATCGAGAAAGTCGTCATCAAGGGCGGCATGATGTTCATCTACCTGGATTCCGACCCGTCGTCCAGATATTTCGAGTCCGATGCATTTGGCAAGCTCATCAACTTCGTCTACCACTACCCCCGTCAATGCGAGATGAGGGACAAGGCTGGGAAGAAGAGCGTCAGGATAAAAGATGTGCCGTCCATCGACAGCGCAGTTTCGATTATGCAGGAAATAAATGATTCGGAGGTTATACAAAATGGCTGACATAATATACGTGGATGAGACATCCTCGACAAACACCCTGCTCAAGGATATGCTCCGTCGCGATGCCGCAGTGCCCGAGATGACGCTTGTCTATGCAGGCTTCCAGACGGCGGGGCGGGGGCAACGTGGCAACACATGGGAGAGTGCCAGGGGGCAGAACATCAGTTGCAGCCTGTTGCTGCGCCCCGTCTCTGTCGCGCCGCAGGAACAGTTCGTCATCTCGGAGATAGTCTCACTGGCCGTTGCCGACCTGATTGACCGCCATTGCCCAGGCACGGCAATCAAGTGGCCAAACGACATATACCACGGCGACAGGAAGATTTGCGGCATTCTGATCGAGAACCAGCTTGACGCGTCGGGCATCGTCTCGTCCATCGTCGGCATAGGCATCAACATCAACCAGGATGTTTTCGCCAGCGATGCCCCCAATCCCGTCTCGTTGCGGCAGCTGACAGGCGTGACCTACGACATAGGCAGCCTCGTGGAGGAGTTGCAGCAAGCCGTCGCCGCCCGCTATGGCGACTTCATGCGCAACGGCGATGCAGGGGAGGTGCATGAGGACTATCTGCGCAGGCTCTACCGCTTCGGGACGGTGGCGGCCTATGTCGATGCAGGTGGGCAATTCACTGGGCGCATAGTCGATGTGCGCCGCCACGGCCGCCTGGTGATCGAGGACGGTGACGGCAGGACAAGGGACTATGCTTTCAAAGAAGTCTCATTCGTCATCTGACCGTCCCGCGATATTACCTATATTTGCAACCGATTAATACATATAAAGATAGACAACATTATGGCAAACAAACCGAGCATACCCAAAGGCACACGCGACTTCTCCCCGGCCGAGATGGCCAAGCGCAACTACATCTTCGACACCATCAAGGACGTATTCAAACTCTTCGGGTTCGAGCAGATTGAGACACCGGCGATGGAGACTCTCGCCACCCTCATGGGGAAGTATGGCGAGGAGGGCGACAAGCTCCTGTTCAAGATACAAAACTCGGGCGACTACTTCTCAGGCATCACCGACGACGAACTCCTGACGAGGGACTGCGCACACCTTGCCCCCAAGTTCTGCGAGAAAGGGTTGCGCTATGACCTCACCGTCCCCTTCGCCCGCTACGTCGTGATGCACCGGGGCGAGATGACGTTCCCGTTCAAACGCTACCAGATACAACCCGTGTGGCGTGCCGACCGCCCGCAGAAGGGACGCTACCGCGAGTTCTACCAGTGCGATGCCGATGTCGTCGGCAGCGACTCGCTGCTCAACGAGGTCGAGCTGGTGGCGATGATTGACGAGGTGTTCCGCCGCTTCGGCATCAACGTGGCAATCAAGATCAACAACCGCAAAATCCTCTCTGGCATTGCCGAGGTGGTCGGCGAGAGCGACAAAATCGTGGACATCACCGTCGCCATCGACAAACTGGACAAGATAGGCCTCGACAACGTCAACCGCGAGCTGGCCGACAAAGGCGTGGGCAGCGAAGCGATTGCCAAGCTCCAGCCCATCATCATGCTTGACGGCAGCAACACCGACAAGCTCGGCAAGCTCAGGGACATACTCTCCACCAGCGAGACCGGGCTGCGCGGCATCGACGAGTGCGCCTACGTCATCGACCACGCCACACGCCTGGGGCTGAATGCCGCACTGGACCTTGACCTCACGTTGGCGCGCGGGCTCAACTACTACACAGGCACGATACTCGAAGTCAAGTCGCTCGACGTGCAGATAGGCAGCATCTCGGGCGGCGGACGCTATGACAACCTCACGGGCGTGTTCGGCCTTGGTGGGGTGTCGGGCGTGGGCGTGTCATTCGGCGCGGACAGGATATATGACGTGCTCAACCAGCTAGACCTCTATCCCGACGCGACGCGCGGCGGCACGAGGGTGCTGTTCACCAACCTCGGCGAGAGCGAGGCAACCTACGTCATGCCGGTCGTCAAGCAACTCCGTGCCGCCGGCGTGAGCACCGAGGTCTATCCCGATGCCGCCAAGCTCAAGAAGCAATTCAGCTACGCCGATGCCAAGTATATCCCATTCGTCGCCATCGCCGGCAGCGAGGAGATGGCCGACGGCAACCTCACCCTCAAGGACATGACCTCCGGCGAGCAACGCCGCGTCACACCTGACGAACTCATCCAAGCCGTGCGCTGACCACGCCCCACGCGGCAGCAGCCACGACGCACAGCATGACGGCGGACGCAGCATGATGCGCCCGCCGTTTTTATTCCCCCTTCCATTCGCAACCGCCAGTATATTGCAAGAGCGTCACCCGCCTTTCAAACAATGGCATCGGGGGACAAATCCCGTGACAATAGACACAAACTTCCCTCCCTCGCCGAGAAAAGTTCCTTGTCTCGGTGCTTCAAGTAAAAACAAAACTTTTGAATGAAG
>CALNGU010000065.1 GCA_939800445.1 uncultured Bacteroidaceae bacterium | reverse complement strand
CCACGATGACGGGCAAGGGGGCGGCCGCCTTTGCCGTGCCTTGCCGTCGCGGATGCCACCGTGCGCCCTTTGCGGCATGGTCGGATGATGTGGCGGAAGTCGTGCCTTGTTAGTCGCAATAACAAACTTTGTTAGTGCCAATAACAAGGCTTGTTATAGCGACTAACAACTGATGACTTTCCGTCCGGCACGGCGTGTGGCCGCCGGCGGCGTGCGGTGTTTGCAAATAAAAGGTGCGCCGAGGCGGGCAATCAGAAACATTCTGTTACATTTGCGCATAGTTATACATGACGGCAAGATGAAACAGAACGCCACTTTGTCACAGAGGCAGACGCTCACGCAGACGCAGACCCTCTCGCCGCAGCAACTGCTCACGGTCAAGTTGCTCGAATTGCCCGCGCTCGAACTGGAGGAACGTGTCAAGACCGAGTTGCAGGACAACCCGGCACTCGATGCGGCGGAACCCGAGGCGGAGGGCGGCGAGGACGTTTTCGACGGCGGGGACGGCGACGCGGACGGCGGCGGGGCGGACGAGGATATGTCGCTGGCCGACTACCGCACGGAGGAGGACACGCCCGACTATGTCCTGCAAGCCAGCGCGGGCAATGCGAGGCGGCGGGCCGAGGACATCCCGTTCTCGGATGCCACATCCTTCTACGAGAACCTTGAGGCGCAGCTTGGCGAGCTTGACATCGACGACGACGTGCGGCGTGTAGCCCTCTACATCATCGGGTCGTTGGACGATGACGGATTCTTGCGCAAGGATTTGGAGACGATACTCGACGAGCTGGAGATATACGGCGGCGTGCAGACCGACATGGCGACCATCGAGGCGGCACTTGCCGTCGTGCAGAGCCTCGACCCGGCAGGCTTGGGAGCGCGTGGTTTGCAGGAATGCCTGCTGCTCCAGATAGGGCGCAAGCGCGACTCGCAACTCAAGGAGGCCGAGACGAGGATTATCCGTGACTGCTACGACGACTTTACCAAGAAGAACTGGGAGCGCATCCCATCGCGCCTGGGGCTTGACAGGCAGCTCTGCGAGCAAGCCCTCAATGAGATAAAGAAACTGAATCCCCGCCCGGGCATCGCCCTCGGCGAAAGCATAGACCGCAACAACCAGACCATCACGCCCGACTTCATCGTCGAGGCGGCCGACGACGGGAGGCTGACGGTCAGTCTCAACAACTATGATGTCCCTGAGTTGAGGCTCAACAGGGACTTTGCCGCTATGCTCGACACCCTTGCCAACAAGAAGGGCAAGCTGACGACCGAGCAACGCAACGCCTTGATGTTCACAAAACAAAAGGTCGATGCCGCCCAAGGCTTCATAGATGCTGTCAACCAACGTCGCGCCACCCTGCTGGCGACGATGGATGCCATCGTCGATTGGCAGCGGCAGTTCTTCGCCGACGGCGACGAGGCTTCGCTGCGGCCCATGATTCTCAAGGACATTGCCGACCGCACCGGGCTCGACATCTCCACGGTCTCCCGGGTGAGCAACAGCAAGTGGGTGCAGACGGCCTACGGAGTCTTCCCCCTCAAGTTCTTCTTCAACGACGGCTATGTCACCAAGGAGGGCGACGAACTGTCTGTCCGCGAAATCAAGTCCATCCTGCGCGAATGCATCGACCACGAGGACAAGTCGCACCCGATGACCGACGAGAAACTTGCCGGCATACTGAAAGAGAAAGGCTACCCCATAGCCCGGCGCACCGTGGCCAAGTACCGCGAGCAACTGGGCATCCCGACTTCCAAGCTGAGGAAATGAGCATGGCTGGCACGACATTGAGAGCATTGCGCATGGGAGCAAGGGTCATCTCGGCACTGTTCAACCCATTCTGGTTTGTCACCGTGATGTTCGTGCTGATGTTCACGTTGACCTACCTGTCGATGTTGCCTGCTTTCTACAAGGTCTATGTGCTTGCCGTGGTGCTGCTCTTCACGATTTTGATACCATTGACCGCCATTTTCATACACGGCAAGGTGCTCAAGTTGCCGAAAGGTTATTTGAGTGCCAAGGAAAACAGAATAATTCCCTATGCTTTCACGCTGTTATCGTATTTTTTCGGATATTTGTTGATGCAAAGGATGCTTATTCCATATTATATGACCATCCTGCTCCTCGTCGCCCTCGTGGCGATGCTGGTGTGCGCGTTGGTCAATGTGAAATGGAAAATCAGCGAGCATCTGACGGCCGCCGGTGCGGCGACGGGGGTGGTGGTGTTCTACGGTTCGCTTTTCACCACCGGGGTCGTTTGGTGGCTGTGCGCGATGATTCTCATCTCGGGATTGCTCGGCACGGCGCGGATGGTGCTTGGCGAACATTCGTTGCGGCAGGTGTTCTGGGGATGGGTCAACGGATTCATGAGTTGCGTGATAGTGCTTTTTTGGTTTTGACGACTTACTCTAATTACATAACATTAAACTATTTATTATGAACTGTCCGGAGAATTTGAAGTACACAAGCGAACACGAGTGGATACGCTTGGAAGGTGACATCGCTTACGTCGGGATTACCGACTATGCACAAGACCAGTTGGGCGACATCGTGTTTGTTGATGTGACGACCGAGGGCGAGACTTTGGCAAAGAATGACACATTCGGAACCATCGAAGTGGTCAAGACCGTTTCAGACCTCTTCCTGCCTGTCGGCGGAGAAGTGCTGGAGCAGAACGAGGCACTCGCCGACGACCCGTCGTTGGTGAACACTGACCCCTACGGCAAGGGCTGGATCATCAAAATCAAACCCACCGACCTGGCCGAGATGGACTCGTTGCTCGACGCGGCAGCCTACAAAGCATTGATAAACGCATAAGAAACTACCAATCGAGGCAGGGAGCGTCCGTGGGCGTTCCCTGCCTTGTCATTGGCACAAACCACTAAACACAGACATCATGACACCAATCGTAAGCATCATCATGGGCAGCACCTCCGACCTCCCGGTCATGGAGAAAGCTGCTGCCTATCTGGACGAAATGCAGATACCATTCGAGATGAACGCCCTCTCCGCCCACCGCACCCCCGAGGCGGTCGAGAAGTTCGCACGCGGGGCAAAGGACCGTGGCATCAAAGTAATCATCGCAGCCGCCGGCATGGCGGCGCACCTCCCCGGAGTGATAGCGGCCATGACGACCGTGCCAGTGATTGGCGTGCCGATAAAGTCGGGCATGGAGGGGCTTGACGCCCTGCTCGCCATCGTCCAGATGCCCCCTGGAATCCCCGTGGCTACGGTGGGAATCAATGCCGCGCTCAATGCCGCAATCCTGGCATCGCAGATGCTTGCCCTGACCGATGAGGGCATCGCGCAGCGGGTGGCAGCCTACAAGGAAGGCCTCAAGGCGAAAATCGAGAAAGCCAACGAAGACTTGGCCAAAGTCTCCTACACCTACAAGACCAACTGACGGACGCGCCGCGTCGCTCATCCCAACACATTGACAGAATGGAAGACCTTTTCAACTACTCGCGCCGCCAGTCATCCGTCGTGAATGTCGGCGGCACGCCGCTCGGCGGGGAGTATCCCATCCGCCTGCAATCGATGACCAACACCTCGACGATGGACACCGATGCCTGCGTCGAGCAGGCCAAGCGCATCATCGCCGCTGGCGGGGAATACGTCCGTCTGACCACCCAGGGCAGCAGGGAAGCCGAAAACCTCATGGCCATCAACGCCGCCCTGCGCAGCCAGGGGATAATGACCCCGCTCGTCGCCGACGTGCACTTCAATCCCGACGTGGCCGACGTGGCGGCGCACTATGCCGAGGCCGTGCGCATCAACCCCGGCAACTATGTGGACCCTGCCCGCACGTTCAAGCACCTGGAGTATACGGATGACGAGTACGCCGCTGAGCTGCGCAAGCTGCACGACCGCTTTGTCAAGTTCCTGGACATCTGCAAGGAAAACCACACTGCGGTGCGCATAGGGGTCAACCATGGCTCGTTGTCCGACCGCATCATGTCCCGCTACGGCGACACTCCCGACGGCATGGTCGAGAGCTGCATGGAGTTCCTCCGCATCTGCGTCGAGCAGCAGTTTGCCGATGTGGTGATTTCCATCAAGGCATCCAACACAGTACTCATGGTGCTGACAGTGCGCAAGCTTGTCGCCGCGATGGACAGCGAGGGGATGTCCTTCCCCCTGCACCTTGGCGTGACCGAGGCGGGCGAGGGCGAGGGCGGCCGCATCAAGTCGGCTCTCGGCATAGGGGCTCTGCTGTCGGACGGCTACGGCGACACCATCCGCGTGTCGCTGTCTGAGCCTCCCGAGAATGAGATACCGGTCGGCCGCAAGCTCCTCGACTACGTTTCGACACACGCAGGCAGCCTTTACATACCTGGCAAGCAGGCGGCTGACTTCGACTACCTCGCGCCGTCGCGGCGGCAAACCAAGGCGGTGGGCAACATCGGCGGCGGAAACGTCCCCGTCGTCGTGGCTGAGAACCTCATGGGCAAGCCCTACGACGGCGGAGCAGTGTTGCCCGATTACATATACGTCGGGCCCAACCTGCCGCAGGAACGTGCCGAAGGGGTCGGATACATTGTCGATGCCGTCAACTGGACGGGGGAGCGCGGCACCTACCCCGCCTTCTCCTTCAGCCAGCTGGGCAATGTCGAGACGTGCGGGGCTGAGATGAAGTTCCTTTTCCTCCCCTACATGATTGTCGGGGACGAAGTGCTCGACCTGCTCAGGCGCGATGACAAGATAGTCGTCATCTCGCAGAGCAACCATCCCAACCGCTTGGGCGAGCACCGTGCCCTCTGCCATTTGCTGATGGACGAGGGGATTGCTGCCCCCGTCGTCTTCTTCCAGCACTACGCCGAGAGCGGTCTCGAAGACCTCCAGGTCAAAGCCGCCGCCGACATGGGCGCGTTGATAATTGACGGGCTGTGCGACGGCATCTTCATCTTCAACCAAGGCGGCATCCCGCACGCCGCAATCGACTCGACGGCATTCGGCATACTGCAGGCCGGACGGTTGCGCATGACCCGCACCGAGTACATATCATGTCCCGGCTGCGGCCGCACCCTCTACGACCTTGAGTCGGCCATAGCCCGCGTCAAGGCCGCCACCTCCCACCTGCGGGGGCTGAAGATAGCCGTCATGGGCTGCATCGTCAACGGCCCGGGCGAGATGGCCGATGCCGACTACGGCTATGTCGGCGCGGGCAGGGGACGTGTGAGCCTCTACCGCCGCAAGGAGTGCGTGGCCAAGAATATCCCCGAGGACGAGGCCGTCGCCCGCCTCGTCGAGCTCATCAAGGCTTGCGGCGACTACCGCGAGGCATGACACGCCGGCGGCACCGTCCGCCACGGCACACACCATCAATGGCCCGCGATGTGCAGAGCGCACGTCGCGGGCTTTTCTTATGCCCGTCGCGCCCGTGCAGGCAGGGGGCAAGTTGCGCGTCCTTCTGGGAAAACTTCAATCTGGGTAAGGGAAAACTTGCAAGTGGGTAAGGGAAAAGTATATTCAAAAGTTTTGTTTTAATATTCAGAACTTTTGTTTTTATATTCAAAAGTTCTGTTTTTACTTTTCCCCTGACCATTTGGAAGTTTTCACTTACCCATGAGGAAGTTTTCGCTCACCCTCATGCGGTTTCTCCCTCACTCTGCCGGCCGCGATGCCGCACTGCGCCGCGTTGGTGTGCCGACCCACGGGCGGCGGGATGGGGCGCAATGTTTGGCGGCACGGGGGCGGCGGTGTCGCAATTTTGCAGTATCTTCGCCGCAACATTGTAAGTAATAAGGAATAACACTAACTCGATTATGTCAGACGAACTGTTCACATCGCTGCCCTACAAGGTGGCGGACATCACATTGGCGGACTTCGGCCGCAAGGAGATAGACATGGCTGAAAAGGAGATGCCGGGATTGATGGCATTGCGTGAGAAATATGGTGAAAAGAAGCCGTTGGCAGGGGCGCGCATCATGGGTTCGCTCCACATGACTATCCAGACGGCTGTGCTGATCGAGACGCTTGTCGCGCTCGGGGCGGAGGTGCGCTGGTGCTCGTGCAACATATACTCCACCCAGGACCATGCCGCTGCGGCGATGGCTGCGGCTGGCGTGCCGGTGTTTGCCTGGAAGGGGGAGACGCTGGCCGACTACTGGTGGTGCACGTTGCAGGCGTTGACGTTCCCGGGACACAAGGGACCGAATGTGATTGTGGACGACGGCGGCGACGCCACGTTGATGATCCACAAGGGATATGCAGCAGAGCATGACGCGTCGTTCCTTGACGTTGAGGCGGAAGCCGAGGACGAGAGGCAGCTCTTTGCCGCGCTCAAACGCGTGCTGGCCGAGGATGGCACGTTCTGGGGACGGATGATCCCTGAGATAAGGGGCGTGTCCGAAGAGACCACCACGGGGGTCCACCGCTTGTACCAGATGAAGGAGAGGGGCGAATTGCTGTTCCCCGCGTTCAATGTCAACGACTCTGTGACCAAATCCAAGTTTGACAACCTCTACGGATGCCGCGAGTCCTTGGCCGATGGGATAAAGCGCGCCACCGACGTGATGATTGCCGGCAAGGTCGTGGTCGTGTGCGGCTATGGCGACGTGGGCAAGGGATGCGCGCAATCGATGCGTTCCTACGGCGCGAGGGTGCTTGTCACCGAGATCGACCCGATATGCGCATTGCAGGCGGCAATGGAGGGATTTGAAGTCACTACGGTCGAGGATGCCTTGGCCGAGGGCAACATCTTCGTCACCACCACGGGCAACTGCGACATCATCCGCATCGACCACATGGAGAGGATGAAGGACCAGGCGATCGTGTGCAACATCGGGCACTTTGACAACGAGATACAGGTTGACAAGCTCGTGCACTACCCGGGCATAAGGTGCGTCAACATAAAGCCGCAGGTAGACCGCTACTACTTCCCCGACGGGCATTCCATCATCTTGCTCGCCTCGGGACGGCTCGTCAATCTCGGCTGCGCGACGGGACATCCGTCATTCGTGATGAGCAACTCCTTTACCAATCAGACGCTGGCACAGATGGAGTTGTTCGGCAAGCACTACGACATCGATGTCTACCGCCTGCCCAAGCACTTGGACGAAGAGGTGGCGCGGCTGCATTTGGAGAAGATAGGCGTCAAGCTCACCCGTCTCACGGAGAAGCAGGCCGCCTACATCGGTGTGAACGTGGACGGTCCTTACAAGCCGGACTTTTATAGGTATTAATGATAGGTAAGAGGCAATGGATTGGAAGAAAGTGATTCCCGACGTGGTGGCCGTCGCCTTGTTTGTCGTGCTGGCGGTCGCCTACTTCTTTCCCTCCGACCTGGAGGGCAGGGTGCTGGCAGGCCATGACAACGTGGCAACAGTGGGTGCGGGACAAGAAGCCAAGGAGTTCCACGAGAGGACGGGCGAGACGACGCGTTGGACCAATGCCTTGTTTGGCGGGATGCCCACCTACCAGATTTCGCCAAGCTATGACTCGACCGGCGCGTTGAGTGTCACGGGGCAGGTCTACAAGCTGTTTTTGCCCGACTATGTGGGGCTGCTGTTCATCATGCTGCTTGGTTTCTACATCATGCTCCGTGCTTTCGGGGTGTCGGTGTGGTTGTCCACGTTGGGAGCAGTGGGGTGGGCGTTCTCGTCCTACTTCTCAATCCTTGTCTACGCAGGTCACATCTGGAAGTATCTCACGTTGGCCTACATCCCGCCGACGATTGGCGGCATCGTCTATGCCTACCGCAAGCACTATCTGGCGGGCGGGCTGTTGACGGCGTTCTTCTTTGCCATGCAGCTCCACTCCAACCATGTCCAGATGACCTACTACTTCATGTTTGTCATTCTGGCGGTAGTGATAGCATTCTTCATCGACAGTTGGAGGAAAAAGGAATTGAAGCATTTCGCCAAAGCGACCGGTGTCCTCGCCTTGGCTGCCCTGGTCGGGGTGGTCATCAACCTGTCCAACATCTACCACACCTATGAGTACAGCAAGGAGACAATGCGCGGCAAGTCCGAGTTGGTCAAAGCCGACAGCGGCAACCAGACGGACGGCGGGCTGGAGCGTGACTACATCACACAGTGGAGCTACGGCATAGGGGAGACGATGACGCTCCTTGTCCCAAACTACAAGGGAGGCGCGTCCGACCATGCTCTGAGCGAAAGCGACGTGGCGATGGACGAGGCCGACCCGAGGCTCACACCCCTCTACTCGCAGTTGGGACAGTACTGGGGCGAACAGCCCGGGACGAGCGGCCCGGTCTACGTCGGTGCGCTCTTCCTCATGCTGGCTGTCTTGGCGATGTTTGTGATGCGCGGCCCGATGAAGTGGGCACTTTTCGCCGTCACCATCCTGTCATTCATGCTGTCGTGGGGCAAAAACATGATGTGGTTTACAGACCTATTCATCGACTACGTGCCGATGTACGCCAAGTTCCGCGCCGTGTCGTCGATTCTGGTCATAGCGGAATTCACCATACCGTTGCTTGCCGTCCTCGGTTTGAAGGAACTGTTTTCCAAGCCCGAGCTGATGAGGGCTCGGATGAAGTACGTCCTCATCTCGGCCGGCATCGTGGGCGGTCTGGCTTTGTTGCTTGCCATCGCGCCGTCGATTGCCGGGGATTTCGTCTCGTCCTACGAACTGCAGGCCCTGTCACAGTTCCCTCCCGAAGAGATGTCGCTCATCGTCTCCAATCTGGCCGAGATGCGCGGGGCGATGCTAACGTCTGACGCGCTGCGCAGCCTGCTTGTCGTGGCGGCGGGGGCGGTTGTCCTCGTGCTGGCAATAGGCGGCAGGCTCAAGACCACCTATGCCGTCGCTATCATTGCTGCGGTGTGCCTTGTCGATTTGTGGGGCGTTGACAAGCGTTACCTCAATGACAGCCACTTCGTGCATAAGAGTGAGACGGCACTTGCCTACCAGGCTACCGATGCCGACAAGTATATCTTGCAGGACAAAGGTCTGGACTACCGTGTGCTCAACCTTGCCGTCAGCACGTTCAACGACAACACTACTTCCTATTACCACAAAAGTATCGGCGGCTACCATGCTGCCAAGCTGAGACGCTACCAGGAGATGATCGAGCACCACATCATGCCCGACATGACAGCGATGCACCGTGCCATCTACGAGAACGGTGGCGACCTCACCAACGTCGATGGGCGCGACTTCCAGGTGCTCAATATGCTCAACACCAAGTATGTCATCATGCCCACGACAGGCGGAGGTGTGACGGCATTGCCCAACCCACACTGTATGGGCAACGCATGGTTTGTCGATGAGGTGCAGTATGTCGGCAACGCCAACGAGGAGATCGACGCGATAGACAGCATCGACGTGCGCACGACAGCCGTCGTTGACCACCGTTTTGCCGCCAGCCTTGGCGACTGGAGCGTTGCCGTCGACTCAGTGCCAAAGACGGTACAAGCCGGACTGACGCTCACCAGCTATGCGCCCAACCGTCTCGCCTACACGGCTACCACCGACGTTGACCGCGTGGCGGTGTTCTCCGAGATATATTATCCCGACTGGACGGCGACCATTGACGGCCAACCCGTCGAAATCGCCCGTGCCGACTACATCCTGCGTGCCTTGCGGATTCCGGCTGGACAGCATGAGATAGTCTTCACATTCGACCCCGTGTCCATCAGGCGCACCGAAGCGGCAGCCTACACCGCCCTCGGCCTGCTCGTGGCAGGCGTGGCGTGGATGGCGGTCTCGGCCGCAAGACGGAGGAGGCGCGAGGCAAAGTCGCCCGCCACCAAGTCCTGACGCACCATCACTGACCCGGAGGACAATCATGGCAGTGCGCATCATCAACGCGAACACCGAGACCGAGAGGCCGTTGCCCTATGCAGACGCAGGCGTGAGGGCAGGCTTCCCGTCGCCGGCTCAGAACTGCATGGAGGTTAGCATCGACCTCAACAAGGAGTTGGTCAGGCATCCCGCCACCACCTTCTATGCCCGCGTCGTGGGCGACTCGATGCAGGACGCTGGCATAACCGACGGCGACCTCATCGTCATAGACCGCAGCCTCGAACCGCGTGAGGGCGACATCGTGGTGGCCTACATCGACGGCGAATTCACCCTCAAGCGCATCACCATCGATGCCGTGCACCACTGCCTGTGGCTCTTGCCCGAGAATGAGAAATACCAGCCCATCAAGGTCACGGAGGACAATGATTTCACCGTCTGGGGCGTAGTCACCTACAACATCAAGCGGCAACGCTGACCCTTGTCCGCCGCCACGTGGCGGCGGACGGCAGGGGCGGAGCGGCGGATAACAGTATGTTCGGGCTTGTCGATTGCAACAATTTCTTCGTTTCATGCGAGCGTGTATTCAATCCATCGTTGTACGGCCGCCCCGTCGTCGTGCTCAGCAGCAACGACGGCTGCATCATAGCCCGCAGCAATGAGGCTAAAGCTCTCGGCATAGCGATGGGCGAACCCTACTTCAAGGCACGGCGCAAGCTGGAGGACGGCGGCGTGGCCATATACTCGGGCAACCATGTCCTCTATGGCGACATGAGCCGCCGCGTGATGTCCCTGTTGTCGGAGTTCGCGCCCGAGATGGAAATCTACTCCATCGACGAGGCTTTCCTCCACCTCGACGGCATCCCGTCGGACAAACTGCGCGACCATGCCGCCGCCATCGTCCGTGCCGTGCGCCGTGGCACGGGCATCCCAGTCACGATAGGCCTTGCCCCGACCAAGACGCTGGCCAAGGTGGCGGCCTACTTCGGCAAACGCTACCCCGCCTACCACGGCGTGTGCCTCATCGACGACGACACCAAGCGGATGAAGGCACTCATGCGCCTGCCCATCGGCGAGGTGTGGGGCGTGGGGCGGCGTTACGGCCAACGGCTGCGCGACCGTGGGATAGAGACGGCGTGGGACTTTGTCGCCAAACCAGAGAGCTGGGTGCGCCGCGAGATGTCCGTCACCGGTGTCCGCACATGGCGCGAGCTGCACGGGCTGCCCTGCATCGAGCGTGACGACAACCCCGACCGCAAGAGCCTCTGCACCAGCCGCAGCTTCGCCGGGCATGGCATCTGCGACCTTGCGGCACTCGAGGAGGCTGTCGCCGACTACGCATCCGATTCCGCCGCCCGCCTGCGCCGCCAGCACTCGGTCTGCTCGTCGGTGACGCTCTATGTCAGGACAGACCGTTTCAACACCGATGTCCCCGCCCACGTCATCCACTCCACCGCCTGCCTGCAAACGCCCACCAGCGACGCGGCTGAGATTGTCGGCCACGCGCTCGCCATGCTCAGGCGCGAGTTCCGCCCCGGCTTCTACTACAAAAAGGCGGGCGTGACCCTGTGGAACATAACGAGCGAGACCATCGCCCAAGCCGACCTCTTCGACCCGATAGACCGCATCAAGCAACGCCGCATCATGCAAGCCGTCGATGACATCAACCGCAAGAACGGCAAGAACTTCATCCGCCTCGGCACGCAGATGCACCAGTCGGGCAGCCACGTCAAGAGCGAGCACCGCTCGCGCCGCTTCACCACCAACCTGCAAGAGATCATCACCGTCTTCGCGGGCGACGCTGACCGTATCCGCGCCAAGGGCGAAGCCTCTGGCCAGCCGACCCGCCAGCCTGCATCATCTGCTCCAGCCGCCTCGCACGGCGCGTCACGTGACGGGGACAAGGGCAGATGAACCGCCTGACTCCGCCCTTTGCGCCCATCGCCCCAAGGCATAAATCCGCTGTCCATGAGGGAAAACTTCCGTTGCCCCGTGCAAGAACTTACTTCCCTCGGTGCTTAAAGTATATTCAAAAGTTTTGTTTTAATATTCAGAACTTTTGTTTATATAAACA
>CALNGU010000064.1 GCA_939800445.1 uncultured Bacteroidaceae bacterium | reverse complement strand
GAAAAGTATATTCAAAACTTTTGTTTTTAAAAACCAAACTTTTGTTTATATAAACAGAACTTTTGAATATATAAACAAAAGTTTTGAATATACTTTTCCCTAAGCCCTATGCGACTTTTCCCCGTTGGCAAGGGAAGTTTAGGCCTGTCATCATCGCATTTTCCCTCCTACGTGATTGGGTGGAAGTATTAGCGTCCCCGCGCACGATGCATGATGATGACGGCTGGGAGGCCAGATGGTGCACCGCCCCACACATGACAGAGCGGGGGACACGGCCAAACCGTGTCCCCCGCTTGTGTCTGTGCCGTGGCAGTGGCACGCCTCACTCGGCCATACTGACCCTGACCGTGACCTTGAGCCATCCGCCGACCCACTCAATGCCATGCACGCGGCAGACCAGGTACTTGCCTGCATCCATGAGGCGGGAGAGGACGGGATTGTCGCCACGCGGTATCCACCCCACGCGTGTGTCGCCTGCAAAGAGGGCGATGGCACAGCCGTCATGGATGTTGGCGGGGTCGCGGAGCATCGCCAGCTCCCACCCCACCTCCATGAACTGCGCCACCCACTCGATGCCAGGGCAGTGGGTGGTGCCAGCGACGACCGTCTCGAGGAGGAAGATTTCGTTGCGTCCTGCTATGCCGCTCGCGGTCATGACTGTTCACTTGAGGGGTGCGGGTCCCATGACAAACTGCAATGTGCCGCCCGACACTATCATGTCATGGGTGATTGTCAGCCTGTCGAGAGGCTTGCCGTCGAGCTTGACGCTCTGCACATAGACATTCTCGGGCGACACCCCTTCGGCCAGAATGGTGAATGTCTTGCCGCCGGGCAGGCGCATTTCCACCTTGGGGAACATCGGCGTGCCGAGGTCGTAGACTCCGCCTACGGGGTTGACGGGGTAGAAGCCCATGGCACTCAGCACGTACCAGGCAGACATCTGCCCGCAGTCCTCGTTGCCGCACAGTCCGTGGGGGGCGTTGCGGTAGAGGCCGTGCATTATCTCGCCCAGACGCATCTGCGCTTTCCACGGCTGGCCTATATAATTATAAAGGTAGGCGACGTGGTGGCTCGGCTCGTTGCCGTGGGCATACTGCCCTATCATGCCTGTGCTGAAGATGGGAAGTTCGTCGTCCTCGCCGGGAGCGTAGGTGAACAGGCTGTCGAGCTTCGCACCGAAGCGTTCCGCGCCTCCAGCCAAAGCTATCAGACCGTCGATGTCATGCTGCACCGACCAGAAGTAGTGCCATGCGTTACTCTCGCAGATGTCCTCGGTGTAGTCGTCGGGATTGAAGGGGGTGACAAACTCTCCCCTCTCGTTCCTCGGCTGCATGAACGTGGTGGCGGGGTTGTAGACGTTGCGGTAGTTGCCCGCCCTGGCATAGAACTCGCGTGCCACATCGTCCCTGCCGAGGCTGTCGGCCATGACGGCAATGCACCAGTCGTCGTAGGCATACTCCAACGTCTTGGACAGCGACCAGTTTTCCCACTTGGCGGGGTCGGTGTAGGCGGGGACATAGCCGTGCTGGCGGTAGAACCCTATGCCGCGATAGTCGTCCCTTTTCGCCGTGGCGATGCAGGCATCAAGCGCGGCAGCGGCATCGAAATCGCCTATCCCCTTGAGGTAGGCATCGACGATGACTGGCACTGAGTGGTAGCCAATCATCATGTCGGTCTCATTGGAGTAGAAGTTCCACACCGGCAACCGCCCGAATTGTTCGTAGTGGTCGAGGAATGACTTCACCATGTCACCCACCCGCGTCGGGTGCATGAACGTCAGCAAAGGATGTTCGGCACGGTAGGTGTCCCACAACGAGAACGTGCCGTAGGTCACATGGTCAGCCTGGTGCAGTTGCTTGTCCGCCCCGCGATAGGTGCCATCGACATCGCTGCTGATTGTCGGGGCGGTCATGGTGTGGTAGAGGGCGGTGTAGAAGCAGGTCTTCAGATCCTCGTCGTCGCTCTCGACGGCAATCTTCGCCAGTTCCGAGTTCCACTTGTCCTTGGCGGCGGCGACGTAGGTGTCGAAGTCTTCGCCTGTGGCCTCGGCTTCAAAGTTCTTTTGCGCCCCTTCCATGCTCGTGCCGGACAGGGCGGTGCGGATGACGAGCTGCTCACCTGCGGCAGTCCTGTAGTCGAGACGGGCTACCATGCCTGCCCCCGTCCTCTTGCCGCCATTGAGCATAGGCACGGTGTCAATCACCACATTGTCAAACGGGCGTGAAAGCTTGGCGTAGAAATATACCCTCTGGTCGGCAGCCCATCCCGTCGAGTAGCGGTAGCCACGCAACGTCACCGAATCGACCACCTCAATGCGTGAATCGACAGTCGCGTCCCAGTTCATCGCTTTGCGCAGATTGAGGAACACCGACGATGAAGCCTCGGGGAAAGTGTACCGCTGGATGCCGCACCTCTCAGTCGCAGTCAGTTCGACGGTGATGCCATAGTCCTTGAGCTTGACACGGTAGTAGCCGGCAGTGGCTTGCTCGTCGGCATGGTCAAACATCGAATAAACGCCGAGGATGGAATCTTTAGCCTCGCGCCAAGGGTTCGTCACCGGCATATACATTATATCATATAAGTCCCCGGCACCAGTACCGGTGAGATGGGTGTGGCTGAACCCGGCTATCGTGCTGTCGGGATAGTAGTAGCCAGAAATCCTGTGCCACCCCGGGCAACCATTGTCCGGACTGAGCTGCACCATGCCAAACGGGACGGTCGCCCCGGGATAGGTGTTGCCCGTGAAGTCGGTGCCAATGAAAGGATTGACGTAACGCGTGTAGTCTTCATCCGCCACTTCATGCGAGACGCACGAGAGCAGGGCGGCCGGCATCAGGAGTGCCGCAAGGAGGGTCTGATGTTTCATCGCAGTTGATTTTAACTTGATTAGCGCAAAAATAACAATTAGGCATTGGGCATTGCAAGATAATCGCTATAACTTTGCGCCGTTTTAACAAACACTACATAAAATGAGCAACTACATAGCAAACGACACGAGGAAAGTCACCACACACCGTTTGTGGGAGATGAAACAGGGGGGTGAGAAAATCTCGATGCTCACCGCCTATGACTACACCATGGCCCAACTCGTGGACGAAGCTGGGATGGACGTGATACTGGTGGGCGACTCGGCTTCAAACGTCATGGCCGGCAATGTCACCACACTGCCCATCACACTGGATCAGATGATATACCACGGCAAGTCGGTGGTGAGAGGGGTCAAACGCGCCCTCGTCGTCGTCGATATGCCATTCGGCTCCTACCAGGGCAACCCCTATGACGGACTGGCATCCGCCATCAGGATAATGAAGGAGAGCCACGCCGACGCCATCAAGCTGGAGGGCGGCGCGGAAATCATCGACACCGTCAAGATGATGATTGGGGCAGGCATACCCGTCATGGGACACCTCGGGCTGATGCCCCAGTCCATCAATAAATACGGAACCTACACCGTCCGCGCCAAGGACGAGGCAGAGGCCGGCAAACTCCTGTCCGACGCACGGCTGTTGCAGGAAGCAGGCTGTTTCGCCGTCGTGCTTGAGAAAATCCCTGCCGCACTGGCGGGACAGGTAGCAAGCCAGCTCGACATCCCCGTCATCGGCATCGGAGCCGGCGGGCAAGTTGACGGCCAGGTGCTCGTGGCGCAAGATATGCTGGGCATGAACAACGGCTTCAGCCCGCGCTTCCTGCGCCGCTATGCCGACCTCCACACCGTCATCACCGAAGCACTCGGGACTTACATCCACGATGTCAAGAGCGGCGACTTCCCGAATGAGAAGGAACAATACTGATAACCTTTTAAAGCATAAAGTCATGTTAAACAAAAGAGTCGAAGAGGCGTTGAACGCCCAGATTAACGCTGAGTTCTGGTCAGCCTATTTCTACCTGTCAATGTCGTCATATCTTGCCCACGCAGGCTACCCCGGCTTTTCCAAATGGTTCGGAGTACAGTTCAAGGAGGAGCAAGACCATGCACAGATCTTCGTCAACTACATCCTCTCGCGCGGCGGCAAAGTGACGCTCAAGCCGATTGCCGAGGTCAAGACCGAGTGGACATCGCCGCTCAACTGCTTTGAAGAGACACTCGCACATGAGAACAACGTGACAGCGATGATCAACAACCTCTACTCCGTCGCACTGGAAGAGAAGGATTTCGCCACGCAAAGTATGCTCAAGTGGTACATCGACGAGCAAGTCGAGGAGGAGAAGACCGTGCAGGACACCATCGACAACCTCCGCCTCATCAAGGACAACGGCTTCGGGCTGTATATGCTTGACAAGGAACTCGGGGCACGCACCTACACCGCCCCCGCACAACTCTCTGAATGAACACCGCGCGGCGCGGCTCACCGTGCCACCGGCGACCCGACACGAGACACCCCGCCCCATGACAACGACGGGGTGTCTCTCATTTTGACCCCGACAACGCCACCATGCCCATCATCCACCTCACATCGCTCGACCACCCCGGCATCGCAGTGTTCGCCACACTGACCGAAGCCCAGTTGCGCAACCGCCTCGAACCAGAAAAAGGCATCTTCATCGCCGAGAGCCCCAAGGTCATCCGCACCGCCCTCGCCGCCGGCATCACCCCGCTCGCCATGATGTGCGAGGAGCGGCATCTTGACGGCGACGCGGCAGACATAGTCCGGCGCGTCGGCGACATCCCCATCTACACTGGGCCGAGGGAGATGCTCGCCACGCTCACAGGCTACACCCTCACACGTGGCGTGCTGTGCGCCATGCGCCGCCCCGCCCTGCCCACGGTCACAGAGCTTGTCGCCGGCGCGTCACGCATAGCCGTCATCCAAGGCGTGGTAGACACCACCAACATCGGGGCCATATTCCGCTCGGCGGCCGCCCTCGGCATCGACGCCATCCTCCTCACCCCCGACTCGTGCGACCCGTTGAACCGCCGCGCCGTGCGCGTGTCGATGGGCTCGGTCTTCCTCGTGCCATGGACGTGGATGCACGCCCCCGCCGCCAGCCTCGCCGCACACGGCTTCCGCACCGTAGCCATGGCGTTGACCGACCAGTCAGTGCCAATCGACGACCCCGCGCTGGCCAGCGAACCGCGCCTCGCCATCATCCTCGGCACCGAGGGCGACGGACTGCCGCACGAGACGGTCGCCGCAGCCGACTACGTCGCACGCATCCCCATGGCACACGGTGTCGATTCGCTCAACGTCGCCGCCGCCTCGGCCGTCGCATTCTGGCAACTGCGCCGCAAGCCCTGACACTGCGGCACGCGACACCGCACACAAACCTCCACCACACGCCGAGAAAAGTTCCATGTCTCGGTGAGTAAAGTATATTCAAAACTTTTGTTTATATATTCAAAACTTCTGTTTATATAAACAAAAGTTTTGTTTTAATATTCAGAAGTTTTGTTTTTACTTTACTCACCGAGACATGGAACTTTTCTCGGCGAGAGAGGGAGTTTATGTCTATCGTCACGGGATTTTCCCCTATCGGGCACGATTGGGAGGCGAAGCGTAGCCTGTAGAGACGCATGATATGCGTCTCCTCCACGCCCTGTGCAAATCAAAACATCCGGCCGCCTGTCGGGGAGACGCATATCATGCGCCTCTACACCACACGGTCAGCCAACAATGATATGCCCGCACCAGCAATGTAGAGACGTGCCACCGGCGCGTCTCAACGGCAGGCGGCACAATAAAAAAAGCCCCGGGGACAAACCCGGGGCTTTCACCTTATGTCGCGGTGATGGACGGTTTTACTTCACCATCACGTTGTCAACCTCCCAAGTGGGTGCGTCGTGGTCTTCGCAGGTGTAGCGGAAGGCGATGCGCAGGTTCTCAGACTGCGGCAACTCTATCACGCCTGAATCCATGAAGTTCCAACTGTCGGAACGGGGATACTCAATCTCGACCTGCTGCCATTCGCTCTCCACTATGTCACCGCCCGTATAAGTCGTCGAGACGTAGACACGGCAGCAAGCGCGGCGGTTGTCGGCAGTCTTGGCAAAGTTGATGGCGTGACGGAATGTCAACATCGGGTTGCTCGTCACCGTGGTGTTGATTGCGGGCGAGATGAGCCAGTCCTCGTTGGCATAGTTCGTGCCGCTGCCGTAGCCGCTCATCTTCATGCAGTTGTAGCGGTTGTCCCAATTCCATGAATAATTACCATTCACATTGACAAAGCTGAACTCACCATCCTTTCCATAGTCAGGTTCATCATCGAATGCCTCGTAGAAAATCGCATCGGACGTGTCATTCATGTCCTTGATTTCCTCACCCACGCCATCGACTACGGCGAAGTTGCGCACTTCCCACGTTGAGCCCTCGCCTGTCGCGCTGGTGTGGCGCAGGGCGAATACAACCCCGTCGGCAAGGTATTGCTCTGGCACGATGGCACGGCCCGACGACGAGAATGTGAACGATGTGCCGCTGGCCTGGTAGACGGGCATCACCGTCCAAGTGGCAGCATCGACATCGCCTGTGAAGTCATTGGAGACGAGCAGCTGGTGCTGCTCGGAGATGCGGTCGAGGTCGGCATAGTTGATCGCGTGCTCAAAGCAAACATACGCCGCAGGCACTCCCGACAGGTTGACCGGCTGCGAGACGAGGTAGGTCACGGCATCAACGTTCTGCCCATTTACATAGCCTTTCGCACAAGCTGAGCTGTAGTCGATTACCCACTCTATGCTGCTCTCATGCTCTTTTGATGAGTAGCTTGTGAACACGCCAAGGTCATCAGCAAAATATTCCTTTATAAATGTATTAAGTGGAGTGAAATCAAAATCCCCTTGTACGTCATCAGCCGTGCGTGCCGTTATCTGCCATTCGCCACGGTAGGTGGTGAGGATGCCGTTGAACGTGCCGACACCGCCAGGGATGACCATCTGCGCCAATCCCGAACCGTAGCGGCTGGTGCGCACCGTCACCTCGGTGTCATCGGCGAAGAACATCGTGCGGCTCTCGGTCGCCGGGTCGTCGGCCTCGTAGTCGGCGAATGTGAATATGCCGGGATTCTCGAAGTGCATCCCTTGCAGCGACACGAGCGTCGAGGTCATGTCGTCGGTGAATTCATCGGCACTGGTGATGACAGTCGGCTCGGGGATATACTCGGGGCGCGCCTCGCCGATGCGGGTCGAGTGTGCCTGCCAGACAAACGGTGACATACGGCCGATTTGCGTATTGCCCTCGTCGTTGGTATAGGCGTAGCCGAGCTGGGGCAGTTCGCCATAGCCGCCTATGTAGAGTCCCTTGAGGTAGATGGCCACACGCTGACCGACGTGCCAGTCGGTGTTCATGCCGTTGCCGTCGATTGAGACGCAGATGCCGCCCGTCTCGTCCTGCACGAAGAGCTGCTTGTAGATGTTGCCGCTCTCGTCATTGCCGATGACGACGCCACGGATGGTGTCATCATCTTCTATCTCAACGAGGCCGTTGTCGGCTATTATGTCTGCATACTTCTCCTTCAACGCCTTGATTGTCGTCGAGGCGTGGATGTTGCTTCCGTCGCTGTCAAGGATGACGGGGTCATCATGCTCATCCATGCAGGATGCTCCGAGCACCACGATGGCAAGGAGCGGGAGGAGTGATTTGATTAACTTTTTCATATCTTAAAGCGTTGATTGTTCGTTTGTCTTGTGTTTTAGAATCTGATGTTGAAGTTGAGGAAAGCATTCGTCCCTTGCGCATAGTAGTACTTGCTGGGGTACTTCTCGCCATCAATGCGGTTCTGCTCGTAACCACCCGTACGCAGGTTGGTGTTGTTCAGGATGTTGTTGACGGTGAGGTTGATGCTGATGCTCTTGCCTTTCTTCAGGCGGATGTATTTTCCTATCGAAGCGTCGAGCATGAAGCCGCCGTCGAGTTCCTCCTGCTCTTCCTTGCCTGTACCAATCTCGCCGTTGATGTCCACGCCCTCGACCACGAAACGCTCAAGGCGGCGCACCGTCGAGAAATCCAAGAACACGCGGTGGTAGTAGTTGAGGTTGGCGTTGAAGAACCATCCTTTGTAAGAATAATCCAACCCTATGCTGTAAGCCGAAAGCGGCGTACCATTGACACGGAAGCCCTCACACATGACCCTTTCACCAGTCTCCATCTCGCTGCTGTACTCGTAGGTCATGGTGGCATCGGGGTTGTTCATGTACTTGGCATCAGAATACGTCGCCAGGAGGTTGATTGAGAAGTTGGAGAACGGCTTGACCTGCACAGCCGCCTCAACGCCATAGTGCTGCTTGTGGATGTTGCTCATCGACAGGTAGGTGTAACTGCCGTTGTCGTCATTGAAGAAGCTCTCGAGTTCGGTCACGTTATCGAAGTTGGTGAAATAGCCCGTGACACGTCCGCTGACGTATGGTGTGTTGAAACCGTAGGTCAACTCGACCGACGCTATCAGTTCCTCCTTGAGGTCTTGCACGTAGAGGTTGTGCATCCTCGGCGCGATGAAGGCGTTGTAGGCCAATGGTGAGCGGCTCTCAAATGCTCCATTGAGGTTGAAGTAGTGCTTGCCGCTTATTTTATATGTCAAGCCGGCCTTGGCTGCATACTCCAGGAAATTCTTGGTGTCGCTCTTGCCCTTTGAGATGTCGGCGGCACGTCCGTTGCGCATCAGGCCTTCACGCCACATGGAAGCCATGCCGACCTTCGCGCCATAGTAGAAATCCACATGAGAGTAACGGTGCTGTGCCTGTGCCCAGAGGTTTGCTTTCTGGACATACATATTGTAGTTGTAGCCAAATTTATCGCCGACCTTGATTTCTTTGTTGGGATTGTCGAGGTCGTTCTGCGCCATGTCTGACGTGATGCCCCAGTCACGCGCCGCAAATTTATCAATATCGACGAAGCGGTTGGCACCGAGCAGGTCTTTCAGCTTCTTGTAGTGCATACCCTTGGTTGACGAAACCTCGAGACCACCTGTGAAGTTTATCCTGTCGGTGAACTTGCGGTTCAGCGTAGAGTTCAAATTGAATGACAACTGGTCGTTGTGCCTCTCCTCAAGCAGATAGGAAGCAGTGCCACCGAAATTATTCTGCTGGTAGTTGGCACGGTAGAGCTCATCCCACTGGATTTGGCGGTGAGCCTTGTCGCTCTCCCACAGTCTGGTTGCCGTTGCTATGTCAGCCTCGGAGGTGAAATAGCTGGGCAGCTTGCGCCAGTAGTCGGGGCGCGGGTCAGAGGCATTGTTGTACCATCCGAGTGCGCTCGTGCCGTAATTGCTGTACTTCACGCCAAGGGTAGTCACCAGCTTGGTCTTGTCGTCGATGTTGAAATCCCAGGTCAGGACTGCGCTCGGCTCATAAGAGCGGACGACGCGGGCATTCCTCTTCTTGCCGTTCTGGTATCCCCAGTTGGGATTGTAGTAATTTGACCCTGCCAAATCATAGGCCTCCTGCGTCGAAGCTCCCTGTTGAGCCCTCTCGGTCGGTGCGCCCCATGTCGAGACAGAAATACTGTGACGCTCGTTTATCACCTTCTCCATCGAGAGGAAGTAGGAAAGGGCGTTGTAGAACGTGCCCTCTATGTTACCCTCGTTGGACCACCTGTATCCGACAGAACCGGTGAACGCCCAGCCCTTGTTGGACAACCCCGTCGCAAAAGTATACATTCCACGCAGACGGTAGTTGCGGTTTGTCCCCGACAACGTCAGCTTGCTGCCTGCCGCATAGTGGCTCGCCCTCATGTCGATGTCGCTCACCCCGCCGACAGCACCGAAAGAATACTTGGACAGCTCGTAGGCATTCACGCCGTCCTTGTTGCGTGTCGCGTCGTTGAGACCGCCGATGAGACCGTAGATGAAGCGTCCCGTCTCGTTGTCATTGAACTTTGCACCATTTATATAAACGTTAGAGTACTGCGAGTCATAGGCCCTCACCCTGAAGCGCATCGGGCTGAAGAGATAGCCCACCTCGTTCAAGTACATATTGGTCGATGACGTGATTATCGACGCGGTGCTTGCCGCCACGTCGGCATCCTCGTCAATCTGCGATTCGGTGAACGCATAGCTGTTGTTTTCGCTCATGCTGCCGAAGTTCATCGGCCGCAGCACCAGATCGCAGACATTGTCGCCGCCATCGACATCGACCACAGCCTCGCGGGTCAAGTAGCCGGCAGCGTTGACCAACAGGACTACCTGGCCGTCCTCGAGGTTCTCAAACAGATAGCTGCCGTCCTGGCCGGACAACGTGTGCAAAGATGTGCCCTTGATGGTGATGACCGCGCCACGCACAGGCGACTTGTCGCCCTGTCTCATTACGTGGCCGCTCAATGTGTTGTCCTGCGCAAAGGCTGTCACGCAGCCGAACAACAAGCAGAAAAGCAAAAGTTTCAATCTCATAGGTTTGTTGTTAGTTTAAAAATACCTTGCCATTAGTTAATGAAAAAGCGTACAAAATTAACAATAATATCATAACCCACCGCCACACCACGACGAAAAGGCGAGCCTATCATGCTGATGCAGCGCACTTTGTTACATTGGCATTAAAAATGGGACGGCATGATGCCCAGTCTCGCATTTTTTGCCGTATTTTGCACGGCGTTAAACCATATTAAACATGACAAGACTAAAACTGACCATCATCCTGCTCATCGCAGCCTGCACGCTGGGCTATGCGCAAGAGAAACGGTTCGCGCTCTACTGCGTCGCCTTCTACAACATGGAAAACCTCTTCGACACCATCCACGACGACGGGCGCAACGACTACGACTTCCTGCCGGGCGGCAGTTACAAGTGGAACACGCTCAAGTACCAGTCAAAGCTCAAGAACATGGCCAGCGTCATCAGCCGCCTCGGCGGCGAAAAGCTGCAAGCCATGGGGCCTGCCGTGATAGGCCTTGCCGAGGTTGAAAACGACAACGTGCTCGACGACCTCGTCCGCCAGGACGCAATCAAGGACCGCGGCTACCAGTACGTCCACATCGAGGGCCAGGACCTGCGCGGCATAGACTGCGCCCTGCTCTACAACCCCATGCTCTTCCAGCCCACAGAGTCGAGCCTCGTCCCCTATGTCCACCCGACCGACACCACCTACAAGACACGCGGCTTCCTCGTCGTATCGGGCTACATGGCAGGCGAGAGGGTGACATTCATCGTCAACCACTGGCCGTCACGCGCCGCCACCTCACCGGCACGCGAGAGGGCTGCGACGCAGGTCCGCGCCATCAAGGACTCGCTCATGACGGCCGACCCCGCAAATAAAATCATCATCATGGGCGACCTCAACGACGATCCGGTCAACAAGAGCGTCACCGAATGCCTCGGCGCGAAACGCGACACCAAAGGCCTCGCAGCCACCGACCTCTACAACCCGTGGTGGAAGACATTCGTCAAGCAGGGCATAGGCACGCTCATGTACAACGGCTCGTGGAACCTCTTCGACCAGATCATCATCTCGGGCAACCTCGTCGGCAAGGACCGCAGCACACTGAAATTCTACAAGAACGAAGTGTTCAACCCCGACTATATGTTCCAGAAAGAGGGGAAATACAAAGGCTACCCGCTGCGCACCACCGCAGGCGGCATCTGGCTCAACGGCTACAGCGACCACCTGCCCACGCAGATTTTCCTCATCAAGCAGATTGACTGAGGCCACGGCACTCCAGCCGGGCACAACGGCAAACCGAGCGGCACTGGGCGGCACATCGCCCAGTGCCGCTTTTCGTTTGCCCACGCATGACGGCAGGCGGTGCATCCTGCCTCGTGCCACGGCGCATCTGCCACGGCCACGCCAGACATGAAGATGCGCTGCGTCAGGCAAAAACCTCCACGATGCCGCACACAAACTTCGATAAGACAAGAGGCAAAGTTGAAACAAAACTTTTGAATATATAAACAGAAGTTTTGTTTATTAAAACAAAAGTTTTGAATATATAAAC
>CALNGU010000063.1 GCA_939800445.1 uncultured Bacteroidaceae bacterium | reverse complement strand
GGGACCTCCAGATTATGAGTCTGTTGCTCTAACCAACTGAGCTACAAGTCCGATCCTTGAGAGGATTTTTGTGGTGCAAAGGTAGGAAAATGTTTGTAACATACAAACCAAACGGGCGAAAAGTTTGATTCACACATGAAAATGGTGGCAAAATGCAGTGTCTATGGTGGCGTGCAAACAGCATAAGGACAGAGAAATGCATATTTTCCCTAACTTTGCAATCCGTCACAAACCAAATGACAACACATGGGCAGCAAGGATAACAGCATCAAAAACCTAATTGTAGACTTCGGAGGAGTGCTTGTCGGGCTTGACCGCAACCGTTGCATCAGCAGATTCAAGGCTTTGGGCGTGGAGGATATAGACGGACTAATCAACTTCTACGTGCAAAATGACCTTTTCGGCAGGCACGAAAAGGGAGCGATTGATGATGCCCAATTCCGTGACGGACTGCGTGCCGCCACCGACACCACCAACCCGAGCGACGACGAAATCGACGAGGCATGGAATGCTTTCCTGACCGATGTCCCGCGCCATAAGCTTGACGCACTGAAACGCAAACGTGCCGAGGGGTTCAAAGTGTTCTTGCTGAGCAACACCAACAACATCCATTGGACATACTCCGTCAGACATTTCTTCTCGGCTGACGGCTACCATCTTGATGACTGCTTTGACCGTGTTTTCCTTTCCTACGAACTTAAATTGGTGAAACCTGACCCGGCAATCTTCAAAACCATGCTTGACGCGGCAGGCATAGATGCATCAGAGACGCTTTTCATCGATGACAGCGAGGCAAATTGCCAGGCGGCACGTTCCTTGGGAATCAGCACAATCCACGTCACCCCGGATGTCGATTGGACTACAATGATTTGACAACTGGAGCATGAAACTATTCCGCAGCAACGACATCACCGCCCAACTCCCGCCATGTGCCGCCACCATAGGTTTTTTCGACGGACTCCACCGAGGCCATCAATTCCTGATTGACAAAGTGCGGCAGGTGGCTGGCGAGCACGGCTTGCTTTCGGCCGTCATCACATTCACCAACCACCCCCGGACAGTGACCGACGCAAACTGCACGATGAAGCTGCTCTCGACTTTTGACGAAAAGATGCGCCTGCTCGGACAATCAGGCATCGACGAATGCTTTGCCCTTGACTTCGACCACCAGACTGCCGACATGACGGCACGCCAATTCATGTCCGAGGTTCTGAAACGCCGCTTCAACGTCGGGATGCTCGTCATAGGCTACGACCACCGCTTTGGCAAGGGGCGTAAAGAATCATTCGAAGACTACTGCCGCTACGGTGACGAGCTTGGCATAAAAGTCGTCCGCGCCGAAGGCATGGCAGGTGGCAGGCACGAGGTCAGTTCGTCCTACATCCGCTCTGCGCTTGCCGAGGGCAATGTCAGGCGTGCTGCCATGGCACTCGGGCGGGACTATGCGATTACAGGCACGGTCGTCGGAGGTTTCCACATAGGCCGACAGCTCGGCTTCCCCACCGCCAACATAAACCTGCCGGGCGAGAAGCTGCTGCCACGCGGCGGAGTCTATGCCGCCACGACGGATGTCGATGGCAAGACCTACGACGGGATGCTCAACATCGGCATCCGCCCCACATTCGAGCAAGGCACGGGACAGACGGTTGAAATGCACCTTTTCGATTTCACCAATGATTTATATGGTAAAACGGTCACTATAAATTTCGTGGAGAGAATCCGTGACGAGCGCAAATTTGACAGTCCCGCCCAGTTAGCCGACCAGCTGAAAGATGACGAGAGGCGCATCCGCACCATCTTCTACATCAAGCGCAACGCCGATGCCGACCCACGCGAAATCGCGTTGCACGCTTCAAAAGACACAGCCATCGACTACGCCACTGCCGCGACACAGATAGCAGGACGGCAGGCCGCACGGCACAAGCTGCCACTGTTCGCCGCCACCGAAGGCATCATCTACCCCGTCCACTTGTCGATGGAGCAATGCTCGTCGCAGGCGACCGCCGAATTCAAAGCCTCGCTGGTCGGCGGCGGAAGCCTCATCGACCTGACAGGAGGTTTCGGTGTCGATTGCCTGTTCATGTCAAGGCGGTTTGACACCGCCACCTACGTCGAGCGCAACACCACGCTGTGCAGCATCATGCAACACAACAAGTCGCTCCTTGACGGCGACAACATCACCGTTGTCAATGCCGAGGCCACCGAATACCTGACCAGCTGCAAGACGGTTGACATGATATACCTCGACCCTGCCCGGCGCGACACGCATGGGAGCAAGACGGTGCTCATCACCCAATGTGAACCCGACCTGACCGCCATCAACGGCACATTGCTCGACAAAGCGCGGAAAGTCATGGTCAAGCTCTCGCCCATGCTCGACCTGACAGCCGCGACAAACACTCTTGAGGGAGTGGACAAAGCATTCATCGTCTCGGTGGGCGGCGAATGCAAGGAACTGTTGCTCACCCTCGACCGCCACGCATCGGGCGAAACAGAAATCACGGCCGTCAACCTGGCTGCGCAAGGCAACGAAATTTTCACTTTCACACGCCGTGAGGAAGAGAGGGCAACGCCCGCCTATGCCAACGAAATGGGGGCATACCTCTACGAACCCAACGCCTCCGTCTTGAAAGCCGGGGCATTCAAGTCCCTTGCCACACGCTTCGCACTGGCAAAGCTCGCGCCCAGCACGCACCTCTACACCTCCGAGACACCCGTCGCAGGCTTCCCAGGTCGCTGCTTCAAGGTGACAGCCGTCCACGAATTCAACAAGCAAGGACTAAAAACACTGTCAACCACCTGCCCGAAAGCAAACATCGCGACACGCAACTTCCCCCTCAGCCCCGAGGAACTGAGGAAGAAATTGCGCATAGCGGACGGCGGAGACGACTACATCTTCGCCACCACGTTGATGGACAAAAGGAGGGTGATGGTGGTGGGGAGGAAAGAATAGACTTATAGCCTTTAATAGTTAACGTTCTTCCTACCTTGGGTTACGCCATTAATCTTAAACTCAAAGACATACTCATTTTCCACTCCACCTATGGTTACCGGGAAAAGAACTCTCACCCTAATATTTTCACAAGCTTTTTTAAACCCTGCCAAATTTTTAACATATGTCCTTTTCTGAGGGAAGAACGACCCTTCTTTCCATTGATATGTACCCCCCCTCATTATACCCCACATCTATTGGCTGTATATAATCTCTATATATAGCTCTAGGAGGGACAGATGTAGAAAGTTGGAAAACATTATATTTTTTATTTGGCTTATATGTGAATATC
Organism: uncultured Bacteroidaceae bacterium; assembly: GCA_939800445.1. Classification (GTDB taxonomy): domain Bacteria; phylum Bacteroidota; class Bacteroidia; order Bacteroidales; family Bacteroidaceae; genus Avibacteroides; species Avibacteroides faecavium. The sequence goes on along the minus strand of CALNGU010000063.1, from coordinate 8,992 downwards.
ACATCACCTGATGTCGAAAATGAAACACTAGAATTACTTTCCACAACTCCTCTATGCACGATTCCAAAGGCTTGATCTCTATAATCCACATATTTCATCTTGTCCCAATTAAGCGAAATACTATTATCCGTTTTATTCTTTATTAAGAACGAGAAATACGATTGCATAAACGACCATGTAATGCTTATATTCTCATCCTCATAAGCATAAACTGACTGACCATTATCCTCAAAAGAGACGACCTTTTTATCCCCAAACGGCTCGGTCACGTCCTCTGGTCTATTTACAGACGACAGGCTCAAATCATAAATCAAAATTGGCTTGCACGATGACAGTGCAAATATTACGATTAGAAACACTAAAAAACTTCTCATGACAAGATACATTTATCTAAATATTAAAATGACGTCCAAAGTTAGCTCTTACCTCTCCCTAATCCAAAACCAAACACAGACAAAAAACACACTCCTCTAATGGTTTTTTATTCCATCAGAGGAGTGAAATTATATGATAGTCGCTAGTTTACGCCTTATTCGCCTTCTTCCTCTCGTTCTCGTCAAGGATAATCTTGCGCATCCTCATGCTCTTGGGAGTGACCTCGACGTACTCGTCCTCTTTTATATACTCCAACGCCTCCTCAAGCGAGAAGATGACGGGCGGGATGATCCGCGCCTTGTCGTCAGAGCCTGAGGCACGCATATTGGTGAGCTTCTTCGACTTGGTGACGTTGATGACGAGGTCTTTCTCGTGGACGTGCTCGCCGACGACCTGCCCGGCATAGACCTCCTCCTGCGGGTAGATGAAGAAGCGTCCCCTGTCCTGCAGCTTGTCTATGGCATAAGCGTAGGCAGTCCCCGACTCCATCGCAATCAACGAGCCGTTCTGACGGCGGTCGATGTCGCCCTTGTAGGGGGCGTACTCCTTGAAGACGTGCGCCATGATTGCTTCGCCTGCCGAGGCGGTCAGCACGTTGGTGCGCAGGCCGATGATGCCTCGTGACGGGATGATGAATTCCAGGTTGACGCGTTCCCCTTGGTTCTCCATCGCGATGAGGTCGCCTTTGCGGCGCGTCACCATGTCGATCATCTTGCTCGAATATTCCTCGGGGACGTTGATGGTCAGCTCCTCTACCGGCTCGCAACGCTGCCCGTCGATTGTCTTGTAGATGACTTGCGGCTGTCCGACCTGCAACTCGTAGCCCTCGCGGCGCATCGTCTCGATGAGCACAGACAGATGCAGCACGCCGCGTCCCGAGACGATCCACTTGCCGTCCTCCTCGCTCTTCGTCACCCTCAGGGCCAGGTTCTTGTCAAGCTCGCGCATCAGGCGGTCATGGATGTGGCGCGAGGTGACATACTTGCCCTCGCGGCCGAAGAACGGCGAGTCGTTGATGGTGAAAAGCATACTCATCGTCGGCTCGTCTATCGCTATCGGGGGCAGCGGCTCCGGGTTCTCGTAGTCGCAGATGGTGTCCCCAATCTCGAAATTGTCTATGCCAGTCAGGGCGCAGATGTCACCCGAGCCGACTGCGGCAGCCTTGGCGCGGCCGAGTCCCTCGAAGACTTGCAGCTCCTTGATCTTGGTCTTGACGAGCGTGCCGTCGCGCTTGGCGAGCGTCACGTTCATGCCCTCGGTCAGCGTCCCGCGATGCACGCGGCCGACGGCGATGCGCCCCGTGTAGGACGAGTAGTCGAGCGACGTGATGAGCATCTGCGGCGTGCCCTCCAGACGCTGCGGGGCGGGGATGTATTTGATGATTGCATCGAGCAACGGCGTGATGTTGTCGGTCGGCTTGCGCCAGTCGTCGCTCATCCAGTTGTTCTTGGCCGAACCGTAGATGACGGGGAAATCCAGCTGGTCCTCCGTCGCGTTGAGCGAGAACATGAGGTCAAAAACCATCTCGTACACCTCCTCTGGCCGGCAGTTGGGCTTGTCCACCTTGTTGACGACGACGATAGGTTTCAGGCCTATCTGCAACGCCTTTTGCAGGACGAAGCGTGTCTGCGGCATCGGCCCCTCGAATGCATCGACCAGCAACAGGCATCCGTCAGCCATGTTGAGCACCCTCTCGACCTCGCCACCGAAGTCCGCGTGACCCGGCGTGTCGATGATGTTGATTTTCGTCCCTTTGTAATTGATTGACACGTTCTTTGAGAGAATCGTGATGCCCCTCTCGCGCTCAAGGTCATTGTTGTCCAGCACGAGCTGCCCGTTCTGTTTGTCCTCGCGGAACAGATGACCCGCCAGCATCATCTTGTCAACCAGCGTGGTCTTGCCGTGGTCAACGTGGGCGATGATGGCTATGTTCCTGATGTCTTGCATATGATACCTGTTATTTCGCCGCGAAATTACTAAAATTCTGCAATATACGTTTCACCACCCGCCACATTGCACCGGCACGGCGCACGGCGGTGACGGCGGCAGGACACCGGGCCAGCGGGATTACTCCCCGTGCAGCAGGCGCGGCACCGGCATGACGGGACAAAAACATCCGCCCTGCCGTTGACGAAACGGCGGGGCGGATGCGGCCTCATTACTTTACTGACGGAGGGTCAATAGGTGTGTTCGCCTTCGTCAATCTCCTTGGTGGTCAGTTTCTTCCTGTCAATCGCGCGCCAAGCGTATGCGATGTAGGCGAGGACAAACGGCACAAGCACGCTGACCCACGCCATCACGCGCAACGTGAATTTGCTTGAGCAGCTGTTGGCCAGCGTCAACGAGCTTTGCAGGTCGAGTGTCGAGGGATAGTAGGCCGTGCCGTTCCACCCCACGCACAGCAGCAGGCCGAGGACGGCAAGCACAGTTCCCGTGCCGGCCAACCAGATGCCCCGGCGGTTGCGCTCCTTGAAGATGGTCACGCCCACGCCGGCCAGCACCAGCACAACGCCGGCGACAAACACCAGGGCGACGAGCGGCATCGAGAGGAAGTTGTCCAAGTACTTGTAGGGCTGCATCGACACCTCGCCGGTCGCCGCATCGACGGCGAAACCGTCCTTGGTCAGCACGAATGCGACGAATGCGACAAACGCCAGCACGAATGGCAGCGCGAGCCTGCGCACCACCCCACGGCAATGCCTTCCGAGCGTCTCGTCATCGACATTGTTGATGACATACATCGCCCCGAGGATTTGAGTCAGGAACATCACGGCGATGCCCAGCACCCAGTTCCACGCATTGCCCAACGCCTCCAGCCCGTGCAGGCTGTTGCCCCAGCGGCTGATGACGGGCATGAGCGAAGCCGTCATGTTGTCCTTCTCCACAACGAACTCCGACCCGGTGAAAAACGTAGCCACCGCAACGCCTACGAGGAACGGGGCTGCGATGCCGTTCAACACAAGGAACGTCCTGTAGGCCCGCGACCCGAGGAAGTTGCCCCGCTTGGAATAGAACTCATAGCTGACCGCCTGCAACACGAATGTGAACAGGATGAGCATCCACACCCAGTAAGCCCCGCCGAAACTCGTGCTATAGAACAATGGGAACGACGCGAAGAACGCCCCTCCGAATGTCACCAACGTGGTGAACGTGAACTCCCACTTGCGCCCGGTCGAGTTGAGCACCAGCCTGCGGCGGCTGTCGTTAAGCCCCGGGGCGACGAGCAGGGTGTTGCCGCCCTGCACGAACATGAGGAACACCAGCAGCCCGCCGAGCAGCGAGATGATGAACCACCAGTAGTTTTGCAGAAGAATGTATGTGCTGTCCATAATCATGCTTTTTTATCGTTAGACACGTCTGATGCCGCCTGCTCGGGACCGCGCCTTATCTCACGCAGCATAATGCCTATCTCGGCGATGAGCAGGACGGTGAACAGGATGGCAAAGATGAAGAATGTCGTGCGCACCGACCCTACCTCGAGACCCGAGACTGCCGCGCCGACCGGCAACAGGTCCTGGATGGTCCAAGGCTGCCTGCCGACCTCGGCGACAATCCAGCCTGTCTGGGTGGCGATGTAGCCCAGCGGTATCGTCACCAGAGCCACCACGTGCAACCAACGGAAGCGCGAGATGTCACGCTTGAACGCAAGGAACAGCACGACGGCGAAGAACGCTATGAAATACCCGCCCAGGATGACCATCACCCTGAACGAATAGAAGTTGATGCCCACCGGCGGCACCGTCTCCCCGGGGGCTGACAGGTAGCCGTAACCGAAGTAGGGCATATCTTCCATCAACTCCGCCCGCGCCGCACTTGCCGCAGCTGTGTCGCCCTCGGCACGCAGGCGGCGGTAGTCGGCGAGCGAAGCGATGGCCGACCGCCCGCGCTCGATTTTCTCCTGCGCCGAGAGAGCCGTCGTCCCGTCGGGCAGCTGGTAACCGCCACGGATGATGTCGCCTATGCCCGGGACATAGCCGTCCATGTCGCGGGTGGCAAGCAGCGAGAGCATACGGGGAATCTCCATCTTCATCAGGAACGCGTCCTCGCCGTCGTCCCACCTTTCCTTGGACGGGTTGAGCACGCCCACGCCGACGAGTCCGATGCCGTTGCCGCCTTCGTAGAGCCCTTCGATTGCCGCCAACTTCATTGGCTGCGTCTTGGCCACGTTGTAGGCCGAGCTGTCACCCGTCCATGCCAGCAGCAACGCCGCCACGAGGCCGACGGATGCCGCCACCTTGATGCTGCGCACGGCGAATGCCTTGTCACGCCGCTTCCAGAGGAACCAGCACGACACGCCGACGACGAACACCGCACCCAGCACCCAGCCGCTCAGGACAGTGTGCAGAAACTTGACCACCGCCGTATCGGAAGTGGCGACAGCCCAGAAGTCAACCATCTCGTTGCGCATCGTGTCGGGATTGAACACCATGCCCACCGGGTCCTGCATCCACGAGTTGGCCACCAATATCCACCATGCCGAAATCGTCGCGCCAAGCCCCGTCAGCCATGTCGAGGCGAGGTGGAAACCACGGCTCACCTTGTTCCAGCCGAAAAACATGACGGCGATGAACGTGGCTTCCATGAAAAACGCCACGATGCCCTCTATCGCCAGCGGCGCACCGAAGATGTCGCCCACAAACCATGAGTAGTTGCTCCAGTTGGTCCCGAACTGGAACTCAAGGATAAGCCCCGTCGCGACACCGACAGCGAAATTGATGCCGAAGAGCTTCATCCAAAAACGCGCCGTCCTCTTCCACTTCTCGTCACCGGTCTTGTAGTAGACGGTCTCCATCAACCCCATCACCACCGCAAGCCCCAGCGTCAGCGGGACAAACAGCCAGTGGTAGGCCGCCGTCAAGGCAAACTGGGCCCGCGACCAGTCGATGAGCGAGCCACTGATATTCTCCACCATAAGTCAATCTATTGTTTTGTTAGACAATCAGCAATGCACGCGCAGCCTACTCCATCCGCTCCACAAGCTCGTTGGCAACATAGTCGGCCTTGCCGGCATCGTCGCCCGCACGGCCGAGGAAGTCGGGGAAGAAGAACAGCTTCAGAATGACAAACATGACAAACAGCTTGACGAGTATCAGCACCCACAATGTCCGCCCCAAGGTCATCGACCTGAAGCCGTCGAGATAGAAGCGGTAAATCCGCACCAGCACGTTGTTTCTCATGATTGCATCGTTTGGGACAAATTTAACAATAATTGCATTCCTTGCAAACACTCTGCGCACCAGACACGACATACTCCGTGCAAAGCGGCAGCACGCACCGCGCCAACGCCGACGGGACGGCATCAACGCCGCACCGCGCACGATGCGGGGTGATGGCATCGCAGGCAGTGCCGGCAGCATCTGGTGTAAAGTCTATTTTTAGCCTAAAAATATATATTTGCAGGTTAAATCTATGTATTTGCAACTTAAAAATATATAGATTAAGGCTAAAAACAGACTTTTCCTCCCGCCCCGCCACCTTTCCGCAGGACAAGTGCCGGCACGCCTGCCGATGAAGCCCGCACACGGCGCAGCCCCGTCACGGCAGGGACAAAAGAAACTGGCGGCGCAGGCAACCGCCCGCGCCGCCAGCATAGGATTTTTGCAACCGTCAGATGGCAACCTTGACGTTGCGCACCTCACTGCCCGACCTGACACTGACGACGTAGATGCCGCCGTCAAAGGACGCTGCCGAGACAGCCTCCCTCGACCCGCGCGCCAGCACCGTGCCTGCCGTGCCGTAGACGGTGATTTCCGCCTCCTCTGCACCCGTGACGACGATGTGGCCGTCGATGGCATAGACCGAGATGTCCGACAACGCGTCGCCGGCAACCTGCTCTGCCAGCCCGACACCGCTCTCCGCAAGGAAATCACGGAATGACGCGAATGTCGGATAGCCGTCGTTGACCGTCTCATCCACTATCCACTCGTCGGTTTCACCAGCCTTGTTGAGGATGTTGACGAATGCCTGCGACTTCATCATGGCAGGCTCAATGTCGATGGTCGTCGCCTCGTCAACGTCAGAATCGACATTCATGCCGACGACATACAGTCCGGGGCACGCCTGGGCATCGTTGTAGAGGTGATGGAGGGCGATGGATGACTGGTTGATGTTCATCGCCGCGACCACGCACGACGCAGCTCCGAGGGGGCAATACACTTCGCCGGCGTTGTAGCAGGCATAGACTTCGGCCTCACCGCTGCGCCCCATGACAGCCGCCGCTATGCCTCCGGCCTGCTCGGCATCGCAGGTGATTGAGCCACGGTTGTAGCAATTGCGCACCACCCCCGCATCGACCATGCAGGCAATCCCCGCCGAACCCATGGTTGTGGCAGACACATCGCCGTAGTTGGCGCACAGCTCGATGATGGAGGTGTTAGTGCCGCAGATGCCGCCCGAGTATGCTCCGTTGCCGATGTCAGGACGCGACGACACGCGGCCAAGGTTTATGCACTTGCGGACAATGCCCGACGGCGAACCGTCTTCCCCCGTTTCATTCGAGCCGACCACACCTCCGGGGTAGAAGAAAAAGGCGGTGACGTTGGCTTTGTTAACACAATTCTCGACCAGCCCACGGTTTGCTCCGACGATGCCTCCTGCCATGGTGATTGCGCCATAGGCGGTTATCTCGCCGCTCTCCACCGTCACGTTGCGGACCTCGGCATACAGGCCGGTCGAGCCTACGAAGCCGTAAAGCCCTTCCATGTTAGTTATCTTCTTGCCATCGCCATCAATGACACCCATGAAGCGGTATTCGTCATAGTCGGGGTCAACGTTTTCATCCTCGACGGGCAGTTCCATATATCCCCCGATGCCTTGCCACTCGTGCCCTGACAGGTCGATGTCGGCGGTTAGGCGGAAATAAACGCCCTCGAAGGCTTCATAAATCGTGTAGTTCTCCTTTTGCTCCATCACGGAAGCCGCGCTGCCGTAGGTGTCGGCAGCCAACTTGGCGAGCTGCTCGGGCGTGGCAATCAGATAGGGGTCGGCTTGTGTCCCCGAGCCTCCTGCATAGGAATCGGCGGCGTGGTCCAGCCACGATGTCTGTGCAAACGATGCCGATGCCGCGATGAGCATCGCTGAAAGTGTGGTCAACAGATGTTTCATATCCTTCATTTCTATGTTGGTTCGTCAATTACAGGAGCAGGCAGCGACCACTTCTGACATGGAGGCTGCCTGCACCGTTGGTTTATGGTTGATGGTCAGAGAGCCACCTTCACATTCCTGGCAACCTTGCCGCTGTTGACACTGACGACATAGATGCCACGGTCAAACCTCATGCCCTCGACAACCGCCTTGCCGCCACGGGCAACGAGTGTGCCGGCCATGTCATAGACTTCCACAGCCGCGTCGTCAACCCCGTCGATGACCAGCCCGCCGTCAACGGCATAGACCGTCAGGCCGTCGAGCGCGTCGGCCACTGTCTCATCGACAGCAAGCCCCGTCTCCTTGAGGTAATCGACCAGCCATGTGAATGTCGGGTAGCCGTCGTTGACCGCCTCGTCCACCGTCCAGGCATCGGTTTCGCCTGCCGCGTTGAGCGTCTCGGCGAATGCCTGCGTCTTCATCTCGGCGGATGTCATGTCGAGGACCGTTGCGTCGTCGATCTCGAGGAACGCTGTCATCGACATATCCTTTATGAGTGGCAGGCCGGGACAAGCCACGCTGTCGTTGTACATATTGCTCACCACGGTTTTTCCACCGCCCATCTGGGATACGAGGTTTATAAGCGACGACCCGCCGTTAGGACTGGAAACGAGACCGGTGTTGTAGCATGAGTGGATTTCCACCTGGCCGCTACGCCCGGGGATAGCGATGATGACACCGCCAGCCTGCTCAGACGAAGCTGTGACCTTGCCACGGTTGTAGCAGTTTTTCACCGTGCCGAGGTCGATGAATGCGGTCACTCCGCCTGCACCCTGGACTGCCGTGACAGTGCCATAGTTTGCACACTCCTCGACCAGGCAGTAGTTTGAGCCGCAAATGCCGCCGGAAGCCATGCCGTTGGCAAACCCTTCCTTGGACGACACTGTGCCGAAGTTGACGCAACGTCTGATGACAGCCGAGAGAGAGCCGTCCTCACCACGCACATTGGTGCCGACTATTCCGCCCGGGTAAGCATACATTGCCGAGACATTTGCGAAGTTCTTGCAGTCCTCGATAAGCCCACGGTTGGTGCCGACGATTGCTCCGGCCGTCGTGGTCATATCCTCGGTCGTCACCGTGCCGCTCTTGATGGTCACATTCCTGATTTCCCCGAAGAGACCAGTCTGCCCAAACAGTCCGTTCAAGCAGTTCATGTTGCTGATGGACTTGCCGTTGCCGTCAAAGACTCCCATGAAACGGTATTCGTCAAAGAAGACTCCCTCGCCTACCTGGTGGGCATTCGACCAGCCGCATATAGAGACCCACGTGTGGGCTGCGAGGTCGATGTCGGCCTCAAGGCGGAAATACACGCCGTCATACGCTTCGTAGACATCATAATTTGCCATGCTGCTGGCCAGCGTCGCCGCCTCGCCGTAGCTGTCGGCAGCCACTTTGGCCAATTGCTCTGGGGTCTCGATGAGATAGGGGTCTTCGGCCGTGCCTGTGCCTCCGGCAAATGATGCCGCGGCGTGTT
>CALNGU010000062.1 GCA_939800445.1 uncultured Bacteroidaceae bacterium | reverse complement strand
GCTACCACCTGGAGCAGGAGCGCGCCTTCAACGAGCAGCTGGAGCGCGAGCGGGCCGCCTGCGAGCGGTCGGGAGAGCTGGCCGACGTGAGGCGCGAGCGGGACAGGATGCCGATGTTGTTGGACTTGAACGACGAATTGGCCTGGAAGTGCCGCCCTATCCTGATGGTCGAATAGGGGGAGCGGAAGATGTACGGCACTCCGGCGCACACGGGCATCGACGCGATGTCAACGCCCTTGGCCTTGGCGAGGAGGTAGGTCCAGAGCGAACACAGTGCCTTGTGGACGCGCTGCCACATCTGGAACGGCTTGAGCCAGAGGTAGGCCAGCGGGTCGCCCTTTACTTTGCTGATGATGCTGCCTTGGTGTCTCATGGGAATCTATCGGTTGGACGTGCCGCGCACGGATTGGTATATCGCCCACAACGATTCGGCAATAGCCGCACGGTCGTGGCGGCGTGTGGCCACCGCCCTTGCCCCTTGCGAGAGGCGGAGTGCCAGGGTGTCGTCGGCGAAGATGGAGCATATCTTCCCGGCAAGCATCTCGACCTCCTCGAAGCGGTAGAGCAATCCGCTCTCGCCGTCGGCCACGAGGTCCATCATGCCGCCGACATAGCTGGCGATGACGGGCACGCCGAGGATTTGTGCCTCGCAGACCGAGTTGGAACTGTTCTCAATCGACGACGGGCAGACGAAGACGTTGGCGGAAAGGTAGTGCGCAATCATCTCTTCCTCGGTCTGCCCGCCAAGGAACGTGACGCAATCGCGCAGATCGTGCCGCTCGATGAGCCGGTTTATGTACCGCCAATAAGCCCGAATCTTCCACCACGGGCGGTCGCCGATGTTGTCCCCTGGCAGGTAGAGGTGCACGTCGGGATAACGCCGCCGGACCAACGGCAACGCTGCGAGCAGCTGGTGCAGCCCCTTGATGGGATAGGCCGGCTGGCAGGCGAAGATGGTGTGGCGGTGGCATTCGTCCAGCCTCCACGCTGCATAGTAGAATCCGTCGCGCAACGGCTCCTGGCAGGTGTAGTAGCGCACGTCGGGGTTGATTGCCACGCTGTGGGCATAGTCCCAGCTCGTGCGGCCGGCGATGTTGCCGACACGCGAGATGAGCGACCGTTCCAACCGCCCACGGCGCACGAAGTCACGTTGCTGGATGCGCGGGGTGTCACGCTTGAGCAGGTCGCGCAGGGTGAACTTGCCCTGCAAATCCAGCCCTCCGTAATAGTAGCGGGCATAGACGCTGACAAGCCCTTGTATGGAAAGGATGGCGTTGCCGCTGCCGCAGGCCTCGACGAAGAGCGACGAGTGAGGGTATTCCGACCCGTGGATGTGCACCACGTCGGGACGCACACGGTCGTTGACGGCCTTGAGCCACTTGCGCAACTCGGATGCACCAGTCGTCTCGGGGAACAGATAGTGGTGCGCTCCGCCGGCCTCGACATCGGCAAACGACGTTCCCTCATAGGGGGAGATGACGTGCAGCTCCATGTCGGCGGCATGGCTGGCCTGCAACAGCGACTTGTAGGCCATCATCCACGAGCCTACCACGACCCTCGGCAAACCCAGCCGATCGGACACCTCGGGGAAGATGATGTTGGACAGCCAGAGTATTCTCATTTTTTCTGCCATGGCAACAGTTTGTTTTTGATGGTGAACAGTTCGTCCCTCACTTGCTCGTCGGTCATCTTACGGAAATTCTTGTCAAGACATATCGAGACAGCGAGCCAAATCATGAGCATCTTGGTGTTGAAACCGTGCAACCCGAATGGTGCCATGTCAATCAACTGCACTAGCACTATGCACGCCGAAGCCTTGCACAAAGCGTTGCGGCTCTTGAATCCCTGCCATATTGCGAGGAGGAACAATGCGACATATAGGAGTAGATATACCAATCCGCCCTTGAGTATCCACTGCAAGTAGCCGCACTCGATGAAAAAGCGGTAATCATTGCTCTCCGTCCTCTCCTCATCAATGAAATCCACCCCGGGACAATAGTACTCACCAGACATACCGCGCCCAACGATTACATCAGAGCCTGATGTGAGCATATCGGCGGCAAAGGATGCAAAGACCTCTTCCCTCGTGTTCTCGGATGCACGACCTGTGATCTTGGAGAACATTCCCTGGCTCTCATTCATATAAAACACGAGTGCCAACATCAGCAACAGCAATGCGGAGAGGAATGCCAGCACCTTGACCTCAGCTCTCTTCATCTTGCCGTTCATCATCAAGAACACTCCTCCAATGGCTATGTAAAGCGCGTAGGTCAGCATCAGATTGCGCCTCGCCGTCAACGTTGCCACAAGGAAGGCAAGCAAGAGGACGATGGCCGACATCGTTATGTTGCGGTTGGAATGGTATTTATTGGTCAGGAATATGAATGCGGCAGGGACGGAAAACGTCTCAAGCATCATCTGTATCACCCCCGTCTCCTTGGTCATCAACGGGATGGCCATAAGAAGTATGAACGCATAATTGGTCTTGTAGCCCACCGAGATGAAACTGCCGAGCATCGGCTTGGTGTTCACCATCAACAGGACAACGCCAGCATAGGAAAGAATGCCATACTGATGGGGATAAAACAGATCAAACTTGGCACGAGCACACATCACCAGCATCCAAGCCAGCATGGCAAAATACAAAAGGAGGCAAATGCGGCTGCGGTTGGTGAAGTCAAAAGAGAGGTTGCCCAATATGGCGATGATCATCGGCAATGCCGCAAGCATATAGAAAAGGCTCGCCATGGGAAAACTGTTGAGGGATGTCTCGACTACATACAAAAGCGCATATACGAGCATCGCTACCCAAGCAGCCCGATACCTCAAGCCATCGTCCTTAATCACATAGTCCATACGCCCTTTTCCCTCTTTATTATTACCTTAAAATATTGCATGGGTGCCAGAAACAATCCGTTGAAATTAGCTACCACCGATGCTATAAGTATCGCGTACATCCCCATTCCGCCCCACTTGCACATGAGCATCACCAAGGCGAAAAACAGCAAGGGGGATACAAGACTCGAATAATACTGTATCCGCAGCGCGCCGATGCCATTGACGAAATAGACAAAGACAGCACCGAAGATTGTCGTGAGAAAATAGACCATCATCCATGCTGAAAGGCTGAATGGTATGTTCACCGCCTCACCTATCCATATATTATATACAAAGTCTGAAAGTACGAGCATGAGCAATCCGCCACCAAGCATCATGGCGACAACACGCAAATACTTTTTCACCATGGATTTAATCCAGTCGAAATCCCCTTTGGCATACGCATCCGTCACAGCAGACCAGAACGGCTGGAGGACTATCATGAAAAACATATAAAGCACGTTGAAGTACTTGTAGGCTATGTTGTATTGCGTAACCTCCCCCATCGAATAGAGGCGGGCGATGAGAATGTTGGCCGTCTGGAACTGAATGAGAGCAGCAATCTGAATGACAAAGAACTTGACCCCAAGAGTGAGCAAACGCGAAGAATACTCCATCCGGATTGACTTTACCGATGGAGAACAGTGCCGGTAACGCTTCGCATAACAATAAAAAGTGAAAAACACCCACACTGCGAGTGGCGGCAGACACAAACAATAGGAAAGCACGGTCAACGAGCCATCCACATGATTGCGGAAAATCAATATCGCCGCCAAGGAGAGCAACTGCCCGAGAAAGTCAATGAACGAAGAATAGGCCGGACGCTGGTCGGCAATAACGACTATGCTCAGTATCCTTAGAACAAAAGTAACACAGAAGTATACGATAAGGATACTGAGTGACACCTTCAACTCAGCCTCATAGCCGCTTGAAATGTTGAGCAAAGACGACACGTCAAAAATCTGCACGAGCAACAGCAATAACAGTGCCAAGAAAAAGAATATCACCGACAGGATAAAATATGTGGTGCTCACATAAATCTTTGCCAGCCCATTGTCTTTGAAAGCGAATGCCTCAGCCAGTTTGTTCCTCAATCCGTTGGTAAAGCCGATGTCAAAGAAACTCATCCACGCGACTATCGAGCTTATCGTCAGCCAGATGCCATACTGCACGTCGTTGACAAAATCTATCGCCACTGGGAGCATCACCAATGAGCAAAGAATACTCCCGACCTTGACCAGCAATGACACCGCCACGTTCTGTTTCAGACGTGCCGACCGAGACAGCGATTGGCCAAACAGTTTAGAGTATAACGATGAGAAACAAGACATTTCAGCGTTTTGCTTCCGGCTTCACATCATTCACTACATATATATAATTGGATATGACGTGCTGCTCAACCAATGTTTCTGCATAATCCAATGAACCTTTATCACTGAAATTAGCCCTTGTCACGAACACCGCCAACTCTGTCAAAGCAAACAATGGCATTGTGTCCGAATAGTCATACAGATCAGCAGTGTCAATGACAATGAAGTCATAAACGGACTTCAGTTCATTCAACAAAGCGGAAAAGTTGGAATTCAAGAGCAATTCTGAAGCATTGGATTCCACAAGTCCTGCCGGCAAGACATAAAGGTTAGGATTAACCGAAGATTGCCTGATAACTCCTTGAGTCATCCGCTCTCCCAAGACTGCTTGCGCCAAACCAGCATCAAGCTTACCTTCCGACAAAGCTGCCATAGAACTCAGTGCTGAATTACGCAGGTTGGCATCCACAAGCAAGACCTTTTTGCCAAGCAAGGCCATGGACAAAGCAAGATTGGTCGCTACAAAAGTCTTACCCTCGCCTTTCTTTATCGAAGTCACAAGAGCAGCCTTATGTTCCACGTCATTGCCCAAAGCGCGGAAGATTATGGAGCGGAGTGTTCTCACATCCTCATCCGCTTCACTATCACTGCCATTGAAAAGCATTTCTGCATTTGCTGAATGAATCTCTGCCATGACAGCCATTGATGTAGTCGATTGCAATTGATGGGCATTCTGGAATTTGCGTGCCAACATCTTACGACCATAAAGATAAAATACAGGCAACATCACAGCAAACAACAATGCCGCCGCTGCCACAAGCAACTTCATCGGCTTGACCGGTCGGGAATTCACATAGGCGTTATCAATTATCTGTGCCTTTGGATTCTCCATCGCTAATTTCAAGGCATTATCCTCTTGCTGCTGGAGCAAATAGAGGTAAAGGGCTTGCTTGATTTCCTGTTGCCTTTTTATCTCAATGTATTCCCTCTCCTGTTTTGGCATACCTTTGATTCGGTCCATGAAATACTTCTCTTGGTCACGCAAGTCATTTCGTGCGTACTCAATTCCACGCTTGATGCTCTGTATGGTCATCAGGACACTCTGGCGTGTGGCATCGACTTGCTCATTCATGGACTCAATCATCGGGTTGCCCGGCTTTGTGGAACGGAGTAACTTCAAACGCTCCATAAGCAATTCATTATAAGCGAGCAAAGACTCCACGGCTGATTCTTCCTCTATGCCAAGGCTCATGGGGACAACGGCATATTTATTTTCAGGAGCTTCAAGGAAATCCTCAATGATTGAAATCACAGAGAATTGGGTTTCCGCGCTTATCAAACGTTCTTTGAAGTCGCTACTCCGGTCAAGTATGATTTTAGCCTCCGATTCAATGTCCGTCAACTGATTGTCTTCTTTGTATCTCTCAACTGTCTTCTCTATTGAAGTCAAATCTTTTTCCAAAATATCTATGCGCTGTTGCAAGAATACCGCAGTGCGCTCAGACACCAGATTCTTCTCCTCAATGCCATAAGAATTGTAATGGCTGATTATGGAATTCAATATATCCTTTCCCCGCTCTGGAATTTCATCTTCCATGGTCAAATTGATGACGTTAGCCTTCTTGCTTGCAAGTGATATATCCACATTGCGCATCAAAGCCTCAGTCGCACTTCCATACCCTCCGTACAACAATTCATATTTCCTTGACTTGGAAGCATCAAAAAAAGATGTCGTATCAATAGTAAAGTTCCCGAAAACGGTTGTCAAGTTGACAGGGAAAGCAGACTTGGCCTCACCCACGAGTTCATCCATGCTGTATGCTTTTACTTTGGCAATGCCTTCTTTGCTTATTGAAATTTTCATTTCAATTGCATACCGCAAAGTATCTGCCATATCAGCGATCTTTGGTATTATGGATAATGGGGAATCCTTATAATAGTTCTTCTTTTTCAAGAATCCTTTGGAGCAGCTGACATTCAGGCCAAGCTCCTTAACAGCTCCACGTAGGATAGAATAGGAGCTGATGACCTCTATCTCGTCATCAACCACACTTCCACCAACGCTCAGAACATCGCCAAATGGCATTGACTTCATCATTGACGCTGCCAAGCCGCCCGATTTGGAATCTTCCTTGATTAAGACATTAGCATTGACCTTGAATTCAGGATTCTTCACTATCAAGTATAGTCCGGCAAGCCCAACGCAAACCACCAAAGAGATGGCGAACAGTTTCCAATTTTTGACGTAATCAATCAACAATGACACTATCCCAGACTGCTTATATGAATTCATTGATGCACCTTTTTCTTATTTGACAAACAAAGCTATACAGAGAGATGAAATGACCGACACTACGCTCACAACCGTCGATGCGACTGATATATTGAACTGTGCTGCCTGACTGTAATTGGCATTGCTGCGCCGAGCCTTATTGGGTTCGACGTATATGACATCATTTTGCTTCAGATAAAAATATGGAGACTTAAATACATCTGAAGAAGTAAGGTCAAAGACATGATAAGTCTTCTTCCCATTCTCGTCACGATAAAGAGTAACCCTGTCACGCATTCCGTTTATGGTCAAGTCACCTGCCATGCTCAAAGCATCGAGTATGGACATTCGCTCGTTGGTGATGGATATTGTCCCAGGTTTGTTGACCTCACCGAGCACTGACACCTTGAAGTTCATGATATTCACAGTCACCAACGGGTCTTTGGCATATTTGGATATTTTCTCTTTCAAAAATTCAGCCAATTCATGTCGCGTCAGACCAGCCACGTAAAGCCGCCCTAAGACTGGAAAATCTATATAGCCTTCAGAATCCACCAGATAAGATTGCAAGACCGGCGTTGTAGAGATTTCATCAACTCCAGGTTGCAAGTAAGTGGTTGCAGGCAAGTTGAAAATAGCTATGGCGTTAGGGTCTATACTTGACACGGATATTGCCAACAGGTCGTCACTCGTGATTTGCACTTCATAGTTACTTTCAACCCCTTCCAGGACATTGTTGTCCTCCGTCATATCCTGAAAATAAGAAACCGTGTTTTTTGATGATTGGCACGATGCCAACACAAGCAAAGAAAATAATATCAGAAATAAAGCATTTTTATAACGCATCATCTTATCCTTTTGTATTGATTTCACATTAGGCGCAAATGTAAAAGATATATTCTACATGGCAAATACACATAACAAACGTAAACTTCCGCCAATTATTGCCAAGAACAAACCACCATAACAGCAAATGCCTTACATCAATGAGCACAAACGAAGTTTAATAACCCTAAGGACATTCGATGGCGAAAAGCGCAGCCACTTATGTACCTTCACGTAGTCTTTATATATATTGGTGAAATTGTCCTTGAAATACGTTTCCCGTTCCGTGTGTCCAAGGTCAAAGTTAGTATCGCTGATACCACCAGGAGCATAATCAGAAACACAGAAATCGAAAGTCATGGGCATTTTATTATATCTGATAAAAGCTTCAAACAAGAAACAAGCATCCGCAGCAATTTTCAAATTCTCATTGTACCCCCCAAGCTCTCTCAATACAGATGTTTTGGTGAATGTAGATTGATGACAATACGTACGATACAGCAAATTATAACCGCTAACCTTTGCTGGTTTTTCAACCCAATAACCCCATCTTTTTTTCTGCCGCATCGCCCCTATCGCTATATCCGCAGTCAGATTAAGCCCAGCGACTCTATGCAACACGTCGGCGGAAGCAAAACAGTCCCCAGAGTTCATGAATATCACGTACTCTCCTTTTGCCAATGCAATTCCTTTGTTCATTGCATTGTATATGCCTTTGTCCGGTTCTGATATGAAACAATCAATTTTGTCCCCATAACTTTTGGCTAACTCCACACTGCCATCCGTGGATGCCCCGTCTATGACAATATACTCATAAAGGGAACGTTCCTGCGCCAAGACGCTTTCTATCGTTTTCTTCAGACCTTCCGCGTTGTTGAGGTTTATTGTTATTACAGTGAACAACATTCTCCTATCATTTAAACAGCATTAAAAAAGACAAGACTATCACCTTGGGCAACAGCCTTGTCTTTCTACTTTATCAAATGAATGATTTTACTCTTCGGCAACCACCTCAAAAGGAATCTCGACCGACACTTCCTTATGCAACCTTACTGTTGCCACATAATTGCCGACCTCCTTTACAGTGTCCTTGACAACAATCACCTTGCGGTCAACTTCGAATCCTTTTTCAGCCAACTTCTCGGCAATCTGGATATTGTTCACAGAGCCGAAGATTGTCCCAGTCGAGCTGACTTTCGTAGCAATTGTGAGAGTGACACCCTCAAGCTTCTTGGCAAGTTCAATAGCCTCGTTCTTGATTTTCTCAAGCTTGTGGGCCCTTTGCCTCAATTCCTCGGCAAGCATCTTCTTTGCTGACGGGGTAGCCAATATCGCTTTCCCTGAAGGTATCAGATAATTCCTGCCGTAACCTGGTTTCACGCTGACAATGTCATTCTTGTAACCCAAGCTTGCTATATCTTCTTTAAGTATGATTTCCATATTAGTCCTCCCTCTTTTTATTTCAACATATCAGCTACATAAGGCAGAAGAGCCAAATGGCGTGCACGTTTCACTGCCTGAGCGACACGACGCTGGTATTTCATTGATGTGCCGGTAATCCTTCTGGGGAGTATTTTGCCTTGCTCATTCAAGAACTTCTTCAAGAATTCGGGATCCTTATAATCGATATACTTGATACCACTCTTCTTAAAACGGCAATATTTCTTTTTCTTCACATCCACCGTCGGCGGAGTAAGATACCTGATTTCAGATTGATTTTGCTGTGCCATGATTATTTGTCCTCCGTTTTAGCTGATTTTAAATTTCTGCGCTTTGCTGCATATTCAGCGGCATACTTGTCTTGTTTGAAAGTCAAGAACCTCAAGATTCTCTCATCACGCCTGTAAGCTGTTTCCAATTTGATAATCGCAGTCGGGTCAGCTTCAAACTCAAGCAACTGATAGAACCCGGTTGACTTCTTTTGGATTGGGTAGGCCAGTTTCCTCAGCCCCCAGTTCTCCTCATTGACAATCTTAGCTCCGGTTTCCAGCAGGACTCCTTTGAATTTTTCTACCGCTTCCTTCATCTGGATGTCAGACAAAACGGGAGTTAAGATGAAAACGGTTTCGTACTGATTCATAATTAATTTGATTATTTAAAAAGTTATCGGCTGCAAAGGTATGAAAAAAAACATCAAATACCAAACACACGACCGTCATATTATGCTCTATCCGACCGCTACACTGTGAAACGTCAACTACACAGACGCCGCCATACAAAAAGACAGTGGCCTGTTGCAACGAGCCACCGTCTTATATTATATATGGTATAGAGCCGCCAACGTTTAATCCATCAGTTTGCGATAGCGGATTCTCTTCGGCTCCTCACGTCCCATGCGTTTGACTTTATTTTCCTCATATTCAGAATACGAGCCTTGGAAGAAGAAGACATTGGAATCGCCCTCGAATGCCAGGATGTGCGTGCAGATGCGGTCAAGGAACCATCGGTCATGGCTGATGACGACGGCGCAGCCAGCGAAATCGTCAAGCCCCTCCTCCAACGCACGGAGGGTGTTGACATCGATGTCATTGGTCGGCTCGTCAAGCAACAGGACATTGCCCTCTTCCTTCAGAGCCATGGCGAGGTGCAGGCGGTTGCGCTCGCCGCCCGACAACACTCCGCACTTCTTTTCCTGATCCGCCCCGGTGAAGTTGAAACGGGACAAATAGGCACGGGCATTGATTTCACGTCCGCCCATCCGCATCAGCTCGTTGCCGCCCGAGACGACTTGGTAGACGGTCTTGTCCGGGTCGATGTCCTTGTGCTGCTGGTCAACGTAGGCAAGTTTCACAGTCTCGCCCACCTCGAAAGTCCCGGCATCGGGCTTCTCAAGCCCCATGATGAGCCTGAACAGCGTCGTCTTGCCCGCACCGTTGGGACCTATCACGCCGACGATGCCGTTTGGAGGCAACGAGAAGTTGAGGTTGTCGAAGAGCAGCTTTTCACCAAACGCTTTCCTCACGCCGACTGCCTCAATCACTTTGTTGCCGAGGCGCGGGCCGTTGGGGATGAATATCTCAAGCTTCTCCTCCTTCTCTTTGACATCTTCGTTAAGCAGCTTGTCGTAGGAGTTCAACCTGGCTTTGCCCTTTGCCTGGCGGGCTTTGGGAGCCATGCGCACCCACTCCAGCTCACGTTCAAGGGTCTTGCGCCTCTTGCTTGCGGTCTTTTCCTCCAATTCCATGCGTTTGGTCTTCTGCTCCAGCCATGACGAGTAGTTGCCTTTCCAAGGGATGCCCTCGCCACGGTCGAGTTCCAATATCCATCCCGCCACGTGGTCAAGGAAGTAGCGGTCGTGGGTTATGCAGATGACCGTCCCGGCATACTGTTGCAAGTGCTGTTCCAGCCAGTCTATCGACTCGGCATCAAGGTGGTTGGTAGGCTCGTCAAGCAGGAGCACGTCGGGCTGTTGCAACAACAGGCGGCACAGAGCCACGCGGCGACGCTCGCCGCCCGAGAGGTGCTCGCACTTCTGGTCCTCGGGCGGACAGCGCAGGGCATCCATCGCGCGCTCCAGCTTGCTGTCCAGATTCCAAGCGTCTGTCGCGTCAATCTGGTCCTGCAACACCGCCTGGCGGTCAAAGAGCGACTGCATCTTGTCGGCATCCTCATAGTATTCGGGCAAGCCAAATTTATTGTTTATCTCCTCATACTCCGCCAGCAGGTCAACGATGGGCTGCACGCCCTCCATGACCACCTCCTTGACGGTCTTGTCCTTGTCGAGCTGCGGCTCTTGCGGGAGGTATCCGACCGAATAGCCTGGTGAAAACACCACCTCGCCCTGGTATGCATTGTCCAGCCCAGCGATTATCTTGAGCAAAGTTGATTTGCCCGAGCCGTTGAGACCGATGATGCCGATTTTAGCACCGTAGAAGAATGACAAGTAGATGTCCTTCAGCACCTGCTTGCCCGATTGGAATGACTTGCTCACCCCGACCATCGAAAAAATCACTTTCTTGTCGTCTGCCATAATTGTAAGTTATTATCGTTCATGCGCCACCAGCCACGCACGGCGGCGACGGCAAATTGTCAGTCACAGCTGCGCCTCAGGGGACTTCCTGGTCGGCATTCTTCACCATGCCACGGTAGACCTCGGGCAGCCCGGCCTCGATTGCCTCGTAGGCCAGCTTCATCGTCCGCCTGATGTCGCCCAGCCCCTCGCCCTCGGGGGCAATCGGGTCATGGATAGTCAGCGTCAGGCGGTGCGGGCGCGGCAGTTTCCGGAATCGGGGCAATATCTCGAATGACCCGTCAATCGTCATAGGCACCACCGGCAGCCTCAACTCGTCGGCAAGCTGGAAAGCCCCTTTCTTGAAGTAGCCCATGTGCCCCGTGAACGTCCGCGACCCCTCGGGGAAGACCACCAGCGACGTGCCATCGATCAGCGTGTCATGCGCCTTGGTGATGGTGGCGCGCACCCCGCCCGTGCTCGTCCTGTCAACGAAGATGTGCCCGGCAGCCTCGCAAGCCCTGCCGACAAAGGGGATGCGCCGCAGGCTCTTCTTCATCATCCACTTGAAGTTGCGCCCCAGGTAGCCGTAGATCAGGAAGATGTCGAATGCCCCCTGGTGATTGGCGACAAAGACATAGGAATGCCTCTTGTCCGTCTTGTCACGCCCCACGACCTTGACCCTGATGAGGAACAGGGCACAGATGATCCTCGACCACACCTTGCCCGGGTGGTAGCCCCAGAAGTGGGCATCGCCGACCGACGTGCCGATGATAGTCACCATCGCAGCGATGATGGTCGCCACGATCCCCAGCGGGACAGCGATGCAAAACATATAGATGTAGTAGAAAAACATAAGGCACTTCTTTTAGAAACGTCTGCAAATGTAACGCTTGCCCCCCTATCCCAGGGGCGCGGCGGCGTAAAAAGTTGTTAAACCATCCCGCCGTCCCCGCCGCCATCAACCGTGCCACGCTGCAATGCCACAGGAGACAAAAGCGATGAAGACGGATGAAAACTTTCACTGCCCGCCGAGAAAAGTTCATTACCTCGGTGAGTCAAGTAAAAACAAAACTTTTGTTTTAATATTCAAAAGTTTTGTTTATATATTCAAA
>CALNGU010000061.1 GCA_939800445.1 uncultured Bacteroidaceae bacterium | reverse complement strand
GCTTCCTCGTCAAGGAGGGCAAATACCAAGTCGTGCTCAACACCGACGACAAGGCCTACGGCGGCTTCGGGCTGACGGACGACACGGTGGAGCACTTCACCATGCACGACGACCTCTACCACAAGCAAAAGAAGGGTTGGCTCAAGCTCTACATCCCGGCACGCACGGCGGTGGTTCTGCGCCGAATGGAATGAAACTGCAACGATGCCAGACCACTGGCACGATTGCCACAAAAGGGCAGGTGAAACGATTCGCCTGCCCTTTTCATATCCAAGGCATTCGCGAGTCAGCTCATCCGCACCACGGGTGAAACCATCCCCCGCCCGATGCATTGGCGCATCAGCCCAGACCCAAAATCCCGTCACGCCAGACATAAACCTCCACCACACGCCGGGAAAAGTTGCATCAGGTCAGACATAAAGTATATTCAAAAGTTTTGTTTTAATATTCAAAACTTCTGTTTATATAAACAAAAGTTCTGTTTATTCATTCAAAAGTTTTGTTTTTACTTCATGCACCGAGACATGGAACTTTATGCCAGACCTGAGGGAAGTTGATGTCGGTTGACATCGATTTTGTCCCCGTATCCATCGTGACGAATGCCGGTGCACAGTCGTAGAGACGCTGCCTGCTGCGTCTCTGTAGTCCACAGACAATCTTAATGGATGCAGCAGCGTAGCTGTAGAGACGCATAATATGCGTCTCCTCCACGTCCCGTGCAATTAGTAATGATTCCCCGCCTGTCGGGGAGACGCATATCATGCGTCTCTACACCCCGAGCGACATGGCTGCGTTGCGTAACTTGCCTGTCTGGGAGACGCATATCATGCGTCTCTACACCATAGGGTCAGATAACAAGCGATGCAGCGCACCAGGATGTAGAGACGTGCCATTGGCGCGTCTCAACGTCGGGCGGCGCAATCAAACCGTCTGACGATGCGGGGCGTTGCACGGGACGTGGAGGAGACGCGCCGATGGCACGTCTCTACAAGCCTGTGGTGTGTTTGCCACGACCACTGTGCGTCTCTACTCCATACGGTTAGATAAGAGACAAACGATGAGGGATGCCACCGTCGTGGCATCCCTCTGTCATGTGTGCGGCGCGGGAGATGCGCCGGCATATTTCCTGGCAATGATTATCCGCAGTAGTAGTATTGCTCGACCATCTTGAGCTCTGCGTCGCGGTCGCCCTTGACCTTGGCATAGAGGTCAGCGTCGTCGTAGGCGCGGAGTTCTCTGACGATGCCGTCGATCATCGCGGGGCTGAACACGCCGTGCTGCTCGTAGACGGCGCGTTGACGCTCCAGGCAGTCGGCCGACTCGGTGCAGCACTTGGGCAGGGCGTCGAGGCTGGCGAGCTTGGCGGCGTTCTCGGGCTTGTGGATGTCAACGTCCACGTATTTGTCATCGGCAATCTTGAGCGCATCCTCGACCTCGAAGCCGTGACGGCAGGCGACGCACAGGCCGGCCATCAGTTGGTAGATGTCGGCAGACCCGTCGGGCGAGCGCATCTCGACGGTCTGCTTGCCCGTGATGTCGAGGTGCAGCGGGCGGTCGGACGGGTTGACGATGGATGACATATCGACCGTCGTCGTCCATCCCAGCGGGACACGCACGAGGACCGAGCGGTTGCGGTCGCCCCAGCAGATGTTGGTCGGGGCCTCCTGGTGCGGCACGAGGCGGAAGTAGGATGTGGGTATCTTGTTGCCGAATGCGGTGATCGACTGCGCCATGAGCATCATGCCGGCTATCGCCTTGCGCGCCTCGACTGACAAGTGGCGGTCGGCATCGAGCATGACGTTGCGCCCGTCGCGCATCAGCCTCATGTGGATGTGCAGGCCCGACCCTGCCTTGCCGGCAGTTATCTTGGGGGCAAACGTCACGTCGAGCGAGTGGCGGAACGCGAGGTTGCGGATGACCCACTTGGCGAGCAGTATCTGGTCGGCGGCTGTCTCGATTGGTGTCGGGAGGAACTCTATCTCATTCTGCTCATAGACCTTGCCGTCCATCGTGAAGTTGCCTACCTCGGAGTGGCCGTACTTGATGCGTCCGCCTATCTGGGCAATGGCCAGCATACACTCGGCACGGAAGTCGTTGAACTTGGCATAGGGCGACGACTCGTGGTAGCCACGCTGGTCCTGTGCACGGAACAGGGGGGAGGCATCGGCGACGACGTAGTACTCAAGCTCGCCCATCGCGTCGAATGTCAGCCCGGTCACGTCCTTGAGCGACTTGACGGCCTTGCGCACGAGGTTGTCGGGCGAACAGTCAAGCACCTCGCCATCCTTGTTGAAGAACGAGCAGAGCATCGACAGCGTCGGTATCTCGGCAAACGGGTCGATGAACGCCGTGTTGAAACGCGGGATGACATAGAGGTCGCTGTTGCCGGCTTCGATATACGAGAAGAGGCTCGACCCGTCCACGCGCTCGCCGCAAGTGAGGATGGTCTCAAGGTAGTCGTAGTCGTTGATGACAAAGTTCAACGTCTTGACCCGCGAGTCACCCGCCGGGTACATGAAGTTGACCATCTTGATGCCGTTGTCCACGATGTAACGGATGATGTCGTCACGTGTGAAGTCCTTTTGGTCTTTGCCCAATGCCTCCACCAAGCGGTTGGGGCAGAGATTGGGGCGTTGATTTGCATTTTCCATAATAATAGAGGTTATAGTTAAAGTTCGGATGTCCAAATGTAGCAACCTTTGAATAATCCGCCAACATTGCAAGCAGGCTTTTTGAACAGTCCGTAGACCGCCGACCCCGACCCCGACATCGAGGCATAGGCAGCCCCGGCTGCATAGAGCTGCTCCTTTATCTCCCCTATCTTCGGGTGGATGGCGAATACGCCTGGCTCGAAGTCGTTGCCGATGACGTGCCGCCATTCCTCCACCGGCAACCGGACATCATCGGCCAATGACCGTGGGGCGGGACGCGGCACGACCTGCGAGAACGCCTCGCGGGTCGAGACGAAGATGTCGGGCTTGACCACCACGATGTGCCATCCATGCAGTGAGAGCTGCACGGGAGTGAAGACATTGCCCGTGCCAGTGGCGAAGACGGGACGGTTGCGGACGAAGAACGGGCAATCGGCTCCCAGCCGCGCCGCCCTCGCCTCAAGAGCCTCATCGTCCAACCCGAGCGAGAAAAGGTCGTTGAGGCAACGCAATGTGAACGTGGCATCGGCCGACCCGCCCCCGAGCCCAGCCCCCGAGGGGATGCGTTTCACCAGATCTATGGCCAAATGGGGGATGTCAAAATCGCGGCGGATGCTCTCCACCGCCCTCATGACCAGGTTGTCGGCATCTGGGCAACCGTCCAACGGAGGATGGCAGGCGAATGTCGTCCGCTCTCCGGCAGGCGTCAGTTCGATTACGTCACAGATGCCAACCGGGTAGAACACGGTCTCAAGGTCGTGGTAGCCGTCACTCCGATTGGCCACAACGTTGAGACCGATGTTTATCTTCGCATTGGGAAACACTATCATAGGCTTATGTCTTTGAGTAGGATGTTGTCACATGACTCATAATATCGCTTGCGTGCCGCGACGAATGCCGACCAGGCCTTGCCCGACATCTCAGGCACATCGCCGCCTCCCACAGCACCGCCGACCTCAAGCCTGCCCAGCACAGTGCCGATGCTCAGGTCTGACACGTCCTTTGACGGGATGTAGGCGATGGATTCCTGCCCCTTCTTCGCCGACGAAATGGTGCGGCTGACGAGCTGCATAGCTTCCAGTTTGTTGAGGATGCGTTGGGAGAGACGGACATGGGTCTTGGTCATCCTCGACAGGTCGGTGCAGGTGAACGGCCGGCTGCCCATGTCCATGTGGTTGCGCACGATGAGCGTCATGAACCAGACGCACAGGAAGTCGGTCTTCAACCGCGTCTCGTCTGCCTTGCTCCGCATCTCATAGTCGAAGTTCTGCACGTTCTGTCCCAGGTAGGTTATCTCCACGCCCAGCAGGCACAGTGTCCACGACAACTGCAACCAAATCAACAGCAACGGGATTGCCGCAAAACTGCCGTAAACGGCGTTGTAGTTGGACACGAGCATCTGGCTGTGGATGTACAGCGTCTGAAGCAACTGGAACACCGTGCCAGTCAGCACGCCGGAAATCAAGGCGTACTTGAACTGCACCTTCGTGTTCGGCACATACATATAGAGGCCAGTGAAGACCGCCCAAACGATGACATAAGGGATGCACTTGATGAGCAGTTTCAAGACATCGCTCAACAGCACATAACTCTCCATCTCCCGCAGCACTGTCGTCAGATAGACCGAGAAGCCCGATGAGACGATGAGAAAAACAGGCACGATAAGAAACAGGGACATATAGTCAAATATCTTGCGGTTGACCATGCCTCCCTTTGTCTCCCATATCTTGTTGAATGAGTAGTCGATGTTCAACACCAGGTTGATGACCGTCCACAGGAGCAGCAACAGTCCGATGCCGACAAACAGGCCACTCTTGGCATTGGCGATGTAAGACTCGACAAACCCCGTCAGCAACTGGATTATCTCGGGCTGGCCGTCAAAGTAGGATGTGAGATGCTCGACCACCATGCTGTCAACCCCGAACCCCTTAGCTATGGCAAAGACCATGGCGAGTGCAGGGACTATCGACAGGAACGTGCTGTAGGTGAGTGCCGATGCCATATTCATAATCCTGTCCTCGGAAAAGTGGCGGATAGACAGGACTATGGTCTTGAGGATTGCAATCATGGTGTATTTGCCACGGCTGACTTCCTTTTCCGTAATCAGGAAAATGTCCATGGTCAGGAAACGCCAGATGTGCTTGAGACCTTTCATAATATCAGATATAAAAACAGTTGGCCTGTAAGCCGGGTTCTGTACGGTCACAAGGACCGCGCCTGTCATTTATCTCGACATGATGTCACCACCATGCTCCAGCAACCTACCCTCCGGCACGGACGAGCAATCCTTGATGCCGGTTTACTTGGTCTTGCAACTCCCCGGGCGCACAACTCCTGCGTCACCACAGGATTGGTGGGCTCTTACCCCGCCTTCTCACCCTTACCCGACTGGCGGGCGGTTATTTTCTTCTGCGCTTGACTTGCCCTCACGGACAACTTCCTTTTAAGAAGGGGGACGCTCTGTGTTGCCCAGACTTTCCTCCACCTTGCGGCGGCGACAGGCCGGCCAACTGTTTATGGTTTACAATTCAAACTTCAATATCCTCACACCGTGAGCTTCCACCGCCAACGACAGACGCTCGGCGGGCGACACGGTGAGTTGTTCACTCTTCCTCGAAATCAAATCGGTGGCGGCGACTGTCTTTCCCGTCACGGCGAAGTAATCAAAGAAGTGTTGCGGCATATTCACTCCCACTTCACACGCCTCGTTCCCGAAGTTTGCACAGACAATGACAAACTGCGAGTCCAAGCCACGCACGAAAGTGTAAAGCCTGTTGGTGTCATAACCATCATTGCCAAAGTTGGCATAGGTCAGGTCAAAGAATTTCCCTTTCGCTATGACATCGTCGGTGACGGCTATCTTCAATATCGACGTGTAGGCGGCGCACAATTGCTTTTCCAGCTTGGTCAAGGCACGACCATCGTATGTCCCGCCATTCCTCCACCGCCTGATGGTGTCCAGCGACCAATAGTCGAAGATTGTCGTCCTGCCGTCCACCCCGCTGTATCCCTCGGCATCCATGCCACGCTCACCATACTCCTGACCGAAGTAGAGCATGAACGGATTGACATTCATCAATGCGCTGACCGCCAACGCAGGAACTGCCTTGAACGGGTCTTTGGCAAAAAAGTCAGACGCGATGCGCTGCTCGTCATGGTTCTCCAGGAAATTGAGCATCCTCGGTTGCAAATCACCCAGCCCCTGCCAGCACCATGAGATCTCATGGGCGGCGCGGCCATGGCTCACCACGTCGCGCAAGGTGTCATAAAGCCCCACTTTGTCGTAGAGGTAATCAAATCCTCCCACCTTTATATATGACTCATAAAGCGAGGGATTGTAGACCTCGGCAATGAAGAGCATATCCGCATACTTCGCCTTGACCCGCCTGATAGCCCAATGCCAGAACTCGACAGGAACCATCTCCGCCATGTCGCAACGGAAACCGTCAATTCCCTTGCCACACCAGAACAAAAGGATGTCAAGCATCTTGCCCCATGTGTCAGGCACGGGGTTGAAAGCACGGGTCCTGCCGTTCATGTAGTCGATGCCATAATTCAGCTTGACAGTCTCAAACCAATCCATCGACGACGGCGAAGGGCTGAAGCAATCATTCCCGGTCGCCTTGGCAGGGCATTCACAGTATGGCTCGGTCGCACCTGCCACCATGTCGAATGAGCCTGACAGACGCAGCCCGGGCATATAGTAGAAATTGTTGTAAGGGCTGAACGCTCTCGTCGTGTCATCGCCCGCCCCAAGGTCGGAGACCACTGACGGCTTGACATCAGACTTGTACTGCCGCGAGACATGATTGGGGACAAAGTCGATTATCACCTTGAGCCCGCAATCGTGAGTCCGCTTGACGAGAGCCTCGAATTCGGCCATACGTGAATCGACATTGACCGCCAGGTCAGCAGCAACGTCATAGTAGTCCTTTATGGCATAGGGCGACCCCGCGTTGCCTTTGACCACGGCAGGATGTGTGGCTGGCAAACCGACACGCTCGGTCTTTGTCGCGTGCTCGATCACCCCGGTGAACCACACATGGGTAAAGCCCTTGTCCTTGATTTTGCGCAACGCCATCGGCGTGAAGTCGGCGAACTTTCCGCAACCGTTCTGTTGCAAAGTCCCGTTTGGCAAGGGATTCTCGCAATCATTGCCGAAGAGACGCGGCAAAACCTGGTATATCGTAAACTTGCTATTCACCATTCTTTCAATTTAGATTTCAACTGCACGTTGGCTTGACGGTAGCCAGCCTCGAATATCTCGCCCGCCTTTTCCAATTCGGTGTTACTGAACGAATCAAGGTTGTAGGCCTCAAGGAGCATATCCGCCAACAATTTGTCATGCAGAGAATTGGCGCGGAACATATAGTTGAAGCACCTGACCGCTATGCTCAAGACATTTTTCTTGTAAGTCGTTGCATTGATGGGGCTGACATTGATGGCCAGCACCCTGTCGCACTCACCACGGATGGGCGAGACGGGAAGGTTCATGAAGACACCCCCATCGACATAGTGGACACCATCAATTATCACTGGAGCGAAAAGCACCGGCATACAGCACGAGGCCGCAATGCACTTGGCGAGGTCGCCTTGGCGGAACTGCACTGACCCGCCATTGTCCAGGTCGCTTGCCACGACGACAAGTGGAAGTCCCAGTTCCTCAATGCGCTTGACCGAGATGTTGGCGTGGAGGAAATCAACCAAATCGTCCATCTTGAGCAACCCGCTGACGCTGCGGGCAAAACTCGTCAGTTGGCCAAAGGTGTGCTGCTGGAAGATTTCAACGACGCGGTAAGGCTCTTTGCCGTCGGCAATGAACGCTCCCGCCAGAGCTCCCGCGCTGACTCCGGCGATGATGTCGGGGCGGATGTCATGTTCAAAGAGGGCTTGCATCATCCCGAGATGAGCAAACCCTTTGATAAATCCGCCGCTGAGGGCGAACCCTACACCAAATTGCCTCTTAGCAATGTAAGGCATAACGTCACGTCACGACTCAAGCCACGCCGTGAGCGTTGACGTTGGCATCAATCTTCTTAATCAAGCCTTGGAGGACGCTGCCCGGACCGCACTCGATGAATTCGTCGGCACCGTCGGCTATCATATTCCTCACCGACTGCGTCCATCTCACGGGTGAGGTGAGCTGCGCGATGAGGTTCTTCTTGATGGTCTCAGGGTCGGTCTGCGGCAAAGCGTTCACGTTCTGGTAGATCGGGCAAGTCGGCGTGTTGAACTTCACCGAGTTGATTGCCTCCTCCAGTTCCTGCTTGGCAGGCTCCATCAACGGTGAGTGGAACGCACCGCCCACCTTGAGCACGAGGGCGCGCTTAGCACCGGCAGCCTTCATGAGCTCGCAAGCCCGCTCGATGCCAGGCACTGAACCCGAGATGACTATCTGGCCCGGGCAGTTGTAGTTGGCAGCCACGCAGACCTCGCCATCGATTGACGCGCAGATTTCTTCCACCTTCTCGTCCGGCAGGGCGATGATTGCCGCCATCGTTGACGGTTGCATCTCGCAAGCCCTCTGCATGGCCATGGCGCGGTGCAGCACGAGGTTGAGGCCATCGTCAAACGACAACGCCCCGGCAACGACCAGTGCCGAGAATTCGCCCAGCGAGTGGCCTGCCACCATGTCGGGCTTCACGTCGCCGAGGATGGACTTGGCAGCGGCGACAGAGTGCAGGAAGACGGCGGGTTGCGTCACCTTCGTCTGCTTCAACTCATCATCCGTGCCGTTGAACATGATGTCAGTGATTCTATAACCTAACACTTCGTTTGCACGCTCAAACAAAGCCTTGAATTCGTCAGACCTTTCGTAGAAATCCTTTCCCATTCCTGAGAACTGGGCACCTTGCCCGGGGAACACAAATGCTTTCATAAAATATATACCTTAGTTTATTCGTGCAGCAAAGATACGAAGTATTTCACATTTACAACCTTTCACACGGCACATTCGCCCCTATGCGGGCGATGCGGCGCGGCGTAAAAAGCCGGCGGGGTCGGATGAAAAGTCTGTTTGCAGGCTAAATCTATATATTTTTAGGCTGCAAATACATAAACTTAACCTGCAAATACATATTTTTAGCCTAAAAACAAACTTTGCACGGCGACACCGGGATTTTGCTCACGGCGGGAAATGGGCGGAAGTGCCTGACAACAAAGTTAAAATGACAAAATCATTGATTAACAATTTTAATGCGCCATGACATAAATTGGACTTAGTTAAAAAATTACTAATATGTCTTTGGTCGCATATTCCATGTTTTTATATTCGCGCATCATTTACAATTCTAACAACATCATGGAATACAACAAACACTACACCGGGTTGAACGAGGAGCAAGTGAGGTTGAGCCGCAAACAGTACGGCGCCAACATCCTCACTCCCCCCAAAAAGCAATCCATCTGGAAACAATTCCTGGAGAAATTCAACGACCCGATCATCAAAATCCTGCTGGCGACGCTCGTGCTGTCGGTGGGCATCTCGTTCTACCACTTCTTCCACGACGGCGAGGGCATGGACGTGTTCTTCGAGCCATTCGGGATATTCGTGGCGATACTGCTTGCCACGACCATATCGTTCATCTTCGAGGTGAAGGCAAACAAGGCTTTCAACATACTCAACAAAGTCAACGACAGCGAGTCGGTGCAAGTCATCCGCGACAGCCGCGTGCAGGAAATCCCAAAGAAGGATGTCGTCGTCGGTGACATCGTGCTCATCAACACCGGGGCGGAGATTCCCGCCGACGGCGAACTGCTTGAGGCGACGGCGCTCCAAATCAACGAATCGACACTCACCGGGGAACCGATGATAAAGAAGACCACCGACCCCGCGATGTTTGACAAAGATGCCACCTACCCCTCCAACCAAGTCATGCGCGGCACGACGGTCATCGAGGGGCACGGCATATTCCGTGTCATGAAGGTGGGCGACGCGACCGAAAACGGCAAAGTCTACCAGGCAGCTCAAATAGACAACAGCGTCAAGACACCGCTCAACATACAGCTTGAGAAACTGAGCAAAATCATCACAATCATCAGCTACGTGCTGGCATCACTCATCATCGTCGGCCGCTTGGTCAGCTACTTCCACAGCAACAGCACGGTGGAATGGGCGGATTTCAGCAGTTACCTGCTCAACACCATCATGATTGCCGTCACGCTGATCGTGGTGTCAGTGCCTGAAGGGTTGCCCATGAGCGTGACGCTGAGCCTTGCACTCAGCATGAAGAGGATGCTCAAAGCCAACAACCTCGTGAGGAAAATGCACGCGTGCGAGACCATGGGGGCGACCACCGTCATATGCACCGACAAGACAGGCACGTTGACCAAGAACCAGATGCAGGTCTACGACACACGATTCATCGGACTTGACGGGCAACAGCTCAAGGACAACGATGACAGCATAGTCATCACCGAGGGCATAGCGACCAACTCAACCGCCCACCTCGACAAGTCCAACCCCGACCACATCAAGGTGATAGGCAACCCGACCGAGGGCGCATTGATCCTCTGGCTGCAAAAGAACGGCATCGACTATCTGAAGATAAGGGAGAACACACCCGTCGATGAGCAGCTCATCTTCTCGACCGAGAGGAAATACATGGCGACCGTCGTGCGCTCGCAATCGCTGGGCAAACGCGTGTTGTACGTCAAAGGAGCACCCGAGATACTGCTCAACCTCTGTGACAACATAAGGGACGGGATGAAGCGTGAGGAGATAGAGGCAGCACTCGCACAGTACCAGCACCAGGCAATGCGCACACTCGGCTTCGCCTACAAATATCTCGACGAGGGCGAAACTGTGTTCAAGGACAACAAGCTTGATGTCGCCGGGCTGACATTCATCGGCATCGTCGCCATATCCGACCCCGTGCGCGACGATGTGCCTGCCGCAGTCAACGACTGCCTGCACGCCGGCATAAACATCAAGATTGTGACCGGCGACACACCTGCCACCGCACGCGAGATAGGCAGACAGATCGGGCTCTGGACCGAGAGCGACGGCGCGGACAACGAAATCACCGGCCCCGAACTCGCCGCCCTGACCGACGAGCAACTGTTGGAGCGGGCGCAGCGTCTGAAGATCATCTCACGCGCACGCCCCATGGACAAATCGAGGCTTGTCAAAGCCTTGCAGGAGAAAGGTGAAATCGTCGCCGTCACCGGAGACGGCACCAACGACGCACCGGCCCTCAAGAGTGCACACGTCGGGCTGTCGATGGGCGACGGCACGTCGGTGGCCAAAGAGGCAAGTGACATCACCATCATCGACAACTCTTTCAGCAGCATAGCCAAGGCAGTGATGTGGGGACGCTCGTTGTACCAGAACATACAGCGGTTCATCCTCTTCCAGATGACCATCAACGTCGTCGCCTGCATGATAGTCCTGATAGGCGCATTCACCGGCACGGAGTCGCCAATCACCGTGACGCAGATGCTGTGGGTCAACCTCATCATGGATACATTTGCCGCCATGGCACTGGCATCCCTCCCGCCGTCGAAGAGCGTCATGGACGACAAGCCAAGGAAACGGACGGACTTTATCATAACCCGTGCGATGTGGGCGCAGATACTGATTGTCGGCTTCCTTTTCGTCGTAGCCCTGGTCATCTTCCTGCAATACATCAAGCACGCCGATCTGGCCTCGCTGCTGTCATTCGACTGGGAAACGTTCAAAGCAAGCATAACAAACTTCAGCTACGTAGCACATGGACTGAGCACCTATGAGATTAGCCTGTTCTTCTCCCTGTTCGTATTCATGCAGTTCTGGAATATGTTTAACGCGAAGGCGTATAAATCCAAACGTTCCGCCCTGCATTTCAGCGGCTGCAAGGGATTCATCCTCATTTCACTTGTGATAATAATTGGACAAATTGCCATCGTAAGCTTCGGTGGTGAGATGTTCACGGTCACACCGCTTGACGCGCATGACTGGATCATCCTGCTTGCCGTCACTTCGCCCATATTGTTCATCGGCGAAATAGTCAGGCTTTTCAAAAAAATCTTCAGATACTTCAGGAAATGAAACGCATCGCAGTCTTGACCGGCGCAGGGATCAGCGCGGAAAGTGGTATAAGCACTTTCCGCGACTCTGACGGTCTTTGGGAAAGATACAGGGTGGAAGACGTGGCTACACCCGAGGGCTACCACAGGAATCCTCGCCTTGTGACAGACTTCTACAACAAGCGTCGCAAGGAACTGCTCGCCACCGAACCCAACGAAGCCCACCGCCTCGTCGCCGCACTCGAGCAGCGATATGACGTGACAGTCATAACGCAAAACATCGACAACCTGCACGAAAGGGCGGGCAGCACCAAGATCATCCACCTCCACGGCGAGTTGACCAAGGTCTGCTCAAGCCGAGACCCGGACAATCCCAACTTTATCCGCGAGCTGAAACCCGAGGAGTACGAGGTCGATTGGCAGGACAAAGCCGGCGACGGCAGCCCTCTCCGCCCCTACGTAGTCTGGTTCGGCGAGGCAGTGCCAAACATCGAGGTCGCCGCCGACATAGTGGGCCAGGCCGACATCATGCTCATCATTGGCACGTCGCTCCAGGTCTACCCGGCCGCAGGGCTGATACACTACGCCCGACGCGGCACACCAATCTACGTCATAGACCCAAAGGTAGTGGATGCAAGCTCGACTGACGGCAACGTGACATACATCCGCGATGTCGCCACGGCAGGGATGCGCAAGCTCTATGACC
>CALNGU010000060.1 GCA_939800445.1 uncultured Bacteroidaceae bacterium | reverse complement strand
ACATCACCGTGTAGTCGTAGAGACGCTGCCTGCTGCGTCTCCACACGCCGCCCGCCATTGCCATTAATGCACCGCACGATGCCGAGACGCAGCAGGCAGCGTCTCTACAACCACACGAACAACCTTAATGAATACAGCAGCGTAGCCGTAGAGACGCATAATATGCGTCTCCACAACGTCCCACATATCTGCCATTGACGCACCGCCTGCCATGGAGACGCAGCAGGCAGCGTCTCTACAACCTGCGAACAACCTTAATGAATGCAGCAGCGTAGCCGTAGAGACGCATAATATGCGTCTCCACCGCATCACATCCACCAGCCATTGACGCACCGCTACCCGGGAGACGCATATTATGCGTCTCTACACCATACGGTTAGATTACAGAAAAATGCTGCACATTGGATGTAGAGACGCGCCAGCGGCACGTCTCCCCGTCAGGCGGTACGAACCAAGCCATCCGACCGCCTGCGGCATTGCGTGCGTCGCGGAGGAGACGCGCCAGCGGCACGTCTCTACAAACCTGCGAACAACCTTAATGAATGCAGCAGCGTAGCAGTAGAGACGCATAATATGCGTCTCTACACCATACGGACAGATGACTGGGAAATACCACACCGGGGATGTAGAGACGTGCCATAGGCGCGTATCCCCGTCAGGCGGTGCAAAGCACATCATCCGACCATCCCCGGGCATACATAGGGCAAGACGGCACAAAAAAGGAAGCCCTGCCGCGACGGGCAGGGCTTCCACAACTTAGATAAACTGTCAATGCTGCAATCAGAACCAACGCACGTAGCAGAAGTCCTGACGGTGCGGCAGGTCGGCATTCTTGGGATACATACGGAACGAGACGCGGAAGCTGCCCGAATTGGACAACGAATACTTGGCCGCGAAAGTGTAGAGGTTGCCTGAACGCGAGACGAGGTTCATCTCCTCGACCGAATAGACTTTCTGCTCGGCGTTCTCGTCGTTCCTGGTGGTCACGATGTCGATGCCGATGGCGTTGTCGAGACCGTTCTCGTCTATCACCACTTGCACGTCATACTCCTTGCCCGTCTCGACGTTGAGGACTGGCGATGCGCCATCGACCGAGACAGAGACGACACGGATGTTGTCCCACTTGGCTGCCACGTCTTCCTTCCATGCCGCGATTTCCTTGGCCTTGGCGTAACCGTCCTTGGAAAGGAGCTCGAAGCGGTCGCCCATCGGGTTGTAGAACTTGGTGTAGTAGTCGTCAAGCTGCCTCTTCATCGTGTAGTGCGGGGCGATGCCTGCGATGGAGTTCTTGACAAACTTGACCCAGCCCTCGGGGTAGCCCTCGAAATTGCGGGCGTAGTAGAGGGGAAGTATCTCGTTTTCGAGTATCGCATAGATTGTCGCCGCGTCGAGCTGGTCCTGATGCTCCTGGTTGGTGTAGGTGCGGCGGTCGGTCAGTGCCCATCCCGCATTCTTGCGGTAGCCCTCGTACCACCAGCCGTCGAGGACGGAGAAGTTGAGGACACCGTTCATCAAGGCCTTTTCGCCCGACGTTCCCGATGCTTCGAGCGGGCGTGTCGGGGTGTTGAGCCAGATGTCAACGCCGGAGATGAGGCGGCGCGCGAGCTTCATGTCATAGTTCTCAAGGAAAATGATTTTGCCGAGGAACTCGGGACGGCGTGAGATTTCGTAAATCTTCTTGATCAATCCCTGCCCTGCACCGTCGTGCGGATGAGCCTTGCCCGCGAAGATGAACTGCACGGGGTAGTTGGGGTTGTTGACTATCTTCGAGAGACGGTCGAGGTCGGTAAAGAGCAAGTGTGCGCGTTTGTAGGTCGCAAAACGGCGTGCGAAACCGATTATGAGCGCGTTGGGATTGATCTTGTCGAGGATGGCAACGATGCGCGAGGGGTCGCCTTGGTTCTTCAGCCAGTTTTCGCTGAACTGTTTTTTGATGTAATCGACGAGCTTGTACTTGAGTGCGCAACGGGTCTCCCAGATTTCCTTGTCAGGCACGTTCATTATGGCTGACCAAATCTTCTCGTTGGACTGGTCGGACATGAACTTCTTGTCGAAGTATTTTGCATAAAGCTTCTTCCACTCCGTTGCCGCCCACGTGGGGAAGTGCACGCCATTGGTGACATATCCGACATGATTCTCCTCGGGGAAGTAGCCTTTCCATATCGGGGCAAACATTTTTTGTGAGACCCTGCCGTGCAGCCAGCTCACACCATTGACCTGCTGCGATGTGTTGCAGGCGAAGATTGACATACAGAACTTCTCGCCATGGTCGCCAGGATTGTTGCGTCCCATGCCCATGAATTCGTCCCAAGTCAGGCCGATGCGCTGCGGATAACCGCCCATGTACTTTCCGAACAGACCTTCGTCGAAGTAGTCATGCCCTGCGGGAACCGGCGTGTGAACGGTGTAGAGAGACGATGCACGCACCACCTCTATCGCCTGGTTGAACGTCATGCCCGACTCCACATAGTCGCAGAGCCTTTGGACATTGATGAGGGCTGCGTGCCCCTCGTTGCAGTGGTAGACATCTTTCTTTATTCCGAGAGCTTTCAGCGTGAGCATACCGCCGATGCCAAGGAGGATTTCCTGTTTCAAGCGGTTTTCCCAGTCGCCGCCGTAAAGTTGGTGCGTGATGGAGCGGTCAAACTCGCTGTTCATCTCATTGTCCGTGTCAAGCAGATAGAGCGACACACGGCCGACATTGGCACGCCAGACATAGGCGTGGACATAATAATTAAGGTATGGTACATCGACTATCAACGGTTTGCCATCAGCCCCGAGCACCTGCTCGATGGGGAGGCTTCCGAAGTTCTGTGCTTCATACTTCGCGATTTGCTGCCCGTCCATCGAAAGTGACTGGGTGAAATAGCCATAGCGGTAGAGCAGTCCGACGGCACACATATCGACGTTGCTGTCAGACGCTTCCTTGAGGTAGTCGCCGGCAAGGATACCGAGGCCGCCAGAGTATATCTTGAGGACATGGCTCAAGCCGTACTCCATGCTGAAATATGCGACAGAGTGACGGTTCTTGTCGGGTGTCACGTCCATATATTTCCTGAAATCGGCATAGACCTTCTCAATCCGCTTCATCAAGGCGGGGTCATTGGCGATTTCTTCCATCTTCTCGTAGCTCATTGCTTCCAACAGAGCCACGGGGTTGTTGCCTACATTCTTCCACAGCTCGGGATCCAAATCCCTGAACAGTTCCAATGCTTCATAATTCCATGAGAACCAGAGGTTGCGTGACAGTTCCCCAAGCATCTTCAGCTTCTCCGGAATCCTTGATTTCACCGTGACCTCCATCCAGACGGGGGCGGTCGCGTTACTTGCACTTAATTTCATAGTTCCAATCTATTTTATTTACTATTCTGATTTCTTTTCTTCGCATTACGCAAAGCCACGTCATAAGCATCGTAGTAGAACGAGATGAAGTTCTTCCACAATGCCTTGCGGGCTATTTCTCCTGCCGCCTTCCTGGCCTTTGCCACTTCCTTGGCATCGAGTTTGGCAAAGCTGCGGATGACTCTGGCAGTATAGCATACCACGTCATTATAGTTGTAATCCGAGCGGTGCACGACGGCAACGCCGTCTCTTATGTCGCTGCCGAGTTTCATGTCCTTCACCCAGAGGCCGAAGCCCGCCAGGTCGGTCGTCACCGTCGGGACTTTGAAAGCCGCACTTTCGAGGGGAGTGTAGCCCCATGGCTCGTAGTAGGACGGATAGACGTTCAAGTCCATCGCCAGGAGCAAATCATAATACGTCTTGTCCAGGATGCCGTCGCGCCCAGTCAGGTAGCAAGGGACAAAGATCAGCTTCACCTTGTCATCCTGAGCGTTAGTCATGCCTTTGTAGTGCATCATCGACAACAGCCTGTCGCTGTCCATGTTGTGCAGCCAATGGGTGATGTAGGGATGTTCGAGCGGCTCCGTGTATTTTTCTCCAGACTTCAACCGTGCGAGGAGGTCAGCACGCGGTTCGGCCACCCATGCAGGCACGAACACGAATGCGAGTGCCTCGCGACGGATGCGGCGCGAAGCGTTCAACTGCGCGACCGTGTCCACAAAGACATCTATGCCCTTGTTTTTGAATTCATAACGCCCGCCTATCGACATCATCATCGTGTCGTCGGCAAATTCCCTGCCAAGCAGGCAGCTTGCCACGTCGAGCAAGCGGCGTCGGGAGTTGCGGCGGGTGTTGACGTACTTGATGGACGCGGGGACAAAATCATCCTCAAAGCCATTCATCTCCACCACGTCCACGGGTTTGTCCAACAGTTCGGCGCATTCCTTGGCCGTGATCTGGCTGACGGTGGTGAAGCAGTCGGCATTGTGCGCCGCCTGTTTCTCTATCGAATGTTTCGACTCCACGTTCAGTTCCTGAGCCATCTGGTCGCCGTTGTAGGCGAAAAGGTAATCGTAGAGCGGCTTGTTGTTTCCCGCTATCGAGCGGCCGATGGTGGTTGCGTGCGTCGTGAAGATGGTTGCCACCTCAGGCACGTGCTTTTTGACATACAGCAGGCCAAGCCCTGTCATCCACTCGTTAGCCTGGTAGACGGCACGCACCTCGTCCATGTCACGCAGATAGTAGTTGTAATAGCTCTCCACGACCTTGCCTGCCGCATAGGAGAACATCGACGACTCGTCATAGTCACCGTAGGCATGGAGCGAATCTACGCCGAAATCATTCCAGCATTCGGTGTAAATCTCATTCTTATGCTCATAGTAGCGTTTGAAGTCTACCAGCACCACGGCCGGCTTGCCCGGGACATTCCAATGCCCCACCCTGACCTTGAGGTCGTCATTGGCGTTGGCATGGGCAGCCCACGCGGCAAACAATTCGTCATCCTGCACGAACAATGGGTTGTCCCTGTCCTGCCAAAGGTCTGGCCCGATGAAGATTAGTCTGTTCTTGTATATGGTCTGAAGAGTCTTTGCCCTCGATGAAAGCACGGTGTAGATACCACCCACCTTGTTGCACACCTCCCAGCTCGATTCGAAAATATAGTCTGGAAGAATCTTGTCATTCATTCTGTTAATTCTTTTTGCGTCGCAAAGGTAGTGTTTTCGGGCATATCCGCAAAATATAGCATCCGCATTAAAATCCCGCACCGCGCTCTGCCCCCTCCTTTCACATCTGGCGCAAGCACAGCGGAATCAACGAAAAGGCGGCTCCGGGATTGGTTTCACACGCGCCGCCCCTGGTTTTCAAGAGCAAAAGTCGCCCAGCCTACGCCTGCGACAAGCGGTCGAGCACCGTCACAACAAGGTCCTCCATGCTGTTTTTATAAGTGGTGTCGGCCTCCTTTGCCACCCTGTTGGCGATGACCATGCACACTGTCACGGCTTTGTGACCGAGCAATGCGGCAAGACCTGCCACGGCCGAACTCTCCATCTCGTAATTGGTGATGACGTGCCCACGGAATTTGAAGGCCTCGATCTTCTCATTCTGCCTCCTGTCGGCCAATGGCACACGCAGCTCCCTGCCTTGCGGTCCATAGAATCCCCCGGCCGAGACCGTCACGCCACGCACCATGTCATCGCGGGCGATGGCATCCAGCAGCCCCGGGTCGGCATTGACGACATAGGGGGCGCAGTGCCTCGGCGACCACTGCATCTGACGGATGAACTCTGCCTCAAAGTCCAAATCACAGACAGCGTCGCGGCCTGCGTAGAAATCCAGCAGGCCATCGATGCCAATGGACTTCTCCGAACAGACGAAAGTGCCTATCGGCGTGAACGGCTGCAACCCTCCGCACGTGCCGACACGCACAATCTTGAGGGATGTCAGCTGCGGTTTCATCTCCCGCGTCTTGAAATCTATGTTAGCCAAGGCATCGAGTTCGTTCATCACGATGTCGATGTTGTCGCAACCGATGCCAGTCGAGAGCACCGTCATGCGGCAGCCCTTGTAAGTCCCCGTCACCGAGTGGAACTCGCGGTTGGCACTCTTGGCTTCGACGGCATCAAAGTGTGCCGCCACCATCGCCACACGCCCCGGGTCGCCCACGAGGATGACTTTGCCGGCAAGATGCTCGGGCTTGACGTGGATGTGGAACGCTGACCCGTCGGGATTGATTATCAGCTCGGATTCTTCAAAATGATTCTTCATGACGCATTCATCGTTTTGAGTTTCGTTATCTCGGCATTCCGGACTTGCACCGTCAGACGTTCCAATTCACGCCGCATTTCCTCGACCCTGCGCTCTGTGTCGATGATCGATGGGCGCATCTTTTCGCGCTGCGCATCTGATGCGGAGTGGAATTTGACTCTCATGTCATCGAGTTTGCGCCGCAAGCCGGCAAGGTCTTCACGCTGTTTGCCGAGCTTGACGAAGAGGTCTTGCGCCTCCTTGGACATGAAGTCATAGATGGATGTATAGGTCCTCGTGTCGTCGATGTCAAACACGAAATCGACCCGCTCCTCACCCTGCCCCGCCGAGGCAAGCACGTCCTTGAGCCTTTGCAAGCCGGCAGCGACAACCTCCTGCGAGGGCTGCACGTCGTGAAATCCGACCAGCGTCGCCGCCCGCACGAGCGTGTCAGGCTCGATGGCCGCCGGGTCATAGACGACCTTGCTGTCATTGGGCACAAAGACATAGACGCAGACCTTGCCCTCGGGCTGGTATCTGTCCGAGGCAAACCATCCCAAGTTGTTTTGCTCGTCGATGGCATACATATAGTCATTGTATATGGAGTTGAACGGCATCCCGACATTCTGCGGCTGCATATAGCTGTCCGAGGCGGTGCTGTAAGCCGTCACGAAGATGTCATAGCCCCCGATGCTCCCCTCACCGTCCGAGGCGTAGTAGATGGTCAGCCCGTCGGACAAGAGATAGGGATAGTTTTGCGACCCGCCGCTCGTTATCTCCGCAGGCATGATGCGACCTGCCGTCCACCCCGCACCGTCACGCGACGAGCGATAAAGGGCGAGCCCTCCGTCATGCCAGTCCGAGTAGACGATGGCATTGCGCAACTCGGTCTCGTAGACCACACGCTCGTCGGCCGAGTCGCGTTGCACGCCAAAGAAACCGGCATAGCTGTGCAAACTGCCAGCCCCCCCACCGAGGCGGTAGATGGAGAGGAAGTCCGCTTTGTCCATGACCACGCTGTCGATGACATTGACCCTCTCGACACCGAGCATCATCATCCGCGCATCCTTGGCCTGGCGCAGGGCGAGGTCGCAACGCGCCCGCTCGTCCGCACTGCCCTTGTCCTTGTCCAGTTGCTCGGCATAGGTCTCGAAGTTGCCAACGGCGGCATCGAAGTCATAGCGGATGGTGTTGACACGCCCGAGGACGAACTGCGAGTCGGCATACTTGCGCTTGGCCGCTTTCTCAAGGCTTCCCGCAGCAGCCTCCAGATCATTGGTCTTGAGGCAGGCGAGGCCGTGCCAGTAGTTGTAGGCCGCACTCGACGGCGACTTGCGGAGCAACTTGGCAAAAGCCGTCTTGGCCTTGCCGTATTCCCCTTTTGAATATAACGCCTTCGCCTCACTGAAACTCTGGGCGCACACCGTGGCACAGGCACACAGGGCGATGGCGAGGGCTGTCGTTAGCTTCTTCATCTATGCTTCAATCTCTGTAATGCAAGCCAAATATAGAGATAAATCCATCAGGCGACCGACGGCACGGCATCTATTTATGTTAAATCTTCTTTATCCTCCCCTTGCATGGAGTACAAACACCGTATGCAACGGGCAACAGCATCGTATGGTAAGTGCAAAAGCATTGCATGGTAAGTGCAAAAACATTGCATGGTGGAGGCGGTAGCACCGTATGCCAGACGCGGCAGCATCGTATGCCGACGGCCACTTCCCCCTGCCACGCACGCGCATCCGGCACCCCTTCCGCTGGCGAGGGGCAAAAGCGGAGCGGACGGTTTGCCGCGCACGGAGCTTTGCATTAACTTTGCGGCATTTGAACAAGCGGACATTAAGCATGATAAAAAACTTGGTATTCGATTTCGGCGGCGTGGTCGTTGACATCTATTGGGAAGATGCAGTCAAGGAATTTGCCCGCATCGGGCTCGGCAACGCGGGCGTGGTGCTGGACCGTTACAAGCAAAACGGGATATTCCTTGAGCTCGAGGAAGGCAAGATTGACCAGGACACATTCCTCGCCCGGCTCTCGGAGTTGTGCGGCGGCAAGCCCGTCACGCGCGACGAGGCCGAGGGGGCATGGCTCGGCTTCTTCCGCACGGTGTCAGAGAAGCGCATGAAGATGCTGGAGGAACTGCATCGCAAATACAAGATGTTCCTGCTCAGCAACACCAACCCTTTCGTCATGGGATGGGCACGCAGCACGCGCTTCACGCCGTGGGGACGGCCGTTGGACTACTACTTCGACAAACTTTACCTCTCCTACAAGCTCGGCGTGACCAAGCCGTCGCCGGAGATATTCCAGAGGATGATCGACGACGCGCCGCTCCTGCCCGAGGAGACACTGTTTGTCGATGACGGGGCTTCAAACATCGAGGCGGCACGCAAGCTGGGCTTCGCCACCCTGCTCGTCGAGGAAGGCGAGGACTGGACGGAGAAAATAGGCGCGGCACTCAAAAGCAACGATTGAAAATGAAAGACTTTGCTGCAATAGACTTCGAGACTGCCAACGGGCAGCGCAGTAGCGTGTGCAGCGTGGGCGTGGTGGTGGTGCGCGGAGGTGAAGTGGTGGACAGCTATTACAGCTTGATTCGTCCCCGTCCAAACTATTATTTTTATCTCAACACTGAAATCCACGGGCTTGACATGGAGGACACACGCCATGAACGCCTGTTCCCCGAGGTGTGGGCGGAGGTTGCCGCAATGGTCGGCGACCTGCCATTCGTGGCACACAATGCGGCTTTTGACAGCAGTTGCCTCAAGGCGGCATTTGCGGCCTACGGCATGGACTATCCCGGCTACACTTTCCACTGCACGTGCGTCGCGGCACGGCAGCACTTTGGCAAACAGCTGCCCAACCACCGCCTTGAGACGGTGGCGGCAGCGTGCGGATATGACCTCACACACCACCACAATGCGCTGGCTGATGCCGTGGCCTGCGCACACATAGCAATGAAGATTTTGTGAATGCATATAATTATGGATAAGATTGCAAAACACTGCGCCGCACTGCTCGTCGCACTGTCGCTGTCAGTCTCCGCTGCACAGGCGCAACGCATCGCCGACGTCTTCGTCACGATGCCGAGGCAACTACTGCCGGCATTGACCGATGTCAACAGGGCAGACCTTGTGGACTTCATCGACAACGGGATGCGTGCCGCAGTCACCAATGCCTTCGATTCGACAGTCGTGATGACGCAGATGAACGACACTTACCTCTCACTCAAGACATCGGCGACAGGGACGTTGCAGATGAAGATGCTGCCGCTCAACGACTCGACCAACATCGTCTGCCTTGCAAGGACAGTCTGCCCGGGAGCGTGCCTGAGCGACGTGAGGTTCTACACGACCGGCTGGGAGAGGCTGGATGGCGACACACTGTTCACCATGCCACCGCTCGCGGAATTCGTGACCAGCAACGACTCGACGTTCATGGCCGACAGCGTGGCACACTCGTCGCTGGCCGACATCGACCTCTACGAGGTCAGCCTCTCTCCCGACAGCCAGTCGCTCACGGTGAGGACGACCGTCGCCGACTACGCCACACGCGAAGAGGCCGAGAGGTTGCGCCGATGGCTCAAGCCGCAAGGCGTAAGGATGGAGTGGACAGGAGGACGTTTCACCATAGCCCGCTGACACGCCACCAGAGCATAGCAGAAAGCGCACGGCGAGCAACTTTAACGGCAAACTATCATTTTTTTCACGCCGCGCTTGCACGAAAAGAAAAAGTTAGTACCTTTGCATCCGCAATCGCCACCGCGGCTGCAGCGACCAGAGGGTGCGTTAGTTCAGCTGGTTAGAATACGTGCCTGTCACGCACGGGGTCACGGGTTCGAGTCCCGTACGCACCGCAAGGCTTCAGAGACATCTGACAGCCAACGAGTGACAAAGCCCACAAAATCAATGTTTTGTGGGCTTTGTTTTTTCTTTTTTAGAGCCATCAGGAAGACAGACAAATGCCACGGTCAGGCAAAGTTGCGTTGCAAAATCGTTACAGAAAAAACGGGTCTCCGGAGTTGTAACGATTTTCCATGTAAGTCGCTGATTTAGTCAAAAGCTTAATCCTTACTTGAAAGAGATTGCCACTGTGAGTGGAATCAAATAGAGAGCAGCGGCGCGTTCCCTCCCGACATGACCCTTGAAAAACTGCTTGGCGGACACAGTCCAGAGCCTCCCAACCTTATCATAGCCAATGTGCTTTACGAAAGCAGGTTGTTGGAAAGCTGGGGATGGGGCATCAAGTTGATAATGGGCGAATGCAGAAAAGCCGGTTTACCCGCTCCTCAGTATCAAGCGGATGTGACAGGAGCCAAGCTCATTTT
This sequence comes from uncultured Bacteroidaceae bacterium, assembly GCA_939800445.1. Taxonomy (GTDB): domain Bacteria; phylum Bacteroidota; class Bacteroidia; order Bacteroidales; family Bacteroidaceae; genus Avibacteroides; species Avibacteroides faecavium. The sequence goes on along the minus strand of CALNGU010000060.1, from coordinate 2,717 downwards.
CATCTATCAAGGAAATGTGCCAGCACGAAACAGGCCAAGAAATAGGTCAAGTAGCAGGCCAAGAAACGGGTCAACTAACAGGGCAAGTAACGTCCCTTATCCGTTGCCCGTCTGAAGAAACCCTTGCATTGAAAGAAATCATGGAGCATCTGGGACTAGGACGCGACAATTTCCGCAAAAACTATTTAGTTCCAGCTATGAACACCAACACCCGCTGCCACGATGAGCACTTGTCGCTATGGAGAACAGACACGAGGCAACTAACCTTTTGTCCTCACGCACCGCCTCCTCGCCGTAAAAACGACGCAGCCCAGCATGGCAAGGCAAGCACCAATAAAATAGGACGCATGGAAGCCTCCGAGGCTATCTGCCCAATAACCTCCGGAAAACACCCCTATGCCGATGCCCAAATCCCAAGCTGTCTGGTAGGTGGAAGTCGCCGCACCACGTCTCTCGGGGGTTGTCATCCGGATGAGCAATGTGTTGAATGCCGGGTGCAACGTGCCGAATGAAAGTCCCTGCACAAAGGCTATGGCGATGTAGGCGCAGGCGGCAAACTGTACGTCATATTCCGCCAAGCGACCGATGAGCGACAAGCCTACGTAGCTTGCCACCACCAACAGCAGGCCTCCAATGATGAGTTTTCCTGTTCCGCCCTTGTCAGTCCACTTACCGGAAAGGAATCGCGAGATGCCAAGCCCCATTGCCATTGCCGCATAATAGACTCCGCTGTTAAAGGGGATGGACACTTCTTCTGCGTATAAGGCTATATAGGCCGTCGTCATGCCGTAGGGGACGGAGGCAAGCAGCAGCGAGGTGGCTTCCCACACTCCTTTGCCCAAAATCAGGCTATTGAAAGAGAACTTACGTTGCTTGGCAAGCCCGCCGTCAGGCACATTCACCATCCAAGCCATCCCGAAACCTGCCATGCAGACCAGGAACAGCAGGCCGAACAATACTTCGTAGGAGATCCGCCCGTGCAAGGCAAGCCCGGCCATCGGGCCGACGCACATGGCAAGCGTGTTGGACAAGCCGTAAATGCCCAAGCCTTCGCCCATCCTGCCGCGCGGCACGATTTCACTGGCTATCGTGTTTCCCGACACGCTGGTCAGCCCGAATGCCAGACCGTGCATGATGCGGAACACGACGAACACGCCCAACGCGGCAGCAAAGGCATAGCCGCAAAAGAGGGCGGCAAAAGCGCAATAGCCCAGCAAGTACAAAGGCCGCTGCCGGAAAGCGTCAAGCAGATAACCAGCTATCGGGCGCACCACGATGCAGGCCACCGAATAGGATGCCAGGATGGCCCCCGCCATCGAATAGTTCACCCCGAAGACGTCGCCCAGATAGAACGGCAGCAGCGGCATCAGGGCATAGAACGAGAAGAACATCAGGGAATTCGCCACCGCCAGAAGGCAGAAATCCCTGCTCAGCAACCGGCCTTCCTTGACTTTTTCCATGGCTTATATACTGATAAGACAATGACAATGAACAGACAGGCCAACTGTATTGTCCCCCAGAAGACCGTCTGCGAGATGTTGTCCCAATACGCCGCAGCATTCGTCACATAGTCGGCCAGCTTGTCCGGCGGATAGACATTGCCATTGACGCAAGGCCCCATCAGGAAAGTCCCCGATGCCATCATCAGCAGCGTGAACACCCACTTCACCACCACCCAGCGGTGCTTGAAGAATCCCCAATGGGTGAAGATGCCGTAAATCAGCCCCGTCACCACACAACCGTTTGCGCCGGGGATGATCAGGCAGTCGTCAATGGTCTTCAACGCCAAGGCATACACATACATCCCTTGTTCTCCCGATGGCTTCATGCCTGTCAGCAGCACCATCATTCCGATTGCGCCCCCTGCCCACAGGACGGCGCACAGCAGGTGCAGCACTTTCAAGGCTTTCATTCCCTTTGCTTTCAACTTTTCCATGCCCAATCCTCCGTTCATTTATTCCTGATTATCCTTTTCTGCATAAAACCTGTAAATGCTTTCCAGGAAAAGGATGCACGTGCGGCGTGCCTCCTCCGTCTGCCCGAAAGTGCCGCCCAAGACACCATCGGCGACCGCCTTCACCTCCGGCATCAGGGCCTTTGCCTTCTCCGTGAGGCAGATGCCGTTCTTCCGTCCCGTCAGGGCTTTCCGGCTGACCAGCCCTTCCTTTTCCAGGATGTCGATGCTGCGCTTGATGGCGGCGGCATCTTTGTGAAGCAGCGCTGCGAGCCTGTTTTGGCTCGTCCCGTCCTGCTCGTCGAGGAGGCGCATGATGATGTATTGCGAATGGGGCAGGTCAATGCCCCTCTCCTTGAAAGCCTTGCCCAATGCGGAGGACAAGGTCCACAGTGCCCTGTCCAGCAAATATCCCAATGATTCCATACCTGCCTGTGCTTTGTCGGTGCAATTATAATCATTTTATTGATTAGTCAATATAACCCCATGCCTTTTTCAAAGGAAAAGAACCACCCGCCACGGCCGTTTTACGTGCCGGCGATTGAGGGCGGCGCGGCACGGTTGGGGGATGGATTCCGCCGATGGCATACGGCGGTCCCGATTGTGCCGCGCAGGTGGATAATCTCGTGACGTCGGGCATGAAGTTGCCTTGCCCGCCGGGAAAAGTTCCTCCCCTCGGTGAGTAAAGTATATTCAAAAGTTTTGTTTGTATATTCAAAACTTCTGTTTATATAAACAAAACTTTTGTTTTAATATTCAGAAG
>CALNGU010000059.1 GCA_939800445.1 uncultured Bacteroidaceae bacterium | reverse complement strand
GGGGCTGATTGACAAGGCCGTGGTGTCCACTGTCGTTGACCTGGCAAGCGAGGTCGATGAGCGGTTGTCGCACCTCCCGTTCCCCTGCATGAGGATCGGCGGCGGCACGCCGTTGCCCATCGACAACCTCTATGAGACGCCCGAGACGCTCGGCAACGACCGCGTGGCGGCTGTCGTCGGGGCGAGTGCCATGTTCCCCGGCAGGGACATCCTCGTGATAGACTCTGGCACGTGCATTACATACGATTTCGTCGATGCCGCGTCGCGCTATCACGGCGGCAACATCTCGCCAGGGCTGGCGATGCGTTTCAAGGCGTTGCATTCGTTCACGTCGCGGCTGCCGCTGGTCGGCGGTGACGGGCGGATGCCCGACTGCGGCAAGGACACCGAGACCGCCATCCGCCTCGGCGTGGTGCGGGGCGTGGAGTACGAGGTCAGGAGCTACATCGACGAATACTCGCGCAGGCATCCCGGGCTTTTGGTTTTTTTAACTGGTGGTGAGGAGTTTCCTTTTGAACTCCAGACGAAAAGTCAGATATTTGCCGATAAATTTTTAGTTTTGAAAGGACTTAACAGAATTCTTGAACATAATGCATCCCATCTGTAAAGCAGCTTGCGTGGCGTTGGCGGCACTCGTCGGCGGCATGGCATACGGTCAGGACGACACCCCCATACCGAACATCAACTCGCCGTACTCGATGTACGGCTTCGGCACTATCGCCGATCAGGCGACCGCCATGGGCAAGGGGATGGGCGGGGTCGGCTATGCGTTGCAGGATGGGTCGTCCATAAATCTGAAAAATCCCGCTTCCTACGCCTCCATCGACTCGTTGACGATGCTCATTGATGCGGGGATGTCGGTCTACATGACCAACCTCAGCGACGGCACGTCGTCGGTCAATGCCAAGAATGCCGCATTCGACTACGTGGCACTCCAGTTCCGCCTGTGCAAGAGGCTCGGACTGGCGATAGCCTACTTGCCTTTCTCCAAGGTGGGATATGACTTCAGCACGACGGCGAGGGTCAACAATGCCGGCGCGCCCGACGTTGACTTCGGGACAAACACCTATAATTACAGCGGCACGGGCGGCTTACAGCAGGCGATGCTCGGCTTGGGGGCGCGTCCTTTCGGCGGCCTGTCGGTGGGTGTCAACGCGTCGTTCATCCACGGCTCCATAAACCGCAGCCTGACGGTCGCGTCGTCAAACGCGAGTTCCTACGGCTTCACGCAGACCGAGGCCATAAAGGTCAAGGACTACAAGCTGGACTTCGGCTTGCAATATGCCTTGGATTTCAAGGACAAGCACACTGTCGTCGCTGGCATCACCTATTCACTCGGCCACAGGCTCAACTCGGAGGCCAACATTGGTTATGTGAAAAATTCGTCATCGACGGTCGTCTCCTATGACGAGAGACGCATCTCGGGCGAAATCTACCTGCCTCATGTCATCGGGGCGGGGCTTTCCTACGTCTATGACGACAGGCTGACGGTGGCTGCCGACTACACCATGCAGCGTTGGGGCGACAATCTCTTCCTCGGCAACAGCACGCTGCGCAACCGCAGCATCTATGCTCTCGGTGCGGAGTATGTGCATGACGCTCGCTCGAAACGCTACCTCTCGACGGTCCGCTACCGTCTCGGGGCATACTACTCCGACCCCTACGTCCGCATCAACGGCATGGACGGGGCGAGGGAGTACGGCGTTTCGCTCGGTTTCGGCTTCCCCATACTGCAAAATAAATCGTTGGTGCAGGTCAGCGGACAGTACGTCAAGGTCTCGTCGTCGGGTGACGGCATAGGTCTCGACGAGAGTATGTTTAAGTTGAATATAGGCATCACTTTCAATGAACGGTGGTTCATGAAGATGAAGGTGAGATGATGCCGCCTCCCATGCCGATGGATGCGAACAGACACAACAGGCGTGCCGCCCGTCACAGCCGTGCTTGCTGCCCGGTGCTGGCGGTGTTGCTGCTGGCAGTGTCGTTTGCAGCAGGCTCGTGCTCCAAGAACAAGCAGCTCGTCACCGATGCCGTCGTCGAGCGTGACTCGATGTCGGTGATGACGACCCACGGGGTCAACTCGCTCATATCGGACTCAGGTATAATAAGGTATAAGATTCTTGCCGACGAATGGCTTGTCTACGACAAACGCAATCCACCTTATTGGGCGTTTGAGCGCGGAGTCTATCTTGAGAAGTTCGACACCCTGCATCGCGTCGAGGCACGCATCAAGGCCGACACCGCCTACTACAACACCGATGCCGAGATATGGACGCTCCGTGGCAACGTGCACATCGAGAGCTTGAAAGGGGAACGCTTCGACACCCAGTTGATGTACTGGAACCAGAAGACGCAACGCGTCTATTCGGATCGCTACATCCGCATCGAACAGCCCGAGAGAACCATCACCGGCTACGGGTTTGACTCCAACCAGCAAATGACGGAGTATGTGATAAGGAACATCACCGGCATCTTCTACGTCGATGAGTCCGAGGAGGACACCGTCGGCAGCGAGGCAAAGGGCGACACGGCGATGGCAGTGTCACGTCGTGACTCGGCAATTGTCGCACCTTCAGCATCCGGCGGGGGCTGATGCCGCACGGCGGAGGGTTTGCTAACTTTTTTTGAGTATTGGCATCCCGTTTCACGCTTTTTTGTATCTTCGTGCGCTAAATACAGTATGTTGAATGTAAAAACAATAAAACTGACAAATATAAATGGCTACTTTACAATCAATTAGGAGCAAAGGACCGCTGCTCGTCATCGTAATCGGAGTGGCGTTGCTGGCTTTCATAGCTGGCGATTTCTTTAAGATTTTCCAGACGCATACGAGTAAAACTGATGTCGGGAGCGTTAATGGCGAGGGTTTCCCCGTCATGGAGTTCCAACAGCTTGTCAACGACCAGGCCGAGATGTACAAGGCCAGGACTGGGCGTTCCCTCGCTGACAGGGACATGGCCTATATCCGCGACCAAGTGTGGCAGATGTTCATGGTCGAGCAATTGGTGAACGAGCAGGCTGAGCAGCTTGGTCTCGTCGTCACTGACGCTGAACTCCAGAATGTCATTGACGAAGGAACGAACCCGGCTCTGTCGCAAGCTCCCATAGGTGTCAACCCCCAGACAGGGGCATTTGACAAGGATGCGTTGAAGGAGTTCCTCGTGACCTACAACACCCAGTTGCAGCAGATGGATCCCCAGACCGCTCAGATGTATGAAACGGTGCACTCGCAGTGGCTCGCTTTCGAAAAGGAATTGAAGTTGAACCTCCTTGTACAGAAGTACCACACCCTGCTTGCCAGCTCCATGCTTTCCAACAATGTGGAGACTGAGTATTTCTATGAGGGTCGCGTCAACCAGTACGATGCCCTCTACGCAGCCTATCCTTACAGGAATATGCCCGACACCGCAGTCACGGTGACGGACGCTGACCTCAAGGTGCTGTATGACAAATATCGTGACGTGCGTTTCAAACAGCCGTATGAAGGCCGTGACATAAAGTATGTGCAGGTGACGGTCGTGCCGAGCGAAAAAGACAAGGCTGAATTGCTTGCCCAGATGACCGAGACTGCCACGACACTCAAGGGGGATGTTGACAACTACTTCGCCCTTGTCCGTGCCGACGAATCCTCTGTCTCCTATGTTGATATGCTGAGAGCCAAGGAGGCGTTTCCCCGTGACGTGACCACGCGTCTTGACACCGTGGGCGTGGGGCAGGTTGTCGGTCCTTACATGAACCTCTCTGACAACTCCTACAATGTATTCAAGCTCATCGCCAAGCAGAACCAGGCTGATTCGGTGCGCTTCCGCAACATCGCTGTGGTGCGTGAAACCAAAGCTGCCACCGAAGCTCTTGCCGACAGCATCCTGAATGCAGTCAAAGGAGGTGCGGACTTCAACGAACTTGCAGACAAATACAATGGTGCAGGGGAGCCTCAATGGGTCTACACCGCCCAGTTCAATGCGGGCATCGACGAGCAGAACGCGAAATACTTCTCAGAGCTTTTCGCGGCAGCCAACGGTGCTGTCTACCAGTCGGAGATTGGTGACATGAAGATCATCACTAAAGTCTTTGACAAGAAAGGGAGCAAGGAGAAATACAACCTTGCCGTCGTCAAGCGTCCTATCGTCTTCAGCGATGAGACTTACAGCAACGAATACAATAAATTTAGCCAGTTTGTCGCAAGCAACCAGTCGTTGGATTCGCTTGCAGCCAATGCCGAGGCAGCGGGCTACCGTGTCATGGACAGCAAGAACGTTCTTGCTTCGAGCTACGGCATAGGCAACATCGCCAACAGCCGTGAGGCTCTGCGCTGGGCATTCAAGGCCGAGACGGGCGATGTCTCGCAGATTTTCGAGTGCGGTGATGACAACAACACCATGCTTGTGATGGCAATCACCGGTGAACACCCCAAAGGCTATCTTGACTTTGAGTCTGTCAAGGAGCAGTTGCGTCCTGAGGCAATCAAAGATAAGAAGGCGGAGAAGATTATCGCCGACTGGCAGTCGCGCAACCTTGCCGGAATCGATGCTTACAAGCAGCTTGACAATGTGGTGTGCGACACGTTGAAGAGGGTGTCATTCTCTGCCCCAGTCAACGTCATGCGCATCGGCGGCGGTGAGTACGTGCTCAATGGCCTTGCAGTCAAGGCGGAAGCCAACAAAGTGACTGCCCCGGTCAAGGGCAACTCCGCAGTCTATGTCCTCGACGTTTATGGCCAGAACAAGACAAACGAGACCTATGATGCTGAGAAGGAGCTTCGCATCATCGGTTCAACCTACGAAAGGTGCGCATCCGGCATACTTTCCGACTTGCAGGACAAGGCGGAAATCGAGGACGAGCGTTACCTCTTCTTCTGATCACCAGACACTGACTTTTCCAGGCGCAGCTCCACACCTTGGGGCTGCGCTTTGTTTTTACCAATCAAACACTGCAAACCATGTTGTTCAAGTTGTATGACAAAGACACCAACATCCGCGACGTCCTCAAGGTCGTTAAGGTGCTTCGTGATGGCGGGTTGATAATCTACCCGACCGACACCGTTTACGCCATCGGTTGCGATGCCATGAATGTCAGGGCGGTCGAGCGCATCTGCGCCATCAAGGGTGTGAACCCGGCAAAACATAACCTGTCGATTGTCTGTCCCGACCTGTCGGGCGTGGCCGAGTATGCCAAGGTCAGCAACGCAGCTTTCCGCCTGATGAAGTCGTGCTTGCCTGGTCCGTTCACATTCATCCTGCCGACTGGCAGCCGCCTGCCAAAAATATTCAAGAACAAGCGGGAGGTCGGTGTGCGCGTACCTGACAGCAACATTGTCCGCTCGATAGTCACCGAGCTCGGCAACCCTTTGCTCTCGATGTCGCTCCATGACGATGACGAGGTGGTTGAGTACTCGACAGACCCCGAGCTCATCGACGAGAAATATGGCAATGTCGTTGACCTCGTCGTTGATGGCGGTTATGGCGGCATAGTGCCTTCGACGGTCATAGACTGCTCGTCCGAAGAGTTTGCAATCATCCGTCAGGGCAAGGGCGAGGTGGAGTTGTGAGCTCATCTCCGCCCTTTCATCCCCACTTGGGTGAAATGAAAATTTCAGCCCTTTAATCATCTTTGCCTTGGCAAGGCTTGCATATTAGAATTTAAAAGTTACCTTTGGCTTCATAATCAGGTGCTGGACGCTGGTCATTGCCCTTGACGGCAACCGAGGTGCGGGGACGTGTCCCCGGCGTACGCGTTTTTTGCCTCCAATGTGGGCTGCTGGTTGGCGGACAGTGCTGTAAAATCTAATAAACAGTCAGATTATGAAAAAGAGATTGCGCAAGAAACTCTTCAAGGGAGAGTTCAAGGAACTTGGTTTCAACGTGTCGTTCACCTATGACGCTGCGACCACCGACGACGGCTATGCGTTGTTGGACGAGTTCATCGACTATGCCCTGTCGCTGGGGCTGTGTGTCGGCGGATATTTTGGCGAAGACGGGTGCAAGGCATCCCTGTTCATCGTAGCCGCCAAGCGGGGCAGTGTCACTGAGGAGCAGAGGCAGGCGGTTGCCAAGTGGCTTGGCGACAGCGGCAAGGTCTCAGAGCTCGAGGTTGGCGAACTGCGTGACGCGTGGTATGGCTGGGGCGAGTGACCCCGTGGCTGCCTTCACAGGCTGCAAAAGAGCGAGACGAAGAAAGGCACGCTCAAGTCTATAATGATTCCGTGAACTATGGCGAGCGGAATCATTTCTTTTCCCGAGCATCTGACAATCGATGGCAGCAGCACATCCATCGATGTCACGCCCGCTGCCGAGATGAGTGCCTTCGACCCGAGGTGTTTGCTGATGGCTGGGGCAAAGATGAGGGTCATCATTTCACGGAAAATGTTGGCCAGCAGGGCTATGGTCGCCAGTTCGGTCGCCACTTGCACGCCCACGGTCGGCTCTTTGACCTGGGCGATGAGTATCGACGAGAGCGAGTAGTAGGCGAACCCGCTGCCCACCGCCAAGCAGTCAAACACGCTCCAGCGGCTGAGCACGAGGCTCGCGGCCGCCGAGAAAACGAGCGTACCCACGATTGTCCCGACAGGCAGGATGAGGTTCTGCGGACGGATGCTCGCCACGATGTCCTTTAGCCCCTTGTTGCTGCCGATGCTGATGCCCACCTGCAACATCAAGGCATAGAGAGCGATGAGCGAGATGTCCTGCGCCCCCATGTCCGTCCCGCAAAGGTGTCCCGCCAGGCACCCGATGGCGAATGAGCCGATGACGCACAACGTCCCCTTCATTTCCTGCCCCCTTTCCCAAAGCACTTTGACAGGGCGAGCGTGGCTGCCAGGCTGCCACCGAGACCCAGCACCGCAAGCAGCAACGCCTGGCCGCCGAAGTCGCCGAGATGGCTGACCAGATAGCTGTTTGCCCCCACCGTAACGCCCAACAGGCACAGCAATGCGTAGATGGTCAGTTGGATGGTCGTGCCGACGACCTTTACCCCACGCACCTTGCGCAAGGCATAACCTATGCCCACGCCTAAGAACATCATTCCAATGATTTTGAACATACCACTATTCCTTTACGGACATCCCGGTCGGGACATCCCCTCATTGATGCGCCGCACGCTGTGCGGGCACTTTTCCTCTTCTGCTGCCGCAAAATTACTGTTTTTGTTGTTTGTATGCAAATAATATGCAATTCCATTCCTCATCCGAACTGTCTTTCTCTTTCCTCCACCTCTCAGATAACGGCACACAAGCCCAACGTCAGCCTTGTCGTACGCATAGTTGCCGACATCCCACGCAAACTTTATTTTTAATCTGAAAATACATAATTTCAGCCTAAAACTATATATTTTCAACCTAAAAATATATAGACTTAACCTGAAAACAGACTTTCCACGCCCTGCTGCCAACTTCCCGCCCTACGTCCATGCCGTGCATCACTCAACAAAAAACTATCCCCAAAGTCAAAAAACAACCCCAAACCCTTGCATGGAATGAAAAAGTTAGTACCTTTGCATCCGCAATCGCCACCGCGGCTGCAGCGACCAGAGGGTGCGTTAGTTCAGCTGGTTAGAATACGTGCCTGTCACGCACGGGGTCACGGGTTCGAGTCCCGTACGCACCGCAAGGCTTCAGAGACAAATGAAAGCCTACGAGTAACAAAGCCCACAAAATCAATGTTTGTGGGCTTTGTTTTTCTTTTTAGAGCCATCCTGAAGACAAACGAGCGTTTCGCATTATTAATGCTTTACCATGCTGTTCACCAGCTGTGAAATACTAAAAGAGTGTCCACAATGCTTGCGTCTTGCTCATTTTGAGGGTGTGGAAGAGTCTGAGTTATGTGCAGTTAACGTATAAACATCGAGATGTTCCGATTGCTTGATGTCACGACGTTGTCTCTTTTAAACACCTCTCCTGGCTTGGAAGAATTATGTGGGGGCTTATCTCCGAGCATAATTCAGCTTCTTAAAACCAAATGATTGTCAATCTATTATAAAGATAATTTCACCCATTCAGGTCAAGTAACAGGACAAGAAACGGGCCAAGTAGCAGGCCAAGTAATCTTCCTTATCCCTTGCCTGCACGAAGAACCCTATGCTTTGAGAGAAGTCATGAGGTTAAAATTATTTGCTGTCGGCATTTTGTTATGGATAAAAAAGCCGGGGCAGGAATATTCCCGCCCCGGCATGGGTTTCACTGCGCTGCTGCGCGGTTGGTTTACTTCTTCAAGACTTGGAATGTCTTGGCTGTGCTTTCGCCTTCAACCTTGATGAGGTAGAGACCGTTGTCAAGGTTGCCGAGGCTGAGGACATTGACACCCTCTTCCGCTTCGGTCGTGTAGACTGCCGCGCCAGCCATGTCATAGACTGTCACTGTGCCTGCAGCAGGCATAGCCACGTTGACGCTTTCGGTGAATACGGTCGGGTAGACAGCCAAGCCATCAACGAAGTTGTCGCCGAGACCGTTGCCGTCTGTCAACTCGACTTCGACCTTGAGGTCTCTGTCAACGCTTTCGACGACTGTGCCAATGTACATACCTTGGCATGACTCGAAGTCGAATTCATCGACGATTTCGCCATCGACCTTGACGACACCGCTGACATCCTCATTGCTCTCGAAGAGAACCATGAGACCGAGTTGTGCGCCTTCGGCAACTTGGTTTGTACCAACCACAAGCTCGTTGTAGTTGTCATCCGTGAATGAATATTCATCGGCCAATTCCGCATTGGTGATTGAGAAGCCAACATTGTACATTGCAGGAGCTTCGCCCTGTTCGAGCTTGACAGCGATGTCAAGTGTCTCCATGCCTTCCTCAATCTTTATGCGCTGGGTGTAAACGCCTTCCCATGTTGCATAGTCAAATGCCTCGGGCTCACCGTTGTTGATGGTGATTGTGCCGTTGACGTTCTCATTCATCTCGACATATACATTGATTGTTCCGCCGATAGCGACTGAACCGCCGTTTTCAACCTCTGTCATCGAGAAGCCGGACACGTCGTAAACCGTCATCGAGCCGAGACCCTCGCCGTCAAATGTGTAGTTGATGACGCATGACTGCTCCTCTTCGGCAGTAGCGACGATATGCACGTCTTCCTCGACAACCCAAGCGGTGTAGTGATTCCATTCTTTGCCATTGATTGTGAATGTCGCGTTGGTGTAACCGTCATTTGCCGTAGCAGAAACCAACAGTTGTGTGCCAAGTGGAACTCTCGTGCCGGATTCATAATCTTCAAAAGAGGTAAAGTCGCGTACACGCACCGTGCAGTTTTCAGCCTCGACTGTGATGAGCGCGTCGGTCGGTGCTGTGCCTTCGAGGATTGTCATGTCAAAGTCGTAGACACCGCCCTTGTCGATCTCATCTATTGCGGTGTGTGCATGACCCTTGTGGCCATTGCCAGCGTGCCATGCATCCTGGAACTGGAGACGAAGCCTCGTGTCACCGATGGTCGCATCGGCAGGAACTTCGATTGTGACAGTGAAGTCTTTCATGACAGTGTTGCCTGTCAGGTAGAAAGATTGGCCTGCACCGTCATCCTCATGGTCGAGGCCTACCTTCTGGATCAACTCGCCCTCATCGTCGAAGTCGTAGTCACCATTCCAATCGACGAAGACAATGCCATGACACCAAATCATGTCATCACTTGCAGTCACGTGCAGCTCTATCGTCTGGCCTTGCTCGACTGTCATGCTGCTGCCAGTGTTGATGTAGACCTGGTTGTTCATTGCATAGTTCACATCATTGGTGTAAGTAAGATCCTCAGTCGCGCCTGTCGTGCTGACGGAAGTGACATAACGGTCTTTGTCATCTTTGGTGCTGATGGATGCCGTCGTGCCTGTCGGCTCGCCCCATGGATTCTCGACGACAACTGCCGCGAATGTAGCCACAATCTCAACATCACCGTTAACCGTGTAGGTCTCGCCGCTCGTGAAGTCCGCGCCGCCCACTGTCAATGTCTCAAGCTCATAGCCCTCGGACGGGGTTGCAGTGATGACGATTTCTGTGCCTTCCTCGACAGTTGCCGGGCTGGTCAATGCCTCATCGGCAGCTGTGACGGCGAGAGTGCCGTTCTCGGGAGCTGCCCAAGTGACGGTGTAGGTAGTGGGAACAGCACCCTCCTCATGTTTATAGAGGTTGAAGTCGCCAATGAAGAAATTGGAAGAGCTAACAGCACCGTTTGTAGCATCAGTGAGGTATACACAGAATGCGTACGTGCCAGCCTCCAAATCAAGCTCGTAGCTCTCCATCAAAGCACCAGGCAAAACTGTGCTTGCAGTGAAAGAGTAAGTGCCAGAAACCGGTGTCAAATCTACCGGCATTGAAGTCGTAGCTCCATAGCGAAGCTCGGCAACCATCGTACCGTCACCTTCCATCCTGCCTCTGTACGAGAATTTATACTTGCCTGCTTCCTCGACGTTCACTTCAACCCAGAAAGCCTCGTGGGCCATTGCAAAGTCAAGAGCCGTGCCAAACTTTTGTCCTTCAAGGACTGCGCCATCAGCTTGAGCTTCTTTTACAACCATGGTGGTAGAATTTCCACTCGAGCTAAACTTCTTGGCATTAGCCACATCCACTTCATCAGCAGTCGTGCCAGAAAGGTCGTTGCTGTAGACAGACACCCAACCGCCTTCTCCTGGTTCTGGTTCAGGCTCTTCAACTGCAGGATGCCCCTCAACGAATGTAGGAGCGACCGCTGAAGATGGCAGATACGAGCCTCCGTAACCACTAAGGACTTTTGCTGCCACCGTGCCAGCCTCAGCGAGGTTTGCAAATGTATTGTCACTGCTCATCCTGTCCTCACCAAAACGATAGAGTGCAAGAAGACCTTCCGCAGCGGGATCGACCTCGGTCATCGAAGCTTTCACCTCATCAGCAGACAAAGCCCTGTTCCACAATTGCACCTCGTCAAGGTCAAGGTTTCCACTTGCATAAGGAGACGACCAACTGCCAGTGCTCCTTGGATTGCCCACGTAGAATACACAGTCATCAGGCAGCAAGCCAAGTCCATGGCCGCCGATAGCTTCATCAAAGACAACTTCACCATTGTAATACATATAGCGTTTCATGTTGTCCGTGTCATAGACGACAGTGATAAATGCCCACGTGTCAAGCTCGACATCTTGGGAAATTGTAGTGTACTCATCCGGGTCAGCGCAAGCGGTGTGGTCAGCCGTAGAAGTGCGGTTGCGAAGAGTGTACTTGCCATCGGAGAAAGCAACGTTGAACACGCCTTCCGGACCAAACCATTGCTGGCCATAGCCAAGCAACATACCCTCCGCCTCATGGATATTGACCCATACAGACATAGTGAGGTTGCCTGAACGACCATTGTAGAAATTATTACTATTACCCTGTCCATAGTCATCCTCGTCAAACACGAACAATGTGTGTGTCGAGCCTGTGCCTTTGGGCAAATTGATAGCCGTCAAGTTGGAAACGGGAGCTGCTGCAAATGTTGCCGCGATGACAGTCTCCTCCTCACCCGTGGTGTAGGTCTCGCCGCTTACGAAGTCTGCACCGTTGACAGTCAACGTTTCAAGCACATAACCATCTGCAGGCTCGGCAGTGATGACCAGCTCAGTCCCGGCAGCAACCTCGTCGCCGCTGTTGACTGCTACGTCACCGTTCATGACGGCCAAAGTACCATTCTCAGGAGCAGTGAATGTCACAGGATAGAGAGTGGGGACAGGCTCGCCAGCTTGGAGTTGGTAGAGGCGGAAGTCGGCAAAATACAATGTGCCATCATTCATGTCGTTCTCTGCATATTTAATACCAAAGACATGAGTTCCGGCTGTCAGTTGCATTTCTGGGCTCTCAAGTTTTGACAATTCCACTTCAAAGCCACCTTCCACGGGCACAGCTTCACCAACTGTCTCATACGAATCATTTTCACCGCTTATGAAATTCAAGTTTATTGAACCATCATAACCAGAATAAAGTTCATATTTAACAAGATAAGAGAATTTATACGTGCCATCTTCTGGAACATCAACGGTGACATAGAAGTAGTCAGAGCTTGTGCCTCCCCAACAATAATAAGAATAAGGCAGGCCGCTCATTATGTCGGCGCGCATAACACCGAAGTTTGAAGAGCAAGTCATGACCGTTTGACCGGTAGCCCCCGCTTTGGAAGCCCACGCCAACGGCTCATTATAGATCTCCACCCACTCCCCGACAGGCTCGACAGCATCCTCAACGAACACTGCGCTGAACTCCATGCTCTCAATGTTTTCAGAGACACCGATTGACCACTGATTGTTCTCCAAGCCCATGTCGGCAAGGTCAATGTTGTTCCAGTAGGCAGTCTGCAGCACATAGCCCGCGTCCGGTGTGAACGTAGCCGTGATGGTCTCGCCCCAAGGCATCAGGTCGCCGTCCTCGTAGCTTACGCCCTTGCTGTCGGCGACAGTGATTTGCCCGTTGGCGTGCTCGCCGATGACGAGGGTCGTATAGCCGGCAGGCTCGACAACCGCCGCGTTGATGTTCATCACGAAGTCATAGCAACCGCCGTTGTCGATGTCATCCATGGCATTGTGTGGATGGTTTTTCCCAAGGTCTTGGTGTCCATCGTTGTTGCTGCTGCCATGCCAAGCATCCTGGAATTGCAGGCGCAGGCGTGTCTCACCAGCTGTTGCGCTTTCAGGCACAGTGATGTCCTGAGTGAAATCGACGATTGATGGATTGCCAGTCCCGCTGAAACCGCTTGGCACTCCATCATCATTGGAATCATAACCGACTTTGGTAATCAACTCACCCTCGTCGTCAAAGTCCTTGTCACCGTTCCAGTCCACATAGATGACACCATGATTCCATTTCATTTCATTGGAAGTGGTGACGTGCAGCTGGAACGTCTGCCCTTGCTCGACGGTGAAACTCTCATTCGTGTCAATGAAGACAGTTGTCGGTTTCGACGCATTAGTGTAAGAGAGGTCCTCGACCGCCCCGCTCGTCGTCGCAGAGGTCACGTAGCGGGCCTCGCTCGCATGGATATGCCCGCCAGGCACGCCCCAATCACTCTGGGCGTAGCCGGCAGTCCCGAGCCCCAACGCCATGACCAATGTCAATGCGTAGTTTTTAAATCTCATAATTAAACAGCTTAGTTAATAATAAAATGATAACTTGATAGCAAAAGTAGCATTTAATTTGATTTATTGTCACTCATCCCCACGTTTGTCTGGACATTTAACACAAGAATGTGCGACATTTACCACAAACGGTGCGACACCTCACACCTGAGTTAGTAAATCAGCCAGCCAAAACGTCATCAACGGTGACAATCCGCCACCCCACACGCGCCTCGTGGCAGCACCGCCCAATGTGGGAATGCACGGGCGGCGGCACGCGCCAGGCCACACACGCCGATGACAGTCACTTGCTGCCCGCGTCCTGACGGATGGGCAGGGAGAAAGTCTCCATGACAATAGGGGCAAACTTCCCCCACCCGGTGCATAAAGTTCCTTTCCTCGGTGAGTAAAGTAAAAACAAAACTTCTGAATATTAAAACAAAAGTTTTGTTTATATAAACA
>CALNGU010000058.1 GCA_939800445.1 uncultured Bacteroidaceae bacterium | reverse complement strand
GGCTATCCCGAGATTGCCGAGGCATTCAAGCGTTACGCTTGGGAAGAGGCCGAGCACGCCGCCAAATTTGCCGAGCTCCTTGGCGACTGCGTTTGGGACACCAAGACCAACCTTGAGAAGAGGATGAACGCCGAGTCTGGCGCGTGCGAGGACAAAAACCGCATCGCCACCCGTGCAAAGCAGCTCAACCTCGACGCCATCCACGACACAGTGCACGAGATGGCCAAGGACGAGGCACGCCACGGCAAGGGCTTCGAGGGACTCTACAAGAGATACTTCGGCAAATAATCCTTGGAGGATATGATAAGAAAAGGTGCGGGACGGCAATGTCCCGCACCTTTTTTATTGCCCCAGGACAGGAAACAAGGGGACAAGCCTTGCCTATTCGCCGCCCAAACGCTATCTTTGCACCGCTTTTGCACAGACAAAGTGTGATGGCGAATTAAGCAACATTCTATCAACAACTTAATTTAGAGTAACACAAACAATGAAAACGATCCAAATCAACGGAACGGCCCGCAACGAATTTGGCAAGAAGGCAGCCAAGTTGCTCCGCAAAGAGGGGAAAGTGCCTTGCATCGTCTACGGCATCGGCGAAAACATCAACATCACTGTCACCGAGGATGAACTGAGGAAACTCATCTACACTCCGCACATCTATGTCGTGGAGCTCAACATCGACGGCCAAATCTACCCGTCAGTCCTCAAGGAAGCACAATTCCATCCTGTGAAAGACAACGTGCTGCACGTGGACTTCCTCCGCATCAACGAGGAAAAGCCGGTTGAAATCGAAATCCCGGTAGTGCTTGACGGCCTCGCAGAAGGTGTCAGAGCCGGTGGCAAGATGAACCTCCGCATGAGGAAACTGAAAGTCAAAGGCATCTTCACCAACATCCCTGAAAGGCTTCACATCGACGTGACCAACCTCGGGCTGGGCAAAGCAATCCAGGTGGGTGAACTCCACTTCGACAACCTCGAACTCACCAACGCCAAGAATGCAGTCGTCTGCGCCGTACAACTGACACGTGCCGCAAGAGGTGCGCAAGCTGCTGCCGCAAACAGCTGATGAGCGGGCAATGAGATTAGTTGCAAACAAGACCTACTATATTAGTTAACACAAAGGACAAATGAAATTCCTGATAGCCGGTCTCGGCAACATCGGAGCCG
Organism: uncultured Bacteroidaceae bacterium; assembly: GCA_939800445.1. GTDB lineage: Bacteria > Bacteroidota > Bacteroidia > Bacteroidales > Bacteroidaceae > Avibacteroides > Avibacteroides faecavium. Next base: position 12,496 of record CALNGU010000058.1, on the reverse strand, counting down.
AGTACGAAGGCACGAGACATAATATAGGATTCAGCATATTGGACGCTCTTGCTAAAGCGTCCAATATTGTTTTTAAGGACGGCCGCTACGGAGCGACAGCGACGCTCTCGTTGAAAGGGCGGCAACTGACACTGCTCAAGCCATCCACCTACATGAACCTGAGTGGGAACGCAGTCCGTTACTACCTGCAAAAAGAGAACATCCCCATCGAAAACCTGCTGGTCGTCGTCGATGACCTCTCACTGCCATTCGGGACACTACGTCTGAAAGGGAAAGGCAGCAGCGCAGGCCACAACGGTCTGAAGCACATCGAAGAGACACTCGGCACGCAGACCTACGCCCGGCTGAAATTCGGGCTGGGCAATGATTTTCCAAAAGGCGGGCAGATAGACTTCGTCCTCGGCAAATTCCCGGCAGAACAACAAGAGCTGCTGCCGGAGAGGGAAGCCCGCGCTGCTGAGATTATCAAGAGCTTCTGCCTCGCAGGCCTCGCCATCACCATGAACCAATACAACAACAAGGACTGAACGCATGAGCGAAGCACGGATAGACAAATGGCTGTGGGCAGCAAGGATATTCAAGACACGCACACTTGCCGCCGAGGAATGCAAGAAAGGACGCGTCACCATCAATTCCGCCCAAGCAAAAGCATCGAGGAACGTCAAGCCCGGCGACATCGTCAGCGTCCGCAAACCACCCGTCACCTACTCGTTCAAAGTGCTGCAAGCCATCGAGAAAAGGGTCGGGGCAAAACTCATCCCAGAAGTGCTGGAAGACGTGACACCCAAGGAACAACGCGACATCCTCGAACTGAGCCGCATCAGCGGCTTCGTCAACCGCGCCAAAGGGACAGGCAGGCCGACGAAGAAAGACCGCCGCGAACTCGAAGACTTCATGATGCCCGAATTCTACGGCGACTTTGAGTTCGACATGGACGACGAGGACGACGAACAATAAACACACAACCCCACACCACACATCATCATGACAGTCAAGATAGAGGAAGCATGGCGGCAACACCTGCAAAGCGAGTTTGACAAACCATACTTCGCCCAACTGGTCAACTTCGTCAAAGGCGAATACGCCACACGCCAGATATTCCCGCCGGGACGGTTGATATTCAACGCATTCAACCTCTGCCCTTTCGACAAGGTCAAGGTGGTCATCATCGGGCAAGACCCCTACCATGACGACGGGCAGGCCAACGGCCTGTGCTTCTCCGTCAACCCCGGCACCGACTTCCCCCCGTCGTTGCAGAACATTTTCAAGGAAATAGCCGACGACCTCGGCCGACCAATCCCCACCGACGGCGACCTGTCACGCTGGGCATCGCAGGGAGTGCTGCTCCTCAACGCCACACTCACCGTCCGCGCACACCAGGCCGGCTCGCACCAGGGCAAAGGCTGGGAACAATTCACCGACGCTGCCATCACCCAGCTCTCCGCACACCGCGACCACCTCGTCTTCATGCTCTGGGGGGCATACGCCCGTGCCAAGAGCGCACTGATTGACCAAAGCAAGCACTGCATCCTGACCTGCGCCCACCCCTCGCCACTGTCCGCCTACCGGGGCTTCTTCGGCTGCAAGCATTTCAGCAAGGCAAACGCATGGCTCACCGCCCACGGCACCGCCCCCATCGACTGGTAAAGGCGCGGGAGCAGCGGCATAAACCAAAAGACGACAGACGGATTCGGGAAGTTTTCAGGGGCACACACCTGACTGCTTCCCGACTTCGTTTCCACCACGCCGCATGATGCGGGAGCGATGGTCTGACGAGCCTGCAAAAGTCATCCTTTGTTAGTCGCATTAACAAGGTTTGTTAGTGGCACTAACAAAGGATGACTTTCCGCATGACAAGCGACGCACGCCATGACAACCTGCCGACTGGCAAGCGCACGGGGCTAAGGCACGTGGCGGCGTGTCAATACCACACGATGTTCTGGCTGCGTGAATTGCGTTTCTCCCACTTGAGGTCTTGCAGGAGCGAGGAGTTGGCGCGGATGGTGAAATAATAGGAATTGAAGTAGCCCAACTGTATGCTGGCCGACATCTGGAAACAGTGCAGGTCGCGTGCCACGTTGAGCGTGGTCTGGGCGAGGCGTTTGGCCTCGAAGTCGTAGGACGTGTTGACGTTCAAGCTCCAGCGGTTGGCAATCTTTATGTTGCCGTTGCCCGAGAGATTGTGGATGAGGCGGAACGGGTAGCGCATCGTCTTGGTGTTGATGGGCTTTGAACGGTCCTCGGTCATCGAGCACGAGTAGCTGATGGTGAACGACCATGGGATTTTTATCTTCATATACCCGTCCTTGTCCAGCCGCGCGTCCTCCTTTTGCTTTCCGCCGTCGAGACTGGCAGGCTGTCCTCCCTCGACAGGGGCTGACTGGGCATCGTGGTTTTTCTTTATATCCTCCTTCTCGTCATCCTTGCCAAACCACTTCTCCCACGTGTTGTTGTCAAAGGTGTATGAGAACGAGCGGCTGATGCCCCCGAAGCGTCCGAATCGTCCGTACGACCATTCGGTGCGGTCGCCCACGACCACGTTGCCGTTTTTGTCAAACTCGTAGGCGTAGGTGTAGAATGTCGAGTTGAGGTTGAGCGTGAAGTTCTTCCACAGCTTCAGGCGGATGCTCATATTCATGTCTGACCATCGGCGCGTGGGGATGTTGTAGGAGATGCCTGCCGTGAAATCGTCTATGAGGCTGATCAGCTTGACACCGGTCGTGTCGCGGTCGGACTTGACCTTCATCTCTATGTTGTTTGAGATGCTCATGTTGATGTTGCCCTGCAAGCCATTCGGCGCAGTGCCGAAAAGTCCGTGCGAATAGAGGCTGTAGTCACGGGTGATTGTCTCACCATACTCGTCCACGTAGCTGTAGCTGTCGTAGTAGCCGTAGCGGTGCTTGCCGAAATCAGGCGCGGCACTGAACGAGACGGTCGGCGTGAAGACGTGGCGGATCATCTGTATCTTGTCCCCGAAGATGGCTTTGAGCGGCTTGTAGAAGCCGTAGAGCTTAGTGTTCAGCCCCACGCTGAAGTTGTACCACGCCACACGGTTGAAGCCGTAGATGGTGTCCTGCACCTCGCGGTTGTTCTCATAGTCCCAATGACGCTTGACCTTGCTGGGATACCAGCGGGAATTGTACTGGAACGATGGTGTCACATTTATATACTTGAACAACTGGAACGTTGCACTGATAGGCACTGAATGGCTCATGCCGTTGCGCCAATCCTTCAAGAGATTGGTCTTGAAGAGTGCATTCTCCTGCGTCGTTATGGTGTTGCGGATCTGGCCCGTGTAGCCGATTGAGATTTTCTCATACCACTTCTGCTTGCCCGTGGCGTGCTTGCGCTTGAAGGGGTAAATCTTGCGGAGGCTGATGTTCAGGTTGGGCAGCGTCATGGACAACGATTGGTTGCGCGTCGTCTGGGACAAGTTGAACGAGGTCGAGATGGTCAGCTTCTGGTTAGGTGTAGTGTAGGTGTAACTGATGCTCGACGTCTTGGTGTTTTGCGAATAGAGCTGCGAATTGTACTGGCTCTCCGTATTGTTGCGGTCATAGCTGCTGGTCGAGAAGTTGACGCTGGCCGAGAAAGTGCTGTACGGATTGGCCTTCGCATCCTGGCGGTGCGTCCAGTTGATGCGGAAGTCCTTGGCGACGGCATAGTCGGGCATATTCTTCTCCCCGGTGATTGTCACCTGGTAGTGTGCGTCGATGTTGCCCGAGAATTTATACCTTTTCGTGTAATTGGACTGCACTCCCAACGCCCACGACCCTTTGGTGTAGATGTCTCCGGTCAACCTCAGGTCTACCTTGTCGTTGATTGCGAAATAATATCCCCCGCCGCTCAGATAGTAACCTTTCTGCAACTCATCGCCGAAGGACGGCATTATGAACCCAGAAGAATAGCTGTCGGTGAACGGGAAAAAGCCGAAAGGTATCGCCAAGGGCAACGGCACGTCCTCGACCACCATATAGGCGGGGCCGAAGACCACGTTCTTTTTCTGCTTAATTTTCGCCCTTGTCAGTTTCAGGTAGAAGTGCGGGTGCTCGTGGTTGTCGCAGGTGGTGTACCAACCGTTCTTCATATACAGTTCATCGTCAGGGCCTTTCTTCGAGTCCTGGCTGGTGACGAAACCCTCGCCTTGCTGTGTAGTGACGTTGGTGATGTAACCTTTCTTGGTGTCAAAGTTGTAGCGCATCGTCTCAGACTCGTATGGATCGCTCCCGTCGGTGAACACCGGCTTGCCCGAGATGACACCCGTCGAGTCCTTGACCCCCTCGGCATAGACGGTGCTGCTGTCCATATTCATCTTGATGATTGCCGCATCGAGCTGTATGTCCTGGTAATTCACCTTCGCCTTGCCATAGAGCCAGGCGAACCCCTCACGGGTGAAGACGATTGAGTCGGTCGCCTCGTAGATGACTGGGGCATCTATCGCCTCCTTCTTCTCCTCCACGGTGTCAGTCCTCGCGGTGTCGGCCACCATGAGACTGTCGGCAAAAAGCGAATCAGGCAGGAGCAATGTGTCGGGAAGTGCTATCGAATCGTTTGCGGCAAACGCCATCGCCGCCCTTGACGATGAAGGCAACGCACCCAAAGCGGATGCCAGAACCAACATAAGGATGAATGATAACGATATGTCCAGTCTTACCTTCAAATCGGAATTCGCGCTTTAGCCGACAAAATTAGGGATTATAATCGAATATCACCCTGCCCGTCATCCATTTAACAACCTCAGCCATCAACCAAACAACCGCAGCCAAGTCATGAAACGTCCGACACCCTCCTCGCCGTACTTGGAGATGCTGCGCAAGGCACGCTCCACACTCTTCTCCTTGTCCAGGGATGTCTTGGAAAAAAACTTGTCGGCATAGCAAACCACCTGCTCCTCCATCGACACGGGGCGCAGGTCGCGGTGCGGCAGCGGCAAATCCTTGTCGATGATGGTCTGGAGCGAAATGCCAGCCCCCGTGTGCCTCTCGCACACCAAGGCATGACGGTCATAGCCCAACGACCTCATCAAATCTGCCCCAAGATAACCGTGGCAGATGTAGGGGTAAGTGCCGTGGCAACAGATCGACGGCGCATCGGTCAGGAAAATGCCTATGTCGTGCAGCATAGCCGCCTCGGCGACAAACTGGCGGTCAAGCCCCAACTCGGGATGGCGGTCAACGACATCCAACGCCTTGGCAGCCACCGCACGGCTGTGCCGCACGAGGATGTCACGCAGCGCGTCGTTGTTGTAGTAATAGGTGTCTATGATTCTCATCGGGTCCATACGCAACACACTCATTTCTTCTTGTACAAACGGTCAAGCTCCGACGCATCGTCACGACGGCCGAGGACAATCTTCTTGAAAAACGCCGACAGGAAGCCGCAACCATAGCCCCACAGCTGCACCAGGCTCGTGACCACCGACAGCGAGGCTATCCTCACGCTGCCCGTCACGGCCAACGCCTCGACCAGCAGGATGACGAGCAACAGCCCCAAGGGCAGCAACGTCCACGGCCACCAAGGCGAAGCCAGCACCAGCACCACCGTCCCCACGACAAAGAGTGCAGGGAAAGTGTGCACCAGCTTCATAGACCCCGGGTGCGCAATCTGCAAGTCAATCCTCGCACGGCCAAAGACATTGACCTGGCGGTAGAACGACCGCAGGCTCACCCGCCGCTTGTGGTAGACGTAGGCATCCCTGATCAGCCGCGTGCGGAAGCCCGCAGCCTGCAAGCGCAAGCTCAGGTCGATGTCCTCGCCAAACATATCATTGAAACCGCCGACGCGCCTGTAGGCCTCCATCGACATACCCATGTTGAACGTGCGCGGCGTATACTTGTCCAGCACACGCTTCCCCCCACGGATGCCGCCCGTCGTGATGAACGACGTCATCGAGTGGCTTATCGCCTTTTGCAGCACCGTGAACGACTCGTGCGCCCTGTCCGGCCCGCCGAAGCAGTCGGAATAGTCCGCCTCCAGCTCACGCACGAGCGTCTCGAAGTAGTGTTCAGGTATCACACAATCCGAGTCGAAGAACACCAGGTAGTCACCCGTCGCCCGCTCCATCCCGTAGTTGCGCGTCAAGCTCCGCCCCGAGTTGGGTTTGTAGAAGTAGCGCACGTCCACCACCCCGGCAAACTCACGCGCCACCTCGTCGCAGCGCACCGTCGAGCCATCCTCGACCAGCACAACCTCAAAGCACTTGACCGTCTGCCGCGCCAGGCTCTCCAGCAGCTCGCGCACCTCGCCCGGGCGGTTGTAGACGGGGATAATTATCGAAAACTTCATTGCCATCGTCAATTGCGACCATTCGTTTACGCCCGCAAAGTTAGCGTAAATTATCCACACCCGAAACCACCCCGAGCGATATGTCCCACGCAGCCAGCCCCATCCCCGCCGCCATTCCCCGCCGGTCGGCGCGGTGTCGCGGAATGCGCGGGACGGCGCATCACCACCGTCCGCCGCCTCCCGGCATCCCCTCGCAGCACTCTGGACGGCACGACAGGGGGACAAATGCAGTGACAATAGACATAAACTTCCACCACGCGCCGAGAAAAGTTCCTTTGCTCGGCGAGTAAAGTTCATTCAAAAGTTTTGTTTATATAAACAGAAGTTTTGAATTTACTTTACTCACCGAGCAAAGGAACTTTTCTCGGCGCGTGGTGGAAGTTTTCTCGGCGAACCATGGAGTTTTGCCCCCTGACACCGCAGCCGCCAAGCACTGTGGAGGCTGCACAAAGACGGCGGCCAGGCACGCGCCGAATGCCTGGCCGCCGGGATGACTGGTGATGGACTGATGCCTATCTCACCAGCACCTTGCTGACAATGCGCTGCCCGCCGCGCTCGACGACAGCGACATAGATGCCACGGGGCAGGTCGCGGTTGGCCACCTGCACGCCACTCACGCCAAAGACGGTCAGGCGGTCGCATCCGCCATCGACCTTGATGCTGCCGTCGGCAACGTAGACAACCGGCTCGTCAACGGACGGCGCGGATGCCACGCCACTGACATAGCCCACGGGACGCTTGTCGGCGTTGAGTATCTCATCGGTCACTGGGTCAATGAGCAGGGCGACGACCTCGAGCGAATCCTCATCCTGCACGATTGCACCCTTGTCGCCAAGGAGCATCGTGTAGGTGAATTCGTAAGGAGTCTTCTTCACCACATCCGACGGGATGCTGCCCTCAATGCCGTCAAAGTCCCAGATGCCGCGCGCCACATCGTTGAATGGCATATCGACCATCCGTGGCAAATTCTCCCATCCGCCCATCGACTCGCCGCCGGAGAAGTAGTTGAGCTGCGGCTGCGACGATGCCACGCCATTCTCCAGCAGGACAAACGCGAGGCGGTAGGCGACACCCGACTGGTCGCTGGCGAATGTGGTGCGGGTGGTGACGGTTATGCCGCCCTCGCCTATCCGTGAAACCGACGTGAGCTCGACATCGGCGACGGCGAGGGAATTGAACTTCATCTCGCGTTCAAACCACTGGTCCATGTAGATGGGGTCGCCGCTGTACTCGTACTTGCGGTTGAGTATGCAGTTGGGCAGCCCGTCCTCAAGGTAGAGCCCGTTGATGGCCTCGTCGTAGTCGTAGACCGTCATCGGGTCAGCGCCCATCGAGCCCGAGTGGATGGCAATGCCTATGAAGTCGTCGGGGTAACGCTGCGACAACGACTGCATGACGACGATGCCCTTGGGGCAGTAGCCGCAGTAGACGCTCGTCGATTCCTCCATCACCATCGTGCGGGGGAAGAAACAGCCCTCCTCGATGCAGTTGATGGACTGCACGATGGTGTTGTTGCTTGCGTCGCTGTCGGAACCTCCGTTGACCGACGCAATCCTGACCATGACGGCGTTGTTGCCTATGGCGGTGAATGGAGGCATCTCGATGGCGAAGGTGTCGCGCTCTTGCGCCCCTATGGCGGTGGTGAACTCGGCTGTCGTCTCCGCGCCGTTGTTGGCCGACCAGGCTATCTCATAGCGTGTCACCTCCGTGTTGGTCATGTTGGCGACGACACCGCGCAGGGTGAACGGTCGGTTCTGCTCGACCTTGGTGGTCAGCACCTCGACCATCTCCATCTCGGTCTCGGGCATACCCTCGCCGCCGAGCAGAAGCTGGATGCTGAGCGAGCCCCAGCTTTGAGCTATGGCAGTCTCGTAAACCGTGCCCCACTGCCCGCCGATGTTGACATAGCAGGCGTCGGCATCGGTGACTCCGCCGTCAAAGCCGACGAAGTTGGTCCCCGTGCCGGTGTAGCCCACTATCAGGTAGTCGGAAGTGGTGCGGAACGGGGCGGCGAACCTGACCTCGGTGAAGCCTATGCCTGCCTCGCCGACGTATTCCTCCTTGACATTCTCGACATCGAATGAGAGGTTTTCGGCATCGCAGGCCTTGATGAATGCCGAGACACCGCCGGCTTCCGCCGCGAGACCGAAGCGTATGCCGAGGATGTCGGCGTTCTTGTAGTCGCCCATGTCGTCACGGTTGATGAGGATGGCGGCCGACATGGTTTCCTCAAAGCCGCGCCCCACGCTGAACTGCACGTCGTCCTGGCAATAGCCCCATGGCACGTAATTGGCAGCATCATGCACGGCAGTCACGACAGGCGATGCTTGCAGGTCGGGCAATGTCCCCTGCACCCTCATCTGCTGTGCCGTGGCGCACAGGGCAAGGGACATGAATGCTGCCGCCACGTATATCTTTCTGTTCATCTCTTCGTGTTTTTATGCGTCATGCCCTCCCCTTTGGCGGGGGAGGACACTCAGCAGGTTGGTTTGTCAACGGACCATTACCTTATATATATTGCCGTCAACGTTGACGATGTAGACTCCATCCTCGACAGCCACGTTTGCCGTGCCAGCCACATTGCCTTGGTTGACGATGCGGCCATCGACGGTGCTGACAGTGACATCTGCTTCGCCATCGGCCACGTAGACCATGATGCAGCCTTCGCCCGTAGTGACGACGACATTGTCAAGAGTGCTCTCGCCGATGCCCGAGGGAGCTGTCAACTCTACCACGTTGGACATCTCCGACTTGCCGTCGGTGTAGACGGCGATGACGTAGAACGTATGCTCGGTGCCGTCAAGCACATCGACCATATACTCGGTGCCTGTCACGAGCTCGGCATTGTCGAGTTGCTCATCGACATAGACTTCATAGCCCTCCAGCGTGTAGGATTCGCCAAATGACGGTTGCGACCACGTCAGGCGGACACCTTGCCCATCGACAGCTTCGCCACGGAGGTCATTGACGGTGGGATAGCCCCACTCGGTCTTTTCCCTTATTGCGATGTTGTCAACATAGAAGTCAACGCCAGCCTCCACATAGCCATGGAACGTGAGACGGAACTCCCCGTCCTCAATCAGGTCGGACAACGGCAGCTCGTGCATCAGCCAACCGTACTTGCCATTGTTGACCAGGATGGGTTCGCCAATGGCCACAAAGTCGCTCTTGTCGCTTGTCTCGTAGCGCACCTCCATCTGCAAGTAGTTGTTCTCACTGACCGAAACGTCGTGGTACATATAGAAGCGCAGGATTGGCTCTGTCGTCCCCGCAAGGTCGATGCGTGGTCCAATCAGACGACAGTCGGCATCCATCTCAGGCTGGTAGCACATGGCAGCTCCGCCGTCGTTGTCATAGGACATGACGCCGAATGGTGTCGTGTCATCTGTGGTAAGCAACCACGTGTCGGCCGATGTCTCCTGGTCGGAAAGGATTGTCCACGGGGCAGTAGTCAAGTAACCATTGGAGAAGGACTCCCAGTAGGGCAACCCATAAGCATCGCCCGTCGAACTGTCGGCCGTCGCATATTGACCCATCCCGGCACTGGTGACAGCCGAGACAATGAAGATGATGTCATACTGGTCACTCATCTCAAGGAAAGTCCTCATCACATCAGAATCAGTGTAGCTCAACTCCGTGATGCCAGCAGCAATGTCCAGGATGCTCTCTGTCAATTCAGGTATCAGGAACTGTATCGTATAGGTCGTCGTCTCCCAATTGATGTAGCCGCCGTGCAGACCGCCGCTCGGGCGTTCCCAGCTGAAGTCCACCGTCATGTCATCGCGGTTGACGACTGCCTCGAAGTTGAGAGGTGCGCTTGCATAATCCTCACCTACCCAAGACTCGGCCTCGACGCCACCGCTGTTGCCTGTCGGGCCATAGGAAACGGCATTGTAGTAGTTCACACCGTGGATAGCCTCATCATCAACATACGTCAGTTCCTCACCTGGAGCTGGGTCGTGGAATGTGTGGATTGGCACGAACTCACCCCTGCGGTAGATAGAAATCGAAGTGATGTCGCCTTCAGACAAAGGTTCGCCCTCGACCGTCGTCGTCGGTGCCGTGAGCGACAATGTGGCACTGAACGCACCAAGCTCGGCAGGCGTCACGGTGAAGTCTGTCGCGTTGGCCGGTGCATCCGGAGCTTCGGATGCGACGATACTGTAGCTGTCTATCTGTATGCCACGGATTCCTGCACCGCTGTAGCACTGGAAGCCGAAGTAGTATTCGCCATCCTCAGGAGCAGTGAAATCACCCTGCACCTGACCGTAGTTGAACTCCTGTGTCTTGTCATAGAGCACTTCCATCCCCGGATTGGTCAGATCCGTACCAGGGCTTGCGACAATCTTGAAGCTCTCGGTCTGCCAATATCCACCGTCGAAGGTGACGTAGATGGAGTATGTGATGTCTTTCCTCATTTTCACAGCCGGGGTAAACAGCCAGTCGCTCGCCTGGTTGGGGCATTCCATGCCTTGGTAAGCGGCACGACCGTCAGCCCACGTCCAAGTGTAGCCGTCGTGGTTGGCATCGACGACCTTGTAGAGTTCCCATGTCAAGTCGGTGTTGAAGTCCTCAGTGTAGGGGGCAGATATTGCGCCGCCATACTGCACGCGGTTTGACCCCGCCTCGGCACTCTCCCTGCCATGCGAGATGGCAACGACACCGAATGAGTAGTTCTGCAAGCTGGGCGTGGTGAATTGCCCGCTGAGGGTCGTCCCCTCGTAGTTCTCATGCACAACCCTTCCGGCAGGATACTCAATGATGCGGTAGGTGAGGTCGGCGACATCGACCAGACCATTGTTGACACCGAGCGTACCTGGAGCTTCCCAAGTGAGAGTGTATTCTCCAGTCTCCTCATTGAGGTCGAGGACAATGTTTGTAGCAGGCTGCGGCGTGTCATAGCCTGCATAGGTGTTTATGGTCAGTTTCGGGCTTTCGTCCTCACCGATGACCGCCATCACGCTGACACGGTATGCGCCCTCGGCGGCAAAAGTGTGATCATAGCTGCCCTCAGCACCCGGAGCGATGCCAGTGGCACGGCCGACCTCCTGCTCATTGACGAGGAACACCAGGTCAACGTCCTGCGTCAATTCGCCGCCGTCGAATGTCTGGACGGGGGCTTTCGCCGTCAGCGTGCCGGTCAGGCTGCCGGGAGCCGACCACGTGACGTTCAGTTCCTGCGGTTGTGCCGGAGCCTGGTCGTCCGCCAGAGCCGTGCGGGTGTGGAGACCGATGAAGTTCTCGCCATCGGGGAAGTCCACGATCTTGGTGGTCTCGGCCGTAGCGAGGTCAACCTCGAGCAATGCCCCCTGACTGAGCGTATAGTAAGCCCAGAACATACGGTTGGAACGCTGGTCTATCGCACCCGACTGGTTGAACAGCGGCTGCCATCCGGTCGAACCGATGAGCGTGCAGGCAGCAGTGGCAGTGTCTATGGTGTAAAGGTTGCCCCTGTTGGAGATGCCATAAAGGATACCTGTCTGATTGAACTGCATGACGAAGAACACATCGTCAAGCATCGCGCCCACATCCTCCAGGACTTTGCCCGTTGCAAGGTCTACCTTGCACAAATGGTATTCCCCATTGCGCTGGCAATAGCCATAGGCCGACTTGCTCACCGGGTCATAGGTCAACGAGTAGGGCATATCCGACTGCGACGCCCCATCAACCTTGACCTCACTCAAGACCTCACCGGTCTCCGCATCGAAAGTAATCACATATAAGCCATTGAACATATAGCCGTACAGTACCTCGCTGTAGAACAGGTAGTACTTGCCGTCAACATAGACTCCTGAATTGGTGGAAGTCATCCTTTCGTCATAGAACAGCGGCTTGAAGTCGAGCTGCGACTGCTCCGTGGTCACGTTGAAGCTGTACATGCCATACCTCCCGACACCTTGGTCGTTCCAAGAGTTGCGTTGCACCAATGCGCCATAGAGCACCAACGGCTCATCGTCCGCCAACGGGGCTTGCACCTCTGTGCCGGCCTGCTGCGCCGCCACGGGACGTGCTTTGTCAAATCCCCACGGATTGTAGTTGGACAACCCGGCACTACTGCCAAACGTTCGACCTGTCTGTGCCATCATGCCGATGCTCACAAACAGCACCGAGACACAAACCAAGAAAATGCGGTAACACCTTCTCATAATACTTTAATTTAAGAGGAGTTCTATAAATTAAAATATTGTAGTACAGTTGTTTATATGGTTCC
>CALNGU010000057.1 GCA_939800445.1 uncultured Bacteroidaceae bacterium | reverse complement strand
CATATTATCATTATAATAGAGCTAATCAAAAAGCAATGACAAGATCCTACTCAAATGAAGCGGTCAGGCAGATGATTGAATGTGCACTGCGTATAGATGCTTTTTTCAAAGATAAGCCCGATATGGAAGAATTTAAAAAAACATCTTTAGCATTAAAATTTTATGCTAGAATAAATTTGATTACTGATAATTATAAAGGTTTGCGTGAATATCGTAAGACTTATCCTGAAAGTGATGAAATTATTCCTTATATCAATTTAAATGCATTCTCAAAAAAAGGGAAAATTAGATTCCTTGCAGTAAAATATAAGATGGCTTGGTTGTTTATCATCTTATTTAAAATCAAAAAAATATTATCCAATAGCTGAAGTGTAGCTCTATGAAAAAGAAGATAATACGCTCTGTTACAGTAGATGGGTCGTTAGGATTTGTCGAGCCGATGATACCCTATCTGAAGGATAAGTATGACCTGCAGATTCTTTCTTCGCCCGGTAAGCATATTGATGAAGTTTGCCGGAAGTATGAATTGGTGGGGCATCGGGTTTATATGTATCGGCGTATATCGCCATTTAAGGATTTGCGCTCATTATGGCAATTGATAAAAGTCTTTCGCAGGGAAAGGCCTGATATGGTTCATTCGATGACGCCCAAAGCTGGTTTGTTGTGCATGGTCGCTGCATGGATAACACGGGTGCCGCGCCGTATCCATACTTTTACAGGGTTAGTGTGGCCTACGGCAAAAGGCTTGTCACGCAGGCTACTGATGTTTACAGATTGGGTTACATGCGCTTGTGCAACGCATATAATCCCCGAGGGACAAGGTGTCAAGGATGACTTGAGTCATGTTACCAAGAAACAGATGCGTGTCCTTGGTTATGGTAACGTGCGCGGCGTTGATATGGCGCAGTTCAGTCGCCGCCCTGAGATTATGGTGGCTGCATCTAAGATGCGTGATGACGGATGCTTTACCTTTATATTTGTAGGTCGTATTGTGGGTGATAAAGGAATTAACGAATTAGTTGCTGCTTTTTGTGCGTTATTGGAAAAATATCCAAACATTCGTTTGAGATTGGTAGGCACTTTTGAGAATGCTTTAGACCCGCTCAAGCCTGAAACGATGGATTTGATCAAACAAAACAATGAAGTAATCGAACTCTTAGGTGCAAAATACGGCGAAGATCTCATAGTTTGTTATGCGGCAAGCGATTGCCTTGTTTTCCCAAGTTATCGGGAGGGTTTCCCAAATGTGGTGCTGGAGGCTGGAGCAATGGGACTCCCAAGTATAGTGACAGACATTAATGGCTCGCGTGAGATAGTATCTCAAGGTGAAAATGGCATCATTGTTCCACCGAGAGACAAGGATACCCTTTATGGCGCAATGGAGCAGATGTTGATTGATAAGGCTGCGACCAAAAGGATGGCAGAACAGGCACGGTCAATGATTGCATCGCGTTTTGAACGTGGATATGTCTGCAAATGCTTGTATGATTTTTATGATGAAATAATGAATTAGATATGTATAAGCATTGTTTTAAACGCTTCCTTGACTTTTTAATTGCTCTCTGTGCCTTGTTGGTCATCTGGCCGATACTCCTTGTCATCGCCATTTGGTTGCACTTTGCAAACAAGGGAGCTGGAGCGTTTTTCTTCCAAGAGCGACCAGGCAAAGGCGGCAAAATTTTCAAGGTCATTAAGTTTAAGACTATGACGGATGAACGAGATACCGATGGTCATTTGTTGCCTGATGAACGGCGGCTAACAAAGGTTGGCAAGTTTGTACGTTCCACATCTCTTGACGAGTTGCCACAACTTATCAATGTGTTAAAAGGTGACATGGCATTGATTGGTCCTCGCCCATTGCTTGTGCAATATTTGCCATTGTATAACAAAGAGCAAGCTCGTCGTCATGAAGTGCGTCCTGGCATCACCGGATGGGCGCAGTGTCATGGGCGCAATGCTATATCTTGGGCTGAGAAATTTAAGTTGGATGTGTGGTATGTTGACCATTGTTCTTTCGTATTAGATTTAAAGATTATATTTATTACATTGAAAAAAGTCATTGTTCGGGAGGGTATATCTTCAGAAACTTCTGTAACGATGGAACCATTTAAAGGGAACAATTAATATGTATTTATATGGTGCAAGTGGTCATGCAAAAGTTATAATTGATATCTTGACCGCATCTTGTGTACAGATCGATGCTTTAGTGGATGACAATATGGAAATTGATTTATTGTCAGGCTATCCAGTATTGCATGAGTATAGAGGATTGTCTCCTTTTATTGTAAGTATTGGTGATAATTCAATTAGGAAAAAAATTGTTGAAAAACTCAATTCGGATTTTGCAACAGCTGTACATCCTTCGGCAATAATTTCTCCATCAGCTACAATTGGAGAGGGTTCAGTTGTGATGCAAGGCGCGATTGTACAGGCTTGTGCAACTATTGGAAAACATTGCATTGTCAATACAGGTGCATCTGTTGACCATGAATGCAAGATAGGTGATTTCGCTCATATATCTCCGCATTCTACGCTTTGTGGGAATGTGACTGTGGGGGAAGGAACATGGATTGGGGCTGGAACAATAATAATACCTGGGATTAAAATAGGGAAATGGAGTATAATAGGAGCTGGCTCTGTTGTGACAAGAGATATTCCGGATGGTGTTTTGGCTGTTGGTAATAGATGTAAAGTAATCAAGAATTTGAAACTTTTAGAAAGTAAAGAATAAAATAGAAATTTGATTATGAGCAAACGAATCTACCTCTGTCTCGCCCACATGAGTGGCAATGAGATGGCTTATATCCAAGAGGCATTCGACACCAATTGGGTGGTGCCGCTCGGACCGAATGTAAATGGATTTGAATCGGACTTGGAGCATTTTGTAAATGACAAGCAGGGTGTCTCTCAAGGTGTGTTGGACAAAAAGGTGGTCGCACTCTCTGCCGGCACTGCCGCCGTGCATTTGGCATTGCTGGCTTGTGGAGTAGGGCGCGGGGATGAAGTAATCGTTCAGAGTTTCACGTTCTGTGCATCATCACACCCAGTCACCTATTTGGGGGCGACACCAGTGTTTGTGGATTCCGAGGAGGATACCTGGAACATGAACCCGCAGTTGCTCGAGCAGGCCATCATTGACCGCATGGCTGTTACGGGAAGAAAACCCAAGGCGATAGTTCCCGTCTATCTCTATGGGATGCCTGCTAAGATAGGTGAGATTTGCGCTGTTGCAGCAAAATATGATATTCCGGTCATCGAGGATGCTGCAGAAGGCTTGGGCAGCCGTTATGACGGGCAAGTGTGCGGCACATTCGGACGTTATGGAGTATTGTCATTCAACGGCAACAAGATGATTACCACTTCCGGTGGCGGCGCGTTGATTTGTCCTGACGATGAGGCGAAGCAGAAGATAATGTTCTATGCGACCCAAGCCCGCGAATCCTATCCTTACTACCAGCATGAGGAGATAGGCTACAACTACCGTATGTCTAACATCTGTGCCGGCATCGGTCGTGGACAGATGACCGTGCTTGACGAGCATATCGCCCATCACAAGCACATCCATGCTTTGTATAAGGAGCTGCTTAAAGATGTGGCAGGCATCACACTCCATGACAATCCGTCCCCGCGTTATGACAGCAACTTCTGGCTCGTTAACATCTTGCTTGCCCCGGATTTGCACGTGAAAGGGGAGGAGCACGCCTATGAGATGACTGTCAAAGGGGCTGTCGGCGGTGCAGCCGGCGTAACCCATGCGGCATCAAATCCTCACACCGACTGCGAGTCCAACAAGAATGTCGAGGCAATGCGCATGGCTCTTGATGCGGCAGGTGTCGAGTCACGTCCGTTGTGGAAACCGATGCACAAGCAACCGGTCTACAAGGACAATCCATGCTACGTGGACGGCACTTCCGAGCAGCTGTTCAAGATGGGACTGTGCTTGCCTGCTGGACCGTATGTTACTGACGAAGATGTGGAACTCATCGTGCGGGCAATAAAAGATAGTATTCAATAAATAAGGATATAGGTTATGGGAATGATTTCAAAACTCACCAATTGGTATTTCTCCAGGAATGCGTTGCCCTACTGGGGCATCCTGTTGCTGGACTGCCTGCTTGTCCTTTGCGCGGACTTCCTTGTCTACGCGTTGAACAACGGTGTGCTCTTCACGCTCCAGCATTTCGGCGTGTTGGCGGGGGCTTTCGGCTTCTATTTGGTGTTCTACATTATTGGTTTCAGATTGTTCCATACCTACTCCGGTGTCATCCGCTATTCATCGTTTGTCGATTTGCAACGCATTGGCTTTGCAATGTTAACTGGGTTGCTGCTTACTTTGGGTGTAAAATATATGTTACATTCCGACGAGTGGCTTGCCCCCATCAGGGCAAGGGACTTGGGCATCGCAGCCTTGTTGGCGACCGCCCTGCTGTGGTCGGTGAGGGTGCTGGTGAAATTCCTGTACGATTCCACCTATCGGCAGAAGCGTGCCAAGCGTGTATTCATATATGGTGTAAAGGCCGGTGGCGTAGGCTTGGCCAAGAGCATCAAGAACCAGGAGTCGTCGTCATTCGTCCTAACCGGCTTCGTGTCAGACCATTCTGATATGCCTGGCCGCTACCTGATGGGAGTCAAGGTCTATCCCAATGACGAGAACCTCGTGAGGGAGATGAAGCGTCTCAAGACAAAGACCCTGCTCGTCTCGCCGTTGAAAAATGATGCCATCCGCAACAATCCCGAGATGGTCGGCAGGCTGCTCGAGGCGGGCATGAAAATCCGCATGGATGCCGGCTTGCAGGAGTGGGACGGCAAGAGCGACCTGAGCCACGCCCAACTCAAAGAAGTTGACATCGAGGACCTGCTGCCCCGTGAGAAGATAGAGGTCAACCTCGATGCCGTCAAGGCACAGCTCACTGGCAAATCCATCCTCATCACCGGCGCGGCCGGCAGCATCGGCAGCGAAATAGTCAGGCAAGTGGCACAGTTCGCCCCAGCCCGGCTCACCCTCATCGACCAGGCCGAGACGCCCCTGCACGACATCCGCCTGATGATGGCGCGGCAGTGGCCCGGCATCGATGCGCAGACCGTCGTCGCCGACATCTGCATGGAGGAGCGCATGGACGAACTCTTTGCCGCGAGCCGCCCCGACTACGTGTTCCACGCCGCAGCCTACAAGCACGTCCCGATGATGGAGGACAATCCCGGCGAGAGCATCCGCAACAACATCGACGGCACGCGCGTCATCGCCGACCTGTCGGTCAAGCACGGGGTCAAGAAGTTCGTCATGGTCTCCACCGACAAGGCCGTCAACCCCACCAACGTCATGGGCTGCTCTAAGCGCATCTGCGAGATATATGTCCAGAGCCTCGACAAGGCCATCAAGGACGGCAAGGTCGCCGGCGTGACCCAGTTTGTCACCACCCGCTTCGGCAACGTCCTCGGGTCAAACGGCTCGGTCATCCCCCTTTTCAAGGAGCAAATCAAGCACGGCGGCCCGGTGACGGTCACGCACAAGGACATCGTCCGCTACTTCATGCTCATCCCCGAGGCCTGCAAGCTCGTCCTTGAGGCAGGCACGATGGGCTCGGGTGGTGAGATATTCGTTTTCGACATGGGCAAGCCCGTCAAGATATACGACCTCGCCGTGCGTATGATACAGCTCAGCGGTGCCAAGAACATTGAGATAAAAATCACGGGACTGCGCGACGGCGAGAAGCTCTATGAGGAAGTCCTCAACGAGAAGGAGAACACCCAGCCCACGTTCCATCCCAAAATCAAGATTGCCACGGTGCGCGAATACGACTACGCCGACGCCGCCCGCCAAGTCGCCGTGATGGTCGCAGCCAGCACCACCGCCAGCGACATGGAGCTGGTCAGGATGATGAAGGCCATGGTGCCCGAGTTCAAGAGCCAGCATTCGGTCTACGAGGCATTGGACAAGTGACCGTGCCGCCGCGCCAGACTGGACGACAGACAGCGGTGATGCCCATTGTGAGGCATCGCCGCTGTTTTTTTATGCGTGCGGCATAGCGTGTCTGGCGCAATCCGTCTGTATGCAACGGCACACACGCGTACGATGTTTGATATGCACCGCCCGATGTAGAGACGCGCCACTGGCACGTCTCTACACACCTGATACATACTACCTAAGTTTTGCCGCCAAACATCTAGGCCGGCAGATCAGGGGAGAAATCGCGTGACGATAGACATAAACTTCCACGACGCGCCGGGAAAAGTTCCTTTGCTCGGTGTTTCAAGTAAAAACAAAACTTTTGTTTTAATATTCAAAACTTCTGTTTATATAAACAAAACTTTTGTTTGTTCGTTCAAAACTTTTGTTTTTACTTGAAGCACCGAGACAACCAACTTTATGCACCGAGGGAGGGAACTTTTCTCGGCGTGTCGTGGAGTTTTATGCCTGACCTCATGGCCGTTTGCTGCTGGCGGTGCCGTGGCGGAGTCGCGATGGGGGATGATGGCGCGTCGGGCAATCATTCGTTGATGTTTTGGTGTAGTGGTGTGCGACTTTTGACTATTTTTGCGGCATCACACTACATTTCAATCAATAAGGTATGAATCATGGATTTGTCAAGATAGCGGCGGCTGTGCCTTTGGTCAGCGTGGCGGAGCCGCATCGCAACGCGGAGCGCATCATTGCCATGATGGCTGATGCCGATGCGAGGGAGGCCTCGATGGTGCTTTTCCCTGAATTGTGCGTGACGGGCTACACCTGTGGCGACCTTTTGTTGCAGGACAGGCTGTTGGATGATGCCGAGGAGGCGGTGCGGGTCATAGCCGCAGCGACAGCCGGGCGCGGTGTCGTGGCGGTGGTCGGTTGCCCTGTGCGGCGCGGGGCGTTGCTCTACAACTGCGCCGTCGTGCTTTTCGGCGGCAAGGTGGCGGGCATTGTGCCAAAACAGTGGTTGCCCAACTACGGCGAGTTCTACGAGAAACGGTGGTTCTGCACCGGCAGCGATGTGTCTGCCTGCACGACGCTGGAATTTGCGGGGCACGAGGCGGCTTTTGGCAACAGGCTGCTGTTCCGCACGTCTGACTTCACATTCGGTGTCGAGGTGTGCGAGGATTTGTGGGCTCCCGCGCCGGTGAGCACGGGGCTTGCCCTTGCCGGGGCTGAGGTGGTGGCCAACCTGTCGGCGGACAACGAGGTGCTGCGCAAGCACGCCTACCTGCGGTCGTTGCTCAAGGTGCATTCGGCGCAGACGCTGACGGCCTATGCCTACACATCGGCAGGCTTCGGTGAGTCGAGCACGGACGCGGTGTTTGCGGGCAAGGGGCTCGTCTATGAGTGTGGCGAGTGCATTGCCGAGTCGCCGCGCTTCCTGATGGAGGACAGGCTGACCTGTGCCGACATCGACATAGAGCGCATCAGGGCTGAGCGGCGTGCCAACATGACATTCGGCACGGCGGCGGGGGCTGCCGGGGCTGGATATGCGGTCATCGACATCGCCGCCCCGAGCCGCGTGCCGGTGGTGGAGCGGCGGATTGACCCGATGCCATTCGTCCCTGACGAGGACGAGAGGGCGGAGGTATGCGGCGAGGCGTTTGAAATCCAGACGACCGCGCTGGCCAAGCGTCTGAAGCAGATAGGTTGCCGCAGCGTGGTCATTGGCATCTCGGGCGGTTTGGACTCGACGCTCGCCTTGCTCGTGTGCCGCGCGACCTTTGACAAACTGGGCTTGCCCGCCGAGGGAATCACGGCGGTCACGATGCCAGGCTTTGGGACGACGGACAGGACTTACAACAATGCCTTGGCCCTGATGCGCGCCCTTGGGACTACGGTCAGGGAGGTCAGCATCAAGGATGCGTGCCTGGGGCATTTCCGCGACATAGGGCACGATGCGGCGGTGCATGACACTACGTATGAGAATGCCCAGGCAAGGGAGCGCACCCAGATACTCATGGACATCGCCAACCAGACGGGCGGCATCGTCATCGGCACGGGCGATCTGTCGGAGCTGGCGTTGGGATGGGCGACCTACAACGGCGACCATATGTCGATGTACGGTGTCAACGCAGGTATCACTAAGACGATGACGCGGGCGATGGTGGCGCACCTCGCCTCGGTTTCGCCCGATGCCTCCGTCAAGGCAATCCTCATGGACATTATCGACACGCCGATAAGCCCCGAACTGCTGCCTGGTGAGGGAAGCAAGGAGATGGGACAGAAGACGGAGGACATCGTCGGCCCTTACGAGTTGCACGACTTCTTCCTCTACCATATGTTGCGGCACAAGGCCAGTCCGGCGAAGATATTGTTTCTCGCCAAGCTGGCTTTTGCCGGCATCTACGACGAGACGACAATCAGGCGGTGGCTCGGCACGTTCATCAGGCGGTTCTTCGCCCAGCAATTCAAGCGGTCTTGCCTGCCTGACGGGCCGAAGGTCGATGCCGTGTCCCTGAGCCCGCGCGGCGATTGGCGGATGCCGAGCGACGTGTCATCAGGGGCTTTCATCAGTGATTTGGAACAATAAACAGAAACATGGATATGACAAAGAGACTAAACATTGTGGCTATGGCTCTCGCCGTTTCGGTGTGCGCCATGGCTTCGGGCAGGAAAGACGATGCGCCCAAGCAGGCCTATCTCTTCGGGGTGGGGATTTCGTTGACCGACTCGACGGCGTTCATCACCGACATCCAGACGGTCGATAGCCTTTTCCTGAACGAGGAAGGCTTTCTCCCCCATGAGGCGGAGTATTCGCTCCAGATGAAACTCTACCTTGCCAACCGCATGAACATGAGGGACAAGGTGTGCACCGTCTTCTATGACGACAATCAGAAGGATTTGCAAAAGCAGATGTCAAAGGTCGAGGGCAAGCTCAAGGACGGCGGTTACAAGGATTTGGTGAGGATGGTCAAGAGCGATTTCGCTTTCGTCCTCTACAAGGAGGATTGACCGTCCGTATCTGAGGACGGAAACAAAACAAGAGGCGCGGGATGATTTCCGCGCCTCTTGTCGTTTGTCCGCATTGCGGCAGATGTCAATAGACGGTCTTGCAAAGCCTGTCCACGTCGCTCTTGCGGTCAAGGGGTATCATTGTGAATGAGTAGGTGAGGTGGGCATCGGGCTTGACCTGATACGGCTTCATCGGATAATTGCCCCAGCTGTTGTCGCCACCCAGTCCAGTCATCGCACCGTCAATGAATACATCGACCATGTCGCCGCGCTCAACGTCATTGATGTGGCGGTGGTCGGTGTCTGCGGTGATTGGCTGGTCGTTGAAGATGCTCATCCCGCTGTCGAAGGTCTCAAGCGGATAGGACGAGGCGTTGAACTCGAATGTGTCATGCGAGACGAACAGCAGTCCGAGACCTTTGGCATTCCTCAGCGTGAACCACCGCACGTCGGTCCTGTGGCTGTTCTCTTGCGGACGGATGTATGACACCAGCATATCATCGGTGCTTGTCGTGTATTCGCCGACGAATGCCGAAGCCCGGCGGTCAATGTAATTCTCGTGAGGACCGCGCCCGAAGTAGGTGAGGTCGGAGAACTCCTGCGCCATATTCATGCGGAGGCCTATCCTCGGAATCATTGGCACTGACGTGTCCCTGCCGACATAATCGCAGGTGACAGTCACCATGCCGTCATTCGCTATCTTGTATTTGACAGTGCAGGTGGCGTTGATGTCCTTGAAGTCATACTGGCATTCGACAACTACGTTTGAGACAACACGCTCACGGCCATTCCTGTTGCCGGCAGGACCGTTGGGCGCTGCCTCTCTGACAAACCCTCTGACGACACCGGCATTGATGCTCGTGAGCGGCAGGTCGGCATAGCTTGCCTCCCGCCATCGCTCGGTGATGATAGGGAGGTTAGCTCCATATTCATTGTCTATCGGAGCACGCCAGAAGAATGGCCTGAAGCCACGGCCGTCATGTATGAGTTCCTTGCCGTTGAGTTTGTAGGAGACCATCACGCCTGTCGTCTTGTCGAATGTTATCTCGTGGTTCTTCCCCTTGAACACCAGCTTGCCGTCGATGTCATCGTACTGTGCCTGCGGCCTGACCACTTGCTCAAGGTCGAGTTCGTTCAGGCAGAACTGTTCGCTGGCAACGACGTGCCCTTTGGGAACGAGGGGGGCATCGGTCTTGGTGATGGCATAGAATTCGACGAACCACTCGGTCTTGTTGTCAAATTCGGTTGGTATGCCGTCGATTGCGAAGCGGTTCTCTTCGCCCGGGGCAAGAGCTATGTCGATGTCATGGCGTGCGACCTGTCTGCCGTCTTCCTTTATTATATAGTAGAAGTCGAAGTCGGAGGTGTTGGTGAATGCAAAGTTGTTTTTGACGGCTACCGTCCTTGTCGCCAAGTCCAAGCCTTTGAAGCGTATGTTTTGGTAGACCTTGCCCATCTCGATGGTCTGTGGTTTGATGCTCCGGTCAGGGAATACTATGCCGTTGATGCAGAAGTCTCCATCCGAGGGCGTCCCGATCGGGCCGAAATCACCGCCGTATGCCCAGTACTTCCTGCCTTGCTCGTCAGTCTGGGCAAAACCCTGATCCACCCAGTCCCAGATGCAACCGCCTTGCAGGATGGGATATGCCTCGATTGTCTCCCAGTAGTCCTTGAAGTTGCCAAGGCTGTTGCCCATGGCATGAGCATACTCACACTGGATGAGGGGGCGTGTAGCTGTCTGGTCGTTGGCATATCTGATGATCTCGTCAACGGTGCGGTACATGGGGCAATAGATGTCAGTGTTCCACTCACGCCCTGCCCTCTCGTATTGTATCGGCCTCGTCGCATCCAGCCCCTTGAGCATCTCATAAAGTCGATAGAAGTTGTAGCCGTTGCCCGATTCATTCCCGAGCGACCAGATGATTATCGACGGGTGGTTCTTGTCACGCTCGTACATATTGTTCACCCTGTATTCATGTGCATCGTAGAATGATGGGTTGTTGCCCAACGTGCCTCCGAGTCTCAGGTCATAGCCCGCACCGTGCGATTCAATGTTTGCCTCGTCGATGACATAGAAACCGTATTCGTCGCACAACTCATAGAAACGCTCGGGTTGTGGGTAGTGCGAAGTCCTGATGGTGTTTACATTGAAGCGTTTCATCAGTTCCAGGTCTTTCATCATCAGGTCTTCCGTGATGTAGTGGCCTGTGTACTCGTTGTGTTCATGGGTGTTGACACCCTTGACGTAGATTGCCTTGCCATTCACCTTGAGTTGGCGGTCTGAGATTTCCACGTGCCTGAAGCCCACTTTGCAGCTTGTCGATTCCACTATCTTCCCGCCTTGGTTGTCGCAGAGTGTGAGCAGCAGGGTGTAGAGGGCAGGCTTCTCGGCCGACCAAGGTTTCACGTCCGGCAGTACTTTGGTGTCAAATTCCACTTCCGTGCCGCCATTCAGGGGTAAAGTCTGCGTGCAAACCACCTTTTGTCCGTCCATGAGCTGATAGCGAAGTGACAATTCAGACTTTTCATCGACCTTTACTGATAAATCGAACTGGCCGTCCTTGTAGCCATTCACCAGGTCAGAGCCGACGTGGAAGTCCTTGATGTGCACGGTGGGCTGTGCATAGAGGTATATGTCACGCTCCACTCCCGAGATTCTCCAGAAGTCTTGGCATTCAAGGTAGTTGGCATCCGAGAAACGGTGCACCTGGATGCAAATCTCGTTCTTGCCAGTTTTCACCAGGTCGGTGACGTCGAAACGGGCAGGTGTCTTGGCATCCTTATTCATCCCGATGAATTCACCATTCAGGTAGTAGTAGGCAGCTCCTCTCACTCCGTCCGCGCTGAGGTAGATGTCTTTGCCGTCCCAACTTTCGGGTAACGTGAATGTCCTGCGGTACGTCCCAGTCGGATTCCACTCTTCGGGAACGAGCGGCGGCATAGGTTTCTGCCAATAGACGGGGTAGCCGACAGACACGAATTCATTGCGTGTATTTACATATATTGGTATGCCAAATCCCTGCAATTCCCAGTTGCCAGGCACGTTGATGTAGTGCCATTCGCATTTGTCAAGCGATGCCGCATCGAATTTCATCGGGCGCATCGAGAAACTGTCCACGTAGTTGAACTGCCACTTGCCGTTGAGCATGAGCCGCATCGTGCCGTCACGCCGGTTGTTGCGCAGGGCGTTTTCCTCAGAGTCGTAGGAGGTGAACGTTGCTCTCGGCTCTTGCCGGTTGATGGATGTCAGCCTCTGGTTGGTTATCTCGTTGTAACGGTTCTCCTGCAACTGTGCGGACAGCGGCAATGAGAACAAAAGAGTTAGGGACAACAGTCCTGTCAGTCTGTCCATATCGGTTAATGTTTTTATAGATGTTTCCTAATCAATCACCTTTTGTCACGGCTGAAAGCCAAGCGCACGAAGTAGGTCACGAGCAGGATGTAGGCGACCAATGACAGCACGGTCGCCGTCGGGCTTGCCGCCCATGCTGTGCTGAACCAATCGACACCCACGAATTTTAGCAACGTGCTGACCACTCCCATCAATGCGCCCCCGGCGATGAAGCCCGAAGCAATCAGTGTCCCGCGCTCGTGCCTGCGTTCATTCTCCTTTTTGCCCTTGCGGCGCGAGGAGACATACCAGCTGACAAGCCCACCGAAGAGCAGTGGCAGGTTGAGTTCCAGCGGGATGAACATTCCCAAGGCAAAGGGGAGGGCGGGGATTTTGGCGAATGTCAGCACGACAGCCACCACAGCTCCGATGCCGTAGAGCAACCATGGAGCCTGGCTGCCATTCATGAGCGGCTCGATGACGGCGGCCATAGCGTTGGCCTGGGGGGCGACGAGCGGGTTGGGGGTCTCGGCTGTCTCGACGAAACCATAGATGTCATTGAGCATGATCATCACCCCCGCCACCGTTGCGGCAGACACCAGAGTGCCGACAAACTTCCACGTCTCTTGTTTCCTCGGTGTCGAGCCGAGCCAGTAACCGATTTTCAAGTCTGTCACAAAGCCTCCCGCCATCGACAGTGCGGTGCACACCACGCCGCCCATGATGAGGGCAGCGACCATGCCGCCAGTGCCGCGCAGGCCGACCGCCACCATGACCACCGAGGCCAGGATGAGCGTCATCAGCGTCATGCCCGAGACGGGGTTGCTCCCGACGATGGCTATCGCATTGGCGGCGACGGTGGTGAAAAGAAACGCTATCACGGCGATGAGCAGCACTGCTACGACCGAATGCAGCAGGTTGCCTTGCATCACCCCGAAGTGCAGGAACAGGAATATGGCGATGATTGTCACCGTCGCACCGACGATGATTATCTTCATCGGCAGGTCACGTTGCGTCCTTGGCACGGCCGCGCCGCCGCTGGGTTTGCCCTTGAATTCCTTGGCGGCAAGCCCCACCGCGCTCTTGATGATTCCCCACGACTTGACAATGCCTATGATGCCGGCCATCGCTATGCCCCCGATGCCTATGCTCTTGGCGTAGTTGTTGTATATCTCCTCGGGCGACATCGCGGAGACGATTGACGTGATGGCAGGATTCCACATCGACAGCACGTCATTGCCCCAGATGAGCGAAATCACGGGGACTATCACCCACCACACCACGGCTGAGCCGAGGAATATTATGAAGGCATACTTCAGTCCTATGATGTAACCGAGACCGAGCAACGCCGCACTCGTGTTCATCTTGAACACCAGCTTGGCTTTGTCGGCGAGCACCTCGCCGTAGTGGCAGAAGCGCGTGGTGAAAGTGTCGCTCCACCAGCCGAATGTGGAGACGATGAAGTCGTAGAG